>CBIHPC010000007.1:0-81459 GCA_966211305.1 uncultured Niastella sp.
TTGAATAACATGTCTAATTCTCTGAAATTCAACTAGATTCTTAAGTAAGCAGTTCGACAATTGTCCAGTCTGCCCGACCTCAACTGGACAAATCTAACTGTGGATTTGTCCAGTTTTGTTTTAGAAACTTTATTGAATAAGGATCGATTTGCCTAAATAGGTAAGTGGGATTAAATCGAATAACCGTCTTTAAAATGCTGAATGAAGCGATCAATATCTTTTGTTCAAGATGAATTATAAAAATCAAAATCCCGTGTCGCTCATGGCAAGATGTATATACTCATTGCTACGCTGCCTGAAAGCATGTACGGAATATTCGATTCATTGAGTATATCAGTTATTTTGGAAAAATGCTACCATATAAGTTACAAGTTACTTCAAGTCTTTCTTTTAGGCAAAAAACATAAAGTAAAATATTAATTTACAATACTTTGGAGTGAAATTGGCCAGGAGATTTAATTATTACTCCAGTTTCCTGCAGTCATTGTGAAAGAGATGAGCTGTTTTTTTACGCGGCTATGGTACACCGCTACTACGATCCAACTCATCCGGCTTTCATGGTACATTAAAATGAATATATTTGTATCCAATATTGCCCTTAAACATACATCAATGCCTCTGCTCTACCTGAAAACTGCCTTTAAAGGCTTCCTATCCCTTGTTACTATTTATTTTCTTTCCCTTTCGCCCACCTGGGCGCAGATGCGGCAGATGTATCAAGATGCTGATGCCGATAACCATCTGAATAAAATAAGTTTTTATTCGCCTAATGAGGGTTATGTGGCTTTTTCGAAATGGATAGGCTATACTGCCGACAGCGGCAGAACTTATACAAAGAAATATATCACCAACAGTAACGTCAATTACGGCAGCTATACGAACATCAATGTCACCTTTGGGTTCGGAATCGGGGGCGTGAAGGCCTTCGATAAAAATACCCTTATCGTATACGGAGATTATGGTCTGGTACCAGCTATTTTATATTC
Source organism: uncultured Niastella sp. (assembly GCA_966211305.1). Lineage (GTDB taxonomy): Bacteria > Bacteroidota > Bacteroidia > Chitinophagales > Chitinophagaceae > Niastella. The sequence goes on from CBIHPC010000007.1 coordinate 987, forward strand.
CGCCGATGGCGGAAATTCCTTTAAGCTGGTATTCCATTCACAGTTTGATCCTTTGGCACTGAGGACCGGGATAAAGGACATCGTTTTTCCTCAAAATAATAATATCGGCTATGCTGTTGACGCAGACCGTATTCTGAAGACGACAGACAAAGGGATGAACTGGTCTGTGCAAATAGCGTATTCCGCCACCTGGTTTGACCATCTCGAAGCGATTGATAACAATAATGTAATTGCGATAAGTACGCACTATAATGGAAGCAAGTTATTAAAGACCTCCAATGGCGGAGCATGGTGGCAGCGCGTAACATTGCCTCAGCCTGGTACTCTTACCTATGCTTATTTCCTTGACGCCAACGTGGGGTGGCTAAGCATGTATAACGATCAGAACCGCTACTTTTATAAAACTACAAATGGAGGCTTGCAATGGACCCTGCAAAATGATGTTGACGCCACTCCTTTCAATTGCGATAAGATGCGGTTTACCGACGTCAATACCGGCTATGCCCTGGTGGCTCCTTACCGGGTTTATAAAACAACCAACAGCGGCGTAACCTGGGAACCGCTCTCAAGGGAAACTGATTTCACATACCTGGGTTATTGTCACAATGACCTGCAGTGCTTTTCCGCAACACAGCTGTGGGCCGGCGGTGGCCATGGGTTCCTTGAAATGACGACGAACGGCGGCGGCCCCCCAATAGCTGCTGCTTATTTTAAAGCAGACACCACCGGAATGTATATGGCCGGCACCGTTCAGCTGTTGAATTTTTCCAGAACAGGGTGCACATACCAATGGCTGGTTAACGGATCATTGGTAAGTACAAACTACAACGCAACCTATACCCATGATATCGTCAGAAGCGTGGATACCATACAGTTGATCGTTTCTGCCGGAGGGATTTCCGATACCCTCACAAAATACCCGCAGTTTTATGCAGGAGGCGTCGCGAAAGCATCCTCGTGGTACCCAAAATCGGGCAGTACAGGTACGTTCGTTACGATCTCCGGTTCAAGATTCTCCAACATCTCCGGGGTTTCGTTTGGCGGTACGCCCGCGGCTTCCTTTACTGTTTTGTCAGATACGGTGATTACAGCTGTGGTTGCCGGCGGTGCTTCAGGAACCATTACGTTGAAGCAGTTCTATGGCATCGTTCCGGTTGGCGCATTCACCTATAATCCACCACCCGCTTCATTACCTCCGGTAATCCAGACCGTTAGTCCCGCAGCGGGTATGCCAGGAACCACCGTAACAATCACCGGCAGCGGATTTAGTGCAACCGCTTCAAAGAACAACGTTTTTTTTGGAACTGTTCCGGCGACTTTACAGTCGGCTTCTTCCGGACAGCTTGTATGTACGGTGCCAGTTGGGGCAAGCCTGGGTACTGTTCAGGTGCTTAACAAAGACAATGGCCTTTTGGGCGAATCCCCGGCCCGTTTCCATGTGCCGTTCGCTGACAGCGCTGCGAATTTTACTCCTAATTCTTTTACCGAGGGCTTCATTATAAATACTGGCATCGGAAGTCCCAGTGGCATCCAGGGGAAAGACATCGACGGTGACGGAAAACCTGACCTGGTTGTGAATATACATACAGGGGGACAGGGCGACTCGCTGGCGGTGCTCCGTAATACTACTACAGGGGGACGGCTTTCCTTTGCATCAAGAGTGAATGTCGGTTATAATTTCTTTCCCACATTCGGTCGTTTTGCTGTAAACGACCTGGATGGCGACGGGCGTCCCGATCTTGCGGTGCCAACAAATCAGGGGTTTGTGAAGGTGCTTCGGAATGCCAGCAATCCGGGCGTTGTTTCGTTCGATAAGGAATACTTGGTCCCTGCCGGAAAAGGCACCCAGGTTGCTGTAATTACAGATCTTGATAACGACGGAAAAAATGATATTGCGGTTACGGCATTTAGCGACTATCGGGTATGTGTAATGAGGAATACCAGTGTGCCGGGCTCCCTGTCTTTTGGCGCCACACAAAACTTCAATACTTCGGAAACGCTTGAGGGGCTCGCTGCAGGCGACCTAGATGGCGATGGGTTGAAAGATGTTGTCGCCTACCCCCAAACCAGCAGCAATAGCTTTACTGGCAGTATTCTATTGTTTCGGAATACCAGCAGCCGGGGAAATATTTCTTTCGCCTCCTTTGTCAGAATAAGCGTACCGGGCATCAGTTTTCAAGCCTGTTTTATTTCAATTGTTGACTTCGATATGGATGGCCAATCAGATATTGTAATTTGCAATGACCAGACTATCTGCATATTGCGAAGCAACAGTACGATGGGTAACTTTTCCTTTTTGCCGCCTGTTGTCATGCGTCTGCACACTGATAACTTTATTAGCGGCCGTGGAGGATGCGTGTCCAATTTCAGCGGCACTGTGAGGCCTGATGTAGTTTTTGCCCATTCCGGATCTCGCCAACTCATCATAGAAAAGAATAGTTCCCTGCCCGGCACTCCCATACTGGACAGCCTGGTATATGGACCTGGCGCCAACTCCACTGGCATCTTTCCATATTCAGTTGGGGCGGCGGATTTTGATGGGGATGGCAAGCCTGACCTTGCTGCTAGTGATGGCGTAATCGTTGTGTATAAAAATACGGTCAATGCTCCAGTAATCACGCCCATGTGTACGAGTAGACAAGGTGGCAACAGGCTGGCGTCAGATATCAGCGGGAACACTTATCAATGGCAGCAGGATACCGGCAGCGGGTTTACCAATGTCGTTCATAATGCCAACCTGGCCGGCGAAGCCACGAATACCCTGCAATTCACCAATACCCCTGCCTCGTGGAACGGTTATAAATACCGGTGCATTGTTGATGGACGTTATAGCAGCACTTTTGTGTTGCAATTGAACTATACACCCAGTCCTGGTTTAATTGTTAAAGCTACTGACACTACTTTCTGTCTTGGCACGAATGTAAAGTTTACCGCCACTGACTCTACAGGTTATAAACATGTTTATTTATGGCAATGGATGGTTAATGGAAAGAACGTCACCGGCGCCTATTCTGACAATACATTTTCAACCAATACGCTGCAGGATGGAGACCAGGTGAGGGTGATTCACATCTATAATGACATCTGCAACTTCGACAAAAGAGATACCAGCAATGTCATCACTGTGCATGTAAATGGCGCTACTGTTTCCGTACAGATAAGCGCATCTGACCTGACGGCCTGTGCGGGAACACCCATTTCATTTACGGCAACACCTGTGAATACGGGCAGCCAGCCGGTATATGACTGGAAGGTAAATAACGTATCCCAGGGGATCAATAATGCGATATTTACCAGCTCGCGCCTCAAAAAAAATGACGTCGTGCAGGTATTAATGAAAAGCGATGCCACTTGCGCATACCCCAACCCTGCCCTGAGCAATGTTCTTAAAATGGCAATAACTGATACGAGTGCGCCGTCCGTTCGAATCTCAACCACAACTCCTGCCATTTGTAGCGGAACCAATGCGTTGTTTGTAGCAACTCCACAGAATGCCGGCCCGGTATCCAGCTATCAGTGGACGGTTAATGGAATTAATACGGGTACAAATTCAAACATATTCAACAGCGCCACATTGCAGGATAAGGATATCGTTCAGTGTACGCTTACCAGCCCTGCGGCATGCCGCCTTCAACCTCAGGCAACCAGCGGCATCATTACCATGACCGTGAACAGTGTGGTGGTGCCTTCCGTTTCCCTTTCCATCAATGATACCACCGTATGCGCCGGAAGCGCCCTCATCATTACGGCTCATCCTTTGAACGCGGGTTCCGCGCCTGTTTATCAATGGAAAAACAATGGCGTGACTGTAGGAAATAATTCACCAAACTATACCATTAGCGCGATCACGAAAAATACAACGGTTGCTGTTACGCTACAAAGCAACGCTTCCTGCGCCAGTCCGAATACTGCCGCCAGCACGCCGGTAGTCATTACAGCCACTCCTGCACCCGATATCATGATTTTTGGGGATACAGTAGTGGTAGCAGGAGCCAAAAACCGACTAACGGCTACCACCACCTATTCCGGTACGGATATACAATATCAATGGCAGGATAGCACCCGCCAGCACAAATGGCAGAACATCAGTGGAACTGCGGGAGATACGATAATCTATACACCGGTTGCAAGCGGCGATAAGATAAGATGTGTGTGCAGGACCGGTGCAAGTTGCACGGCTACAAGCAACGCAATCGCCATGAGGATCAATGTAAATACAGCTATAACCGATATTTCGTTAGCGGATGCTGGTTACCGCTGGTATCCCAATCCTGTAAGCTCGAAATTATATGTCCAGGACGAAAATCGATCGGACCCGGTTTCGACGATAAATGTATTCAGCAATTCAGGCAACAGGCTTCTAATGATTAACAATACCGGCAGGCAGGAAAAGATCAGCATCGATGTGTTAGCCCTGCCAGGCGGTGTGTATTTTGCAGAAGTGAGAAGAAAGTCAGGTAAAACGAGGTATTTTCAGTTCCTGAAAGTACTATAAGGAACTAATGTGCCCGGTTGGCTTTATATGTTGTTACCATTCCTTGCAAAACATGCAGTTCCCGGATAAATCGGTTAGACACCCAGTTGTCCCGACAAAATGAAGAAGCTTCTCGTAAAACCAGAGGCTTTTTTATTTATATCTTTTTATGCCGGATTGCAAAACTATTCCAATAGGTGCCTGTCTCACATTTGGAAGTACCAGGAGTTTGCTGTCTGGATGACGGACATGAAGCACGATGCAGGTGATTCCACGCAGTTCGCCCCATGCAATGTGGTATCCCGAAACTGTACGTCATCGGTTTTTGTTTGCCGAAAGAGGATACCCGCAGGAATACATTTGTATGGGAACATGGACTCTGTATAAAGAATAAAATTTTTCTATGTGCCACCCATCTGATTACTGGATGCGACTTACATATTGTTATTTACCGAATATTCAAGTTCTTTATTTTCATTAAATCTTCGAGCAATGAGTTAGACAATCGTCCAGTCTGCCCGACTAAACTGGACAAGGCAGCAGAAATGCTGCCTTGTTTATTTTTATCACTTTCAGAAATGCAGTTCAGGCGCGGAATTAGCTTATCCTTTCAAAAACAACTTTTGGCAGAATGATTTTTATTTCTTGTTCTGTTCCTTCTTTCAGCCAATAGATAATGAAGTTCACCCTGGCACGCTTCAATTCATAATCTATACTTCTCATGTTTTCAATTTGCGCAACGAAAGATCTTGAAAATTTCAAGATTGATTGTCCTTCTGAATTCAAACATTCGTCTCCTCTCAAAATCAAAATATCTCCACTCGAAAGTTTAGAAATGAACTCCTGCCTTTCGATGAAATGGTCCAGCCAAACGTCTTTGTAACCTAAATGCATAGCAACGTCGTTTGGCGACAAGTAAACTTCCCGATCCTCCATTCGTTCCAGATTTTCTTCTGAAAACCCGTCAAAATGGCCTGAATTTGAATGTACTATCAAATTCTGTTTTGCTCTCGTCATGGCAACATACAACAAGCGTTTGACCTCATCGGTGTCAATGCTGAAAGACTCAAGCATTAAGAATAGATTGTCAAACTCTTTTCCTTTGGCTTTATGGATGGTTGATACGAAAATTGCCTCTCCATTCTCGTTGAAAAAATCTTCCAGCCTGGATTCGCGAATTAAAACATCCAAGTCGGATTTGTATTTTTTCTTTGTATTAGTAGATTCAAAATCTCTGATCAAATTGAGGGAAATATCCAAGTTGGTACTAGTGCGGAATTTGTCTATCAGTTCCCGTTTTGCATTATCCCAAACTTCATCACTAATTACGAATAGATCTACAACCTCATTCAATAGGCTTAGAAAGTACCTTACTTCCAGTAAGTTAAAAAGGCTAAAGCCGTCATTAGTTTGAATCAACTTCGCATGAATTCCATTTTTCAATAGAAGACCTGCAATATGAAGTGCTTCTGTGTTCGTCTTTGTGAGCACGCAAGTAGTCCCGATAAGTTCAGCTGTGATGATGTCGTTCACAAGCGGTGTAATAAGATTCCTGCTTTGATAGCGGATCAGTCTAATATATCCGTTAGTTGTTTGATGGGGAATAATTGGCGTATCTTTCAGTCGGTTGGCAATATGTGTCACAAACTGATTGGTAAAATTAACCAGGTTGTTCCTGCTTCTGTAGTTTTCAACCAATTCATACCTGGTTGCCTTATTCACCAGAATAAACTGTTCCAGGTATTTTGAAGGCGACATTTGAGAACTATTCAAATATCGATTTCAACACTGTTTCTGCAAAATGTTTCAAAGTAGTTGGCGTCGTGGATACTTCATCACGAACCACGTTGTTGAAATATCCGTCATTAATCGCCCTGTACCGCTCTGTTATCATGTCGGCTCTGCTTTCTGACATGCCTGTTTTTAAAAGCGAATTTTTATAATCTTCATATGAATATTGCTGGTATTCCATTGCTGTTCTGCTTAAAGCCTTTCCCACTATTTCAGCGATTTCTTTTTGTGTATAATCTCTGTCTCCCAACAAATCCTGATGTGTCTTTCCTTTAAAATCTAAACGAAATAACTGCTGAGCTGCGAAGTGAGCTATATCATCAGTGGCAATTAACGCGGTGCTTATCTCAGGCCGTAAAGGTGTAGCTATCGTGTTAAATAACCGAAGTGATTCAATACAGTTTTCCATGAACGCAGCAGGTCTCAAACTTAAAACGTTTACATCGGCAGGCAAAGCATTTAACCGTATTTCCTGCCTGCCCAACCCTTTTACCGTACCAGTATGCAATATATCGTCTGCTCCCTGGGAGGAAATAAAAACAACATTTTTTAACCCGCTATTTGATATTGCCTGCACTTGAGCCTCCCCTATTTCATCCTGAAACGCACCAAAATCTTGTGAATTTTTATCTGGCGGCAGCATTAAAAGTATCGCCTTTGCATTTATAAAGGTTTTACTCAGGAAATCAACATTGTTCATATTGCCTGCTGCGATTACCGCGCCTTTGTTTTTTAACGCCAGTAAAGCATCGGCATTTCTGCCTATAACTTTTACTTTTATGCCTTTATTTATTAAATGAATAGCTGTTTTTGACCCAATTTTGCCGGTTGCGCCTGTAATGACTATCATTAACTAAAATTATTCTTTTTAAAAAGTGAACATTGTTTTTATATCGCGATACTGGCATTCAGCCCCAAGCTGTAATCTTCCGTTATAAATGGTAGCAGCATCGATACCCCCGATGTACCGAAGTTGATCTTTATTATCTGTGGCCGCTTCCAAAATTACAGATGCAATTTGATCCGCAGTGGAAAATTGTCTTCAATTTGAACCGGGTCCGTTACATCCATTTTTAGAATAATAACATTTTTCAGCTCTTTTAGTTCAGTTTCATTCTCAGGGTTGCGCATAGTGGCAATTACACGCCATCCCTTTGATTGAAATAACTTTGCAGTTGCCTTTCCCAAGCCCGATGAAGCGCCAGTTATAAAAATCGTCTTTTGCATAATTTATTTTTCAGTGCAAAAATCCGAAGAAGTTCAACTTTCCATGTTGCCAAATTGAGTTAGGTTGTAGCCAAATGCGGGTATTGGCACCTAAGACAGCCAATCCACAGCACATGATAGCAAATGTAGAAGTGGATTTTGTAATTGCTGGAAGATATGAAGTAATTAAAGAACATGCAGCAGATTGAAAATTATAGAGAGCATAGCAGGTTTCCGGTATTTAGAGGAAAAGCGTGACTGCGATAAATTCTGCCCAACCACGATCGGGTATAAACCTCCATGTTTAAAGAAAAATATTAGTCTCCCAATATGGCAAAACCGCACTCCCCCTTGTACTTCTCATTTCTGTTCAGATGTAATTGTCCTTCACCCGAACGGCCCGGCAGTGATGCTGTAAAATTTCAGTACCTGTTTAATGGTCTCTCAAACATTGAAATGGCGGTAAGCCCATCATCCAGGGATAAAGGCCTGGTGCAGCAGGCGGTTGGCTGTGCCTGCACGGGAAAACTCGGTATTATTTTGACGGGTAAGTTCAAAAACCGGGTCGGTAAGCACCCGCTTACGGTTTAACGGCGTTTTTTTCTTCTTCATAATGAGTGGTAGATTACTATACTGGTAGTGGTAGGTGATAGTATTGCAGTTGCTTACAAGATAGCCATTTTCCGCCTGGTAATTGCATAGGAATTGCATAGGAATTGCATAGAACTTGTATAGTAAAGTGCAATTCAGGTGATAGACCGGTATAGAAAGTATCGGTTATTCTGGCTATTTTAAGGGGCTGAATTAGTACATTGCCACAACGAGCTTCTCTGCACAATTGCCCAGTTGTCACGACCAAAATTTTCCGGAGCCTTCAAATCCCACGATTTGAAGGCTCCGGTAGCCTGGTTGCGTCTGGGCTAAAATCTCTATTTTTCCGCTTCCTCCTTAAGGGATGCCAACCACTTATCGAGAGATGTTTCAAGACCAGTTTGAAACTTATTTTTAAATAACGTTACCAGCCAACCTTGCATGCTTTCTCTTATTTCGACCCTTGTATATCCGTCAGGAAGAGCGGTAAATGTCCATGTATGAATTGCAAATGTTCCGAATGCCGGGCCTGACCAGGCGATCTTTGAAAATGGTTCAGCTATTTTAATTTCAGAACGTATAGAAAGACCATTAGATTTCCAGGTAAATGAATTGCCGGCTTTAAAATCTCCCTTTAAAACAGGGTTTTTATTATCGCTTTCCCATGTTTCCCATTTATTGACATCGCTCAATATTGTCCATACTTTTTTAGGGGTGGAATGTATGGTTATTGTCTTGATACATTGAACAGGGGCGTTTGTATTGTAGACAATCGCCTGGGTTGGGTAAGTACTGAAGACTTCCAGGCAAACTATAAGCAGCGCCATAGCAATCAAAATTGTGACTGCCATATATGTTATTTTTGTTATCATATTTTTTAAGTGCCTTAAAATTTGAAGACAATTATGGTATACGTTATCAGTGCTTAATTGGAACATCATCTCATTGTTCATATGTTTGTAAACAGTTCTGGGCAGCAGTCATTTGTAAAGTGCTGTTACGCACATGATTTGTCACTTAAATAACTCCTTGTAGTCATTCACAAATTGCTCAAAACCTGTAGGCGCAATATTAGTCACATCGCTCACTGTATTATAAATTACTGCTGCTTCGCCCCGGGCATAATGCGCATAGTCTTCAATCAATCCTTTCACCTGCCATTCTGGAAATCCTGCGGCTCTTATGGCTTCTTCCATTTGATCAGGTGTAACATCAATAAACATGATCTTTCTTCCGAGCACACGGGAAAAAATATCTGCCATCTGATAGTGGGTGATGGCTTCCTTTCCTGTAATGTTGTAGATTTTATTTTCATGTCCAGTTTCAGTCAATGCTTTGGCGGCAACCGCTGCAATATCTCTGATATCCACTGCACTGATGGCGGCATTACCCACTGATGCGTAAAACTTTCCGTCTTTTTTAATATAATCCTTAAACGCGATCAGTCCCTGCATATACAAATTCGGACGAAGGAATGTATAGCTCAATCCCAACTTTTTGACCTTGTTTTCAACCCTGGCATGGTAACGAAGGAAACGAACAGGAGAATTTTCATTGGCGGCAAATTGGGATAACTTTACAAGATGCTTTATGCCGGAACGGTGCGCCGCATGTACAAAATTCAATTGCAACAGCTCTGCATGTTCTGATGAGTTGGTAAGCAGGAATGCTTTTTCGATGCCTTGCATTGCATCGATCAACTTCGGTTCATCAGCCAGGTCACCGATGATGATCTCAGCCTGTGGCAGGCTTTTTAGCAATTCGATGTTGTCGCTGTTACGTACCAGGGCTTTAAACGGCGTGTTTAACGCTGCAAGACGTCTTACTAACTGGGAGCCTACATTACCGGTGGCACCGGAAATAAGAATTTTTGTCTGTGTCATAAAATAATTTTTAAATGTTATTTGATGACACAAAATTGGCTTCTGTTGATCTTCTAAAATTGTAAGAAAACGAAACTCAGGATCTGGGGTTGCAGATGCTTTGCTGGAACTTCAGGTATTTGGATGGGCTAAGGTTTAAATAATGTTTAAAGTCGTGGATGAACTGGCTCTGGTCGTAATAACCGCATTCATCAATAACCTCGAACCAGTCCATACCCGCATCATTTGAAGAAGCAATTGATTGTATCTGCTGTATAGCTTTTAAAAATCGGTGATAGCGGGTAATCTCTTTAGCAGAGTAGCCGAAATATTTTTTATGATTCAGCTGGACTGTTCTTTCCGATACCCCGTTCTTATCAGAAATTTCTTTTACCGGGCTCAGGTTGTTTGTGTCAAAACCTGCTATTTGACCAGCTATCTGGCTTCGGTTTCTGATATATGGGGTACTAAAATTAAGTATGTGATCGATCCGGCTTTCATTTCCTGTTATTTTACTTAATTCCGCCCATAAAAGAGTGAAACAGTTTTCGTTTAATAATTCATCAGGGTGTACAGCAATATTTTGTTTTAGAATGGCATTTCCGAAAAAACGGAAAAAAGCATCGTCTTTAAAATTGGCTACCAGTATTTCTGACCCGGGCGGCAATGTATAATCGAAAGCCTGTTTGATTGGGCCAATCACCAGGCATTTCTCTACTGACACCTCATCATTTTCTTTGGTTGTGAAAGATACAGGCGCGCCAAAGCAAAAAACCATAATTGTTTGGAAAGAGGGCAACAATGTCTGAGTAACTACAGTGCCGGATTTGTTTTCGGCAAAATAAAAATGTGAAAGCAATTCTTCGAATGCCAACGGAACAGCGATCCGGTAACTATTATAACCTTCCTTATTTTCCATTCAATGAAGATAACAAATACCTCATTTTAATGCAAATTGGCATTTCGTTGGTGATTCCCACGCCTTCCGGCAAATATAGGTTGCTGCAGCGGCCGGTAAACTACTCGGTTGTAACACCATCAAATTCCACCCCATTAATTTCAGCATCTTTTTTGGTAGAACGTATTATGCCGTCTTTATGATGAGCAGGGGAATAAATGGTGTACATTTTTAAATCTGAAGCACTATCCATATTAATGATATTGTGCTTTGCCCCAGCCGGAACTACAACTGCATCTCCATCCTTTATTTCATATTCATGGCCATCTATTATACATTTTCCATGACCTGCTTCTATTCGAAAAAACTGATCATTGTCGGGATGGGTTTCTTCGCCGATATCCTCTTTCGGTTTAAGACTCATAAGTACCAGTTGGCAATGTTTCGAAGTGTATAATACGCGTCGGAAACTAATATTGTCTACTGTTGCTTTATCGATACTTATTTTAAATCCTTTCATTTTTCTATTTTATTGATTAAGGTAAAATAAGCAGAATCATGATGTGATGGTTTTCCTGCAAATCACAAGTTGGATACATGAAATGAACTGGAAACTGTGTTTCTATAAAATGTCATGCCGCAAAACATTGTTGTAACCGGCAAAGTTCATTTCTTTCAAAAATCATCGGGCAATTTAAAGTACTTTTCTACCTTGAATTATCCTTATTATGATTGCAATAACTGCGATAACAAGCAGAATATGAATGATTCCGCCAACATGAAATGCGAAAAATCCGACCAGCCACCCAATTATGAGTATAACGGCTATAATGTAAAGTAAGTTTGACATAAATTTATTTTTTATTAAGTAATTACGTACGTTTTTAGTATAAAACGATTAGTTAAAGTTATAATACCGGAATCTCATTTCAAATGACCTGGCTCAATGTGTTGTTTGATTGTTGTCAGAGATCTTCTTATATAGTTTATATGCCAATAGCATTTTTATTGATATTACATATATTGTTCCTCCGGAATAGATAACAAAGATCATACTGTACAATGACCTCTATCCTATTTAATATTTGGATTTCAAGGGAATTTCATAACAAAAACATTGCGACCCGGAATAATAAATAATTCGCAAGGGAAGAAGATTTTACAAATTATATTAACGGCAAAAAATATTATTTGTTTTTGCATTACTTTTTGTTTTGCATTACTACCTAATTGTTGTGTATATGCTCAAAATAACGATTCTACGGCAAGTGGTTTGCCCCAAAAAAATAAAACGTTTTTCCGTTTTTTCATAAATGTAATAACCCGAAAAAGTGCAGATACATCTCTGGAACCAGGTTTACTTATCAATAAAAATGAATGGCCGTTTTTGCCTTACCAGGGTAAGGGTATCAGGCATATACTGATAAAGGAATTCGGGTTTGATAAAACAGTTACAGATACAGCGAAAGAAATCAGTTATTTCGGAAAAGAATTTATAAAGCACCTGCATAGGATAACAAGAGAAAAAACAATACGAAACAATCTTTTTATCAAAGAAAAAACTGCACTCAATGCTAATGTAGTAGCAGACAATGAACGGCATCTACGGTCACTGGATTATATACATGATGCACGGATATTCGTGAGCACGATTGAGAATGAACCCGATTCCATTGATTTGATAGTTGTAACCAAAGACTTTCTTAGTATTACTTTTGAACTGAACCACGCCACCAGAAATCGGTTTAAAGCAAGAATGGGTGATGCCAATATAATGGGAACGGCACAAAATGTTCAGTTTACCACACTGCTTGAAAATAACAGGGATCCTCATTTTGGCTATGCAATCCTTTATAAAAAAAACAGTATAGCCAATACATTCATTAATGCCACCGTTGGTTATTCATCAATCAACTCTGATCTGCACGATGGCACCAATGATGAACATACCTGGCTGGTGGCAATTGAAAAGCCTTTAGTGTCACAATACCTGCATTTTGCAGGTGCTTTACATCTCACTCATAAACAGACTTATAATAATTATGTAAAGCCCGACACCCTGTTTTATCATTATCGTTACGATACTTATGATGCATGGCTTGGGTATAACCTGGGAGTGCGCAAATTCCTGTTCATGAAATCCATTTTAAACAGGCAATTCGTCAGCATTCGCTATTTCCGAAACAGATTTAATAAGGTCCCTTATCAGGTAAAAGAAGGATTCAGTTTTAAATTCAACGACCGGGAAGCCATACTGGCTCAGTTCACTTTTTTCAGGCAAAACTTTTATAAAACCAATTACGTTTTTGGTTTTGGCATCACAGAAGATGTTCCTTATGGTTACAATATAGCTTTAACTACGGGTTGGTATAAACAATTAAACATTAAAAGGTTTTATACAGGGGTTGATGCAAACCTGTATGATGTAACAGACAGAGGATATGTTCGGCAGTATTTTTTTCGGGCAGGCACGTTTTTAAATAAAAGCCAAGTTCAGGATGCAGCCGTTTTAACGGGTGCAAGTATCTTTAGTCGTGTATTTAGCTATAAAAATTTAAAAATTCGGCAATACTTAAGATTGAGTTATACGAAGCAATTTAACCGCATGGGGCTTGAACCGCTTGGGATTAATAATGTATTTGGGCTTCCATTTATTTCTTTTGATTCGGCAAGTGGAGATCAGCGATTCAGTATGCATACGGAAATGTTATTTTTTCTAAAACACAAAGCATTGGGCTATAAGTTTGCAACTTTTGCAACCGCCGATATAGCACTCATTACACCAAAACAAAAAAATGCTGATAATTCGGGATTTTATTTTGGTTTAGGAGGGGGCTTGCGAGCTCGCAATGAGAATATTTTGTTTGGAACAATAGAATTACGGTTCATGTATTTTCCCAGAAAGTCACTGCAGCATGATGCGTTCAAGCTTACCATTAATACCAACTTACGTTTCAGGTACAATAACAGTTACGTAAACGCGCCGGATATTATTCAGTTTAACAGTGATCATCATAATAATATTTACTAAATAAATTTCTTTCGACGCAGAATTGCCATGCCAATGCACCAGATATTGACAATGATCATGTATAATTTAATATCGACGAACGCATAGGAAAGAATATTCCAGCCTCGATCTCCCTTTTCATTTTTTCTAAATTGTGTGACTTTATAATATATAATTCTGCTCCGCTTTCGTAAGCTAAACGCACGTGTGCATAGAAAGTAGATGTAGAAAGCATGATAACACGCATATTTTTGTATTTTTCATTGCCTTTAATTTCTCTTAAACAATTCATGCCATTTTTCAAAGGCATGTTAATGTCAAGAAAAAGTACATCAGGCAGTGCAGGCAGTGTATCAAGCACCTTCATAAGTTCAACGCCATCAAATACAGTGTGAAGAGTATACGTCTGCGAACTTACCTCAAAGATCTCTTTAATCAGATCTTTAAATATAACTACATCATCCGCATCGTCGTCTGCAATCATTAAAATCGGTCCCATTTTAATTTTAGTTTTTAGTTTTAGTAATCAGGTATTTGAACCTGTTCAGGAAGCTTTTCTTAGCGGAGGATAAAAACTATTTATCTTTCATTGAGCTAGTGCAGGATTGGATGTTGACGGATACCGCCGAACCAATTGATAAATTACTATTCTAATTTAAATTAAATTTACGATTGTCGACATGACAAAGATCATGTCGAATATTATACCTATTTCAGATCATTGCAAACGAACCCGTAAAATTGTCTTACTCATAATTTTTATTCATTTATTATGACACAAAACTAATTTGCAGGTAATGATTGAGTATTATACAAATGTGGGAAAGCCTGATACAATTTAAGGTTTAACGTCTTTAATATTCGGCTACAGATAAGGCCGGTGACGGGTGTCACCGGCATCAGGCGCGAAAAGCGCCCTCAGGAGGAAGGATCGGACAAACCAGCTGTAGGCGATCAGCTTAGCCTGGTTATGGACTAAAGACAGTATTTAAATGCGTAATCATTGCAGAAAACCTTTTATACAACTGGCAACATCTTGTGGCTGCTCAAAAAGCAGAAAATGGCCACTATCTTCAATCTTTTCAATCTCTATGTCAGTACAAAATTTCGTTAGGAAACCGCTAAGCATTTCAAAACTGCTATTAGAGGCTATCCCAATCGTCGGCACATTAACCCTGGGGTAAGTTTTGATATCCTGAATATCCTGAGTAAACATCTGATACCACGAATTGGAAGATCGGATGCTTTCAGGCGAATCATAGGATTGGCTATAAACACTCTTATCAAAGTCAGTTATGCAATTGGCATTCTTTAATAAAGCGTTGAATACCCAGTCTATTACCAGCCTCATCCTTCCTGCCAAAAGAACCTCCGGAAGATCTTTCACCTGATTAAAAGCCAGCCACCAGGGATAAGTATAGCTTAAACCCGGTATGGGCAGCATAGGTAACTGATACATGGATTCGTCGGGATGTGGTGTATCAATCATAATTAGTTTACGTGTTGCTTCAGGATAATTGGCAGCAAAGCTAAAAGCTACGTGAGCGCCTATGTCATGTCCGCAAATATGAACACTGCTGTAACCTAAATTTTGCATTAGTTCATACACATCTTTTGCCATGTTTCTCTTATCGTACCCTGCTAATGGTTTACCGGAGCTTCCCATTCCTCTTAAGTCCACAACTATAATCCGGTATTTTGAAGCAAGCAAAGGTATTACTTTATGATATGCCCACCACGTTTCCGGCCATCCAGGCAGCATGATCAAAGGCTCCCCGATACCCCCTTCAACGTAATGCAAATTGATACCGTTAGTATCTGTGAATCGACTGGCAAAACCTGGCAGGTTGGTTATTAGTTCCTGATCGGAATACATCGTACTTATTTTAAAAACTAATTGATTCATCAAACATATACAATACTTTTGGAAAATAAAACCATGTAGTATACTCTATAGTTTGTTAATTTTTTATAAAAATGAAGTTAATAAGTCAATTGTCGAAGGATACCGGGATACCTATTGGAACAATCCGGTTCTATGAAAAATCTGGTCTCATTAAAGGCAAAAAAAGGGATGACGTAAAAACCAATAACTATTTATTTTATGCCGAAGATGCCGACGATAAATTACGATTTATACAGATGGCCAAAGCGGTAGGCTTTACGTTGAATGAAATTAAAGAGGTTATTGATATATGGTATCAAAAAAAGATTAGTAAAAGCGCCCAGCTTGATGTACTAAATAAAAAGCTATTACAAATAGATGAAAAAATTCAAGAATTAAAGGCTATGAAACGTCAAATAGCTATTTGTATAAAGAATGTTGAAGCCAGATGTTGAAGATTGAATCTGTCTATTACACTTTAATTGCGATCTGTAAAAACTGACGACGCTCATTGATCAGGTGCGGCAAATGACGTACTTTGTAAAATTCAAGTATGCTATCAATTGATTCTTCATACGTATCATAACAAATTATTCCAATAACTCCACTGTCCGGCGCCTGCCAATACATACGGTAATTAAGTTACTTCTCCTTATGGGAGATGCAATCGGTAAATGGTATGATAATGTTTGCAATTATTATTAATTCTCAAATTAACTGATCATGAGAAACATTACTCATTTAATGAAATCGTTGTTTCTTTCATTTATTCTTCTCTACACCTCCACTCTTGCCCAGGTTACAGAAGAATGGGTTGCCAGGCACAACGGACCAGGTAACCGTACAGATATAGCGAGAGACCTTGCCCTCGATAGGGATGGTAATGTGTATATAACAGGTGAAGTGCAACGCATAACGGGCGAAATGGAATTCAGCACTATAAAATACAACGCAGCTGGTGTAGAACAATGGGAAGCCCGGTATGGTGCTTCTTCCTATGGCGCACTTTCCATAGCAGTAGACCGCAAAGGCTACGTATACGTAACCGGAGCGGACTTAACCACAATAAAATACAGTCCGGCCGGAGTTATGCAATGGGTGGCTGTATATAATGGTCCCGGGGGCGACGGTATTGAAGGATTGGCCAAATCAGTTGCTGTGGATGATGAAGGTAATGTCTTTATAACAGGTGACATGTGGAACGCAGAGGAGACTATCTCGGGGATTGCCACCATTAAGTATAACAGGGATGGCATTCAACAGTGGGCGGCCATCTATAATGACGCTGGTGTTACCGCATTGGTCCTGGATGAGGCCGGTAATGTTTATGTAACCGGAACAGTTGATAAAGAGTTTGAGGAAGACCCGGATGCAGACTTTATAACCATTAAATATAATAACAATAACGGACAGGAACTTTGGGCTAAAAGGTTCAACGGCCCCAGGAATCATTATGATGAAGGACTTGCCATAACGGCAGACGAATCCGGAAATGTATATGTAACAGGATTAACTTTCGGTACAACTGATGAAATGTATAATTACGATTATGCTACGGTTAAGTATGATACAAACGGAAATCAACAGTGGGCAGCATTTTATAATGGCCCTGCCAGTTCACTTGACTTTGGGATAGCTGTGGCTGTAGACGCGTCGCATAATGTGTTCGTTACTGGACAAAGCGCTGCTGAACCCAGCGCGGTAAATCTTGATTTTACCACCATTAAGTATGATGCCAATGGAAATGAGCTTTGGGTAAGAAGGTATAATGGCCCCGGTAATGGCCATGACGCTGCAGCCTCGATTGCCCTGGACAGGGATGGGAATGTTTATGTAACAGGAGGAAGCATGGGGGAAGGTACCGATTCTGACTTTGCAACCATTAAATATAATACGGCAGGCGTTGAGCAATGGGTAGCAAGATATAATGGCCCGGGCAATGGCTTGGATGCCTCCGGCTCTGGCGCAGTTGACGGTTTAGGCAATGTGTATGTCACGGGGTATAGTCAAAGTATTGGGTTAGATGTAGAGCTTGATCAAACAACTATAAAATACTCCCAACCACTGCCTGTCTGTGGCAACGGGGGCGATAAGGTCCTGATCTGTCATAAAGGCCAGACGATTTGCATTCCTGAATCCGCTGCTTTAGGGCATATCAGCCACGGTGATCAGTTGGGTACATGCGCTGAAGAGAATGCCAGGATTGCCCCCGGCCAACCTTCCGTAGGACTCAATGATCTGCCCGCGCATTTCCGGCTTGCTGTTGCCCCCAATCCTGCTGCGTTTACAACTAAAATAGTTTACGAAATGCCGGTTGCCGGCCATGTGACCATAAATCTGTTTGACATGGCCGGCAGACAAATAACAACGTTGGTAGATGCACACAAACCGGCAGGTTTTCACAATATTAACTTCAATGTAACTGCATTATTGAATGGCATGTATTATTACCGCATCACAGTTAAAGCGGCCACAACAAGCTGGACCGAAACAAGGAAACTGAACGTTATGAGATAGCTGTTGCTCCCGCTAAGAGCCAGACCATGATGGTAGTGTGTATGTAACAGGTTCAAGTGCAGGTATCGGAACAGGCCAGGACGTTGTCACCATGAAATATAATGCCGCGGGTGAGCAACAATGGGTAGCCAGGTACAACAGCGCTGCAAATTTTAATGACTTTGCAACGGCCCTGGCTTTGGACGCCTACGGCAATGTGTATATTCGTGGAGGTGGAAACAGGGGCGGAAACTTTGAAGAATATAACTCCATTATCAGTACCACAGCTCCCTGAAGGCCGTTGTTCAGTATGCCCGACTAATAAAAAAAGGCTCTGTTAAAAAGGGCCTTTTTTTATTTAGGTAATTGAGGCTATAATTGACAAATGCTTTTGCGGGCAATCTTCAGGTCATTGGATCTGAAGGCTCTTTTGGTTCGAAGAATGCTGGTCTTTTCTTCTATATAGATAATTCAGGTTCGTCAGGTTGAAGACAGCAATTGCCATAAACATTATAGGGATAACAGGTGGTTTTATTTTTAAGGGAAGAACGCCGGACGGTACCCACCGGATCAAATGAACTACCGTGGCGGCAACCATAATGGAGATCATTAAACAATTTGCCAGAATCAATAGCAAATGTTTTGATCTGTCATTCATCAATACCAGGAACGGAAGAAAAAAAGCAACACCTGTTATTATTTCGCCCGCGATGCCAACAGCATACATATATTGAGGCAGCCCGCTGCTTTCTATTTGGGCGAGGTACCAATCCCTGAATGGACTAAAAAACTTTAAAAGACCAAATACTAAACTAACCACGCCAGACACCAGGCTGAGCATCTTTATACTTTTCATATTAAACTATTCTATTGCAAATTTCGCCGGTACTCACCCTTTTTCCTTGCTTAAAAAAGTCAGTCTTTTGAATAATCCGGTCATTTTTACATCAGATTTTTTTCAGGGACAACCGGTATTCAGATGGAGAACAATGATAAGCGGTTTTAAATGACCGGGAAAAATGGGCCACATCGGTAAAACAGGTTTGAAAGGCAATTTCACTAACAGATAAATCACTCATTGCAAGCAGATCTTTTGCCCGTTCGAGCCGTTTCCGCTTTATGTAATTAGCAGGTGTATCATTGAACAGCGTTTGAAAACTGCGGGTGAAAGTGGATACACTTAAATTCGTGAGGGTAGCCAGATCTTCAACCGATAAACCGGAAAATATATGATTATTAACTACCTCTTTTATGCTAACATTCCGCGGGGCAAACAAATCAGTAAATAAACTTATGATCGAATTGTTATTTTTAGTTTGCAGCAGTAACAATATCAATTCCCTGTACTTAAGTTCCAGCAGTTCATCGTTAACCAGTTCAGGGTTATCGAAATAAAAATAAAGACTTTCAACAAATTTTTTTACGACATCATGCGATGCTACATATCCGACAAATGACCTGTTTTCAACATTCTTAACAAATGCGGGCATCTCATTCTTGTATATCATTTGCAAAATATCCTTATAAAGGTGTACCACCAGAATTTCATACCTGTTGGCCTCACTGTATGTCAGCAGATCTGCAAAATAGCTGCCGCATTTTAATATTACCGCCTCCCCTGATGCAGCAGCTACCTGTTCAATAGGAGAGTTGATCCTGGCCCTCCCTTCTGAGAAATAAATGAAACAGGCTTCGTCGTGAAAGTTAACGGAATACCGAAAAGGTGCCTGTATAACAACTTTTTCAATCAGGCACTTATGGCCGAAGTCAAATTTCTGATGATGCAGCACCATGTTATTTATTTAATTGCGTAAATCTACCCGCAAAACTCTTATATCTAACCAATTTAGGTTCTATGAATACGCAAATGTAGGGCTTGTATCTTACCCTGGGAATTATGCGGGAAAGCCATGTTTTTGAATTCTTTTCCTTACTGCCTGAGACATTGCCTGTCAATAGAATACGTTATAAGAACCTGGCTTTTTCCCACAAATCTTAAAATCATACGATCAGCCTGCAACCCTTTTCCTTTTTTTACGTATAAATATTATAGCTGTCAGGCGAACGATTTTGCCATACCTGTCACCTTTTTCAACATGAAAAGAATTATCACAATAATAGTTTTTGTTCTTTGCGCCTCGTCAGTAAAATCCCAGGGTTGCAGTGATGCAGGTTTTTGTACGGTCAATAGCTTTGAACCATCAGCAGACAAGGCTCGAACCGCCGCTTACAAAAACCAGTTTAGAATAGGTGCAACGGCCGGAAGCGCGGATCATGACATTGCGGTATTCGGTGCAATGATGGAGTATAGCAGGCAAATAAACAAATGGTTTAGCGCAGATCTTAAACTGACGTTTCTCTCCCAAAATGGCAATAACATAAGTATGGCCGGCCTTTCAGACGTTTTTGTAAATATAAACTATGCGGTATCAAAAAAAGTGGACCTGATCCTTGGCGCCAAGATCCCGTTAAACGATGCCAATAAACAGAAAAACGGCCTTACCCTGCCAATGGATTACCAAAGCAGCTTAGGCACGTTCGATGCAATAGTCGGGCTTGGCTATAAACTGGAAAAATGGAAATTCAATCTTGGCTGGCAGCAACCCCTCACCCAAAACAGCAATACATTTATTGCTGAGGATTATCCGGTTCATTCACCCTTACACAGTTTTCAATCTACAAACAACTACTCAAGAAGCGGCGATGTTTTGCTCAGGGTTTCTTATTTGTTCAACCTGTCAAAAAAACTATTGCTTACACCGGGCATTTTGCCCATATACCATTTGGCCAATGACGAGTTTTCAAATATCAACGGCAAACAAATTATAAATGGCTCAAAGGGATTGACACTTAATGCAGTCGTGTATTTGAATTATAAAATGAACAAAAAAAACAATCTTGAATTTAATATGGGTAGTCCGCTGGTGGCAAGAGATGTAAGACCCGATGGCCTCACCAGAAGTTTTGTGGCAACGATACAATATCAATTGTCTTTTTAAAAGTGTCAAACCAAGTTTATATGCGTTCGTCGAATTCAATAAAACTGTTCATTTTGCTGCTGGCAGTTGTTACATTTAATGCCTGCAAAAAAGAAAACAACACACCCACCACACCCGGTACCGATGAAACGCCGTCAGGTTCGGTAATTGCCTCGGCCAATATTATGGAAGGTGATACACCCGGCGATAAAGCCAATGGGAATGCCCGCATTTATAACGACAACGGTACCTGGAAGCTTTACCTGTATAATTTTTCCGCTACCAACGGGCCCGACCTGCATGTATACTTATCGACCACGGAAAACGCCGCCACCTTTATTGATCTGGGGTTATTGAAGTCTACCACCGGCAACCAGGTCTATAACCTCAGCGGCAACCCCAATCTCTCTACTTTTAAATATATCCTTATCTGGTGTAAGCAGTTTAGTGTTTTCTGGGGTGGCGGGCAATGGATGTGAACAGGAATGTCGGCTAGCTGACAAAAAAGATCCGGCAATCTCCCCTACCTTTCTATGCTGAAAAACTAAACTTTTTCAGCATATCGCTATTTAAAGTTGCCAAACCTTTTTTATCTGAGTTTGAAAAATATAACGCGTATCATAGAAGGGTGCATTGCCAAAGAACATAAATATCAAAAGATACTTTATGAGGGATACTATGGGTATGCGCTGAAAACTGTATTCAGATACATCTTCAGCTATGAGCAGGCGATTGACATCGTAAATGATGGGTTTGTAAAACTATTTACCCATTTCCAGCAATTTGAACTGGGCAATGATACGGAAAATGAAAAAAAGTTAATGGGATGGCTGAAAACAATAATGATCAATACGTCGATAGATGTTTTGCGCAAAGGAAATATGCTTTCGGAAACAGGGAGCATTCCCGAATATGTTTGGGAGCATACGTATAGAGGTGATGAGGCCGATCAGTTATTGTTGTACAAAGAGCTGGTGATTTTAATTAAGGAGCTTCCACCGGCCTACCGTATGGTGTTTAACTTATATGTCATTGACGGATACACGCATAATGAAATTGCAGGTTTGTTGAATATACCAGCCGGCACTTCGAAATCAAGCTTATCGAGAGCAAGGGAATTGTTGCAAAAAAGCCTTAAAAAAATTGAAGATGCGCAATTATGCAACATCTGAATAACAATATGGATGAATTGTTCAGAAAAGCAGCCGCCGGTTATCCGCTAAAAACGGACAACAGCGATTGGGATCGCCTTGCATCCAGGTTGTTAGCTCCCCCGGTTCTCCCTGCGCCACGTAAAAAGAAAAACAAGTTTAATAAATATGGCCTGCCGTTGCTGCTGGTTCTATTGCTGCCTGTTTTTTGGGGATCGCCTTTAAAACAAACGCGTAATCAATTAACTGCTTACCCGCCTGTAAGAGATGGGTCAAACACCGGTAAAGGCGCTTTTTTATCGACCACCAATACCCCAACTCCCCGGTTCCAACAACAGCTACCGGCGCGCCCCGCTTCTATAGACCTGGTTACCGGTAAAAACAGAAGCATTGCAATCGATACGCCCGAATTAACTTATAATACAGCGCTACCTGCAATCGCCACTGACATCACATCGGCAGGTACCAGTTTCCCGCTCAATAAAACGAACATTAAGACGCCAGGGGCAACGGAAAAGAAAACAGATACGACACGAAAGCCATCCCGGTTCTATTGGGGTATTGTGTTCGGTCCTGAAATTAACAGCATAGAAAACCAGAAGCTGCAAAAGCCGGGATTTGATATTGGTATCATCGCGGGAATTACAATATTAAAAAACAGAGCTTCTATTGAAACCGGATTATTATATACGCAAAAATATTATTTCACTGATGGCAAATATTTCAATATGGATAAGGCCGGAAGTTCTATGCCACAGGGAATGGAGATAATGAGCCTTGAAGGAAGCTGCAGGTTAATTGAATTACCTGTAAAATTTAAATACAAAGTGTTACAAAAGAACAGATCGGGTGTTTTTTTGTCAACCGGTATTTCATCTTACCTGATGACCAAAGAAGAAAACGATTACCTTACTATGATGAATGGCACGCAACAATACATGTTGGGTTCTTATAATGCCAATTGCCGGTATATTGCCGTAATGGCCAATATCGGAGCTGAATACAACTATAAAACAGGAAAACATACATCGATCAGAATTGAGCCTTACATTCAAATTCCCCTTAAGGGCATTGGTATTGGCTCCATGCCTGTAATGACTACAGGCCTGCATGTTGGTTTTATACGATCCAAACCCTAATAAGTGGCCAACGTGGTTATATTACCGCCTGCTATTAAGAATGGTGTTAACAGATCAACAACAACCTGTTTTGCCCGGATCTTTCCGTTGGTGCCCGGTGAATACAAGGCGGAACCTGACTTTCAGGATGATCAACCGCCAACCTCCATAGATGACCAATACCTAAGCTTACAGGCTGTGCACCGGGTATAGGTTGATAATGCAGATCAAAAAAGTGTTCACTTAAAAATGAGTCAAAACCTTCATCCGCTCCATGATACAGTTTCCTGAGCTCATCCCGTAATTCCGGAATAAGTACTTTTTTTTGGCCTTGTGAATTTGGCAATATTTCACTCGACTCGCCATAGTAAGTACATAAAAAAGTATCAATTGGTATAGGCGATCGATCTACATGAAACGAATAAACATCGGTTGGAAAAAACGGGCAGGCATCATCCCGATCATAGTGTTTGATCACATTAAGCATTGGTAATGCGCCATGAGCTTTCAAAACCTTCAAATCGTTTAAAAGAATTTCCCGGGCAAGCTGTCCCTGTTCACTCAACTGAAGCTCCTGAAGTTCTCCTGTTTCAACTGTCGTTATATTACCGCTTAGCGCTAGCTTATTAACGATCTCAGAAAAGTCACCTGTTAGTTTACGGGTCCAACAAATCGCGTTGATTTTTCCATTAAATGGCGCAGCAACAAGGTCCCGGAAATTCGTGACACATTTAACCTGATCCTCCGCATGAGATACATCTATCATAATTAATGGCTCCATGTTACCATACAAAAATCGATAGAAAACACCAGACCTGTGCCTTTTAACGGGTTTTATTATAGCGTAAATAACGAAAAGGGTGGACCAACACGGTAGGCAGAGCGCCACTTATGATTTAAAACACAGCGCCTCTATCACATCCAGAATGCCCTCCTCATTGTTGTCTTTTTCGGTAACAAAATTGGCGACCTCTAAAATTTTGGAATACGAATTCTTCATGGCATAGCTGTATGTTGCGGCTTTCATCATCTCGTAGTCATTCATAAAATCGCCAAATACGAGTGTTTCATCAGGTGTTATGCCATTTAACTGTTGCAGCGCCTGTACCGCTTCGCCCTTATTGGCATCTGTACGGGTAATATCGAGCCAGATCGCGCCGCCTGCGGCAATCTTCAATCTATCTTCGAATTGTTTGAAGTAAGGATAACTATATTGTTCAGCACCCATCAGATCTAATACAGTTATCTTTAATACGGCATCATCAACCTTTGTAAGGTCATCCACGATCTTAAAATTCCTGATGTAGTTCGAGATCTTTTCTATAAGCCTGCTATCTGAATTCTCCACGTACCAGATATCCTTTCCGCAAAGAATTGGCCAGCCATGCGGGGCTGAACGCGCCGCCATTACAAGCGCTTCTATTTCATGCTGTGGCAATGGTTTCGAAAACAATTCGGTTTTATTATGAATGATCATGCTGCCATTATCTGATATAGCGTACAGATGTTCCATAATTGACCTGAAATTTTCGGTGATGCTGAAATGAGGCCTGCCCGAAGCAATGCCTAACTTAACCCCCTTCCTGAACAACCGGTCTGCAATATCCCAAAATCGTTCCGGCACTTCGTGGTTGTCTTTAAGCAACGTTCCGTCAAGGTCTGTAACAACAAGTTTTATCATATTATTAAATGAATTTATTATTTAACAGTAATCTTCAGTATGCAATATTATGCAATTTTGCAAATTTACGCAAAAATACAAAATGAAATACCTGTTAAATCACTGACACAAAAAAGCCCATATAGTTATCTATACGGGCGGTGCCATTATCAGGTTTATGTTCTATATGATCTCTATATCAAGGTTGCGAAATGCTTCCAGTTCTTCGTGATCACTATTCAGGTTGGTTATCAATACATCGATTTCCTGTATACCGCAAACTTTAAATGCATCTACCCGCCTGAGCGACTGGTCATTGGCCAGCACTATCGTTCTGCGGGTATTTTTTTTCATAGCTCTTTTTACATCGGCATCGTGCTGAAAAGTAGAAGAAATTCCGAATTGCTGGTCAACCCCACAGGTGCCCATCAGGTAAAGGTCCGCTGTAAAACCGGCAACGCCTGTACAGGTGGTGAGCCCGGAAAATATTTGCAGATCGCGATCATAATTGCCACCGGCAACGATCAACTCCACATTTTTATATGCGGCCAGGACCGAGATCAGTGTATAATTATTGGAGATCACCCTTAACCTGATATCCGTAGGAAAATAGGCTGCTACAGCGCAAATGGTGGTGCCGCCATCCATAAAAACGGTCATTCCATCCTGTATCAGTTGTTGTGATTTAAGAGCAATTACATCTTTTTCTTTTTTCAGGTGTTTTTGCCGGTCCTGAAAGGTCAGCGGGTTCTTCGCGCGAGGTATTGCCCCGCCCCGAACTTTTGATAACAAACCGTTTTTATGCAGGTGCTCTATATCCCTCCTGACGGTATCATCAGATACGCCCAGCTTTATAGCCAGTTCCTCGAAAGTAACCTCTTTCTTCTTTTTTAGATTTTCCAGGATGATCTCAAACCGTTTCTCTTTTAACATGTCAAGTCTTTTTACCTTATTGTAACATTCTGCAATTTCGCAAATTATTGCAAAATATGGCAAATTGTTTTAATTACCCCTTACATGTCACATTCGGCCCCTGTCATTGCAGGCAATAACGCAAAATCCGCAATTAGGTTACAAAAGCACACAATTAGACTACGTGCGGCAGGCGGCATCACCTGATTTTTGCCCTATCAAAAATCGAAAAGAAACGAACATGGAAAATCAAAGAAAAAGTAAGGTCTGGTTTATTACCGGCGCCTCGCGTGGTTTTGGCCGCGTTTGGGCCGAAGCCGCACTGGAGCGTGGTGATAAAGTCGCCGCAACAGCACGTAACGTTGCCAGTTTAGCATTACTTAAAGAAAAGTATGGCAATAACGTATTGACACTTGAATTGGATGTGACGAACCATGGCCAGGCTGCAACCGCTGTAGCACAGGCCCATGCCCATTTCAAACGGTTAGACATTGTGCTGAACAACGCCGGTTATTCACTGGTAGGCACAATAGAGGAAGCAGGTGCAGAAGAGGTGAAGGCAATGTATGAAACCAACATTTTCGGCGCGTTGGCAGTTATTAAGGCAGCATTGCCGTTACTCCGGCAGCAGGGCGGCGGGCATATACTTGGCACCTCCAGCAACCTGGGCCATGTAACAATGCCCGTAATCGGCTACTACTGCTCATCCAAATGGGCATTCGAGGCTATTCACGAAAGCCTGTCGAAAGAAGTAAAAGACTTCGGCATAAAAGTAACCATTATTGAACCGGGTGCATACGCAACGGAATTTGGCAGTCAGGAATCCCTGAAGTTTGCAAAGGGCATGGACATATACTCGGATCTTAAAACACAATTCATCGGAACAATAAAAGATCTGGAAAGAGGGGATCCGAATACGACACCCCAGGCACTCTTCCAGATCGTAGATACGGAAAACCCGCCGCTGCGGTTCCACCTTGGCAATAAAAATCTGCCCTGGGTTCGGGCGGTGTATGAAGAACGTCTGGCGCTTTGGGAAAAATGGGATGCCGTTTCCAGTTCAGCCCAGGATTTATCTAAATAATAACCGGTCATAACCGGTAACTAAATGATTGCCGGTTATGATTAAATTTGTACAAGATGAAAAAAGAAGAGAAAAGCCTGCTGAAATTTGAGACATTGTCCGATGCACACCGCGCCTTTGGACTGCCTCATCCAAAACATCCCCTGATCAGTTTGATCAATGGAGCACATGCCCTGCCGGAATTACATCATCCGGCGCAGCATCATGTACTGGGATTTTATAAAATTTCTTACAAGCCAAAACTGGGCGGTAAATTAAAATACGGCCAGGGTCATTATGACTTCGATGAAGGCGGTTTGCTGTTCGCTTCGCCCGGCCAGGTCGTCGGCAGCGCAGACGAGGGAACAGTATGTTCTGAGTATACCCTGCTGATCCACCCGGATTTTCTTTTAGGTTACCCGCTTGCCAAAGAGATCAGTCAGTACGGGTTCTTTTCCTATGCCGTCAACGAAACCCTGCACCTTTCGGAAAATGAGAAAGCCACCATCATTTCTATTTTCAGGATCATGGAAGAGGAACTGAACAGCCGCATAGATGACTTCAGCCAGAATGTAATCATATCACAGATCGGGTTGTTGCTGAATTACGCCAATCGTTTCTATAAGCGGCAATTCATTTCGCGTAAGACCGTGAACAATGATCTGCTGCAAAAACTGGAAGAGCTGTTGAACCGGTACTTCAACGATGACCATGCCTTAAACAAAGGCATCCCTACCGTTCAGGATCTTGCTGAAAACCTGCATCTGTCCCCCGGTTACTTAAGCGATATGCTGCGGGCGCTGACCGGCCGGAATGCACAGCAGCACATCCATGATAAACTGATCGAAAAGGCAAAAGAAAAACTTTCTACCACTACATTATCCGTAAGTGAAATAGCTTACACACTGGGTTTTGAACATCCGCAGTCGTTCAGTAAGCTGTTCAAAACAAAAACCAATCTTTCGCCGCTCGGGTTCAGGCGGTCTTTCAACTGAGCTTTACAAAAAGTACCCGACCGGTAAGATCGGGGGCATTTATTTACAATGTTATCTTTCTATACATAACATGCAAAACAAACTTCAACAAACCTACGGTAATATAGATATCTATTTGTTCGACCAACTGCTGAAAGGCCGTTATGATAATTGTAAAAAAGTACTGGATGTAGGCTGCGGTAACGGGCGAAACCTGTTTTACTTTTTACGCAACGGTTATGAGGTGTTTGGTATCGACCCTAATCCCAATGCGGTGGAAACGGTCTGGGAATTATCAGCCGTTCTTGCCCCTGATAATCCGCCGGAAAATTTTATGATTTCCTCAGCGGAAGATCTGCCGTTCAATGATGCGGCATTTGACCTCGTCATTTGCAGCGCGGTATTGCACTTTGCAAAGGATGCGCAGCATTTTGATACCATGCTGCGGGCCATGTTCAGGGTATTACAACCGGGCGGTTACTTTTTTGCACGGCTGGCATCGGATATAGGGATAGAAAACCTGGTAAAACCATTGGGCAATAACCGCTATTTACTGCCCGATGGCTCGGAACGCTTTTTAGTCAATGAACAAACGTTGCTGAAATATTCCAGCGAGTTTGGGGTATTATACGAACCCATAAAAACCACCAATGTGCAAAATATGCGGTGTATGACTACCTGGTGTGTGCAGAAGACTGGTTAAACGGGTACATTCACAGGCCCTGGGCAAGAAAACCCGGATTCATAAGAAACCGCTTTTTTTGTTATCAAATCCCGACCTTTGCGGCCGGGAAGCATACGCCGACCGCTAAAACATACATCATTGGACAATTCGATCAGTTTAAACAAATTTATCAGCGACACGGGTTATTGTTCACGCCGGGAAGCCGACGAACTCATTAAAGAAGGCCGCGTATTTTTGAACAACCGGCCGGCGGCATTAGGCAACCGGTACAAACCCGGCGACACTGTAGAAGTGGATGGCAGCCTGGTAACCGCCGCCAAAAAGGAAAAACGCGTATACCTGGCGCTCAATAAACCGCCCGGCATCACTACCACTACCGAATTACACATCAGGGACAATATCATTAGTTTCATAAACTATCCCAAAAGGATCTTTCCCATTGGCCGCCTCGATAAAGATTCTGAAGGACTGATCCTGCTCACCAATGATGGCGATATCATTAACAAGATCCTCAGGGCCGATAACAATCACGAAAAAGAATACATTGTAAGGGTTAACAAACCCATCGATCACGCCTTCGTTCAACAGATGTCGCAGGGAGTGCCCATTCTCGACACCACCACCCTGCCCTGTAAAGTGCAGATGATCGGCCGCCAAACCTTCCGCATTACGCTTACACAGGGCCTCAATCGCCAGATCAGGCGCATGTGCGAATACCTGGGCTATGCGGTTGTGGGTTTGCAACGGGTGCGCATCATGAACATCCGGCTCGACAAACTGGCCACCGGCAAATGGCGTTACCTCAGTGATGTGGAATTATCTCAGCTGATGGAAAACATATCCGGGTCAACAAAGGTAGAAAGTAAAGGCAGGCCCGCCGCCCGCAGGGATAAAGGCACACACAAACCTGCACCATCCAAAACCGGGGCCGCTTCAAAAGACAAAGAGAGGACCGGTAAGTTCAAAGCAACAAAACCTGCCGGTAAAGAAGGCAGGGCACAAACAGGCAGGAAGGATGCGAAGCCGGGCAAAGGAAAAAATGCTGCACAAAAATCTTCTCACGGCCGCCCCAAAAAGAATACGCATAAAGATGGCGATGCCAGTAAAAAGAGCAGGCAGCCGGAGAGAGAAAACTCTTTTAAAAGCTATAGGAACAGGGGGCGCCGCAAATAAGCACAGGCGGCATAAAAGCCGCCTGTGCGTTCATCAAAAACCGTAAATACCACCCGACACTGAGATCTTTTCTCCTGTGACCCACGCGGCATCTTCAGAGGCAAGGAATACGGCGATCTTCGCAATATCTTCCGGCTGCCCCATCCGGCCAAGCGGTGTATTCTCTATTAATTTTTTTTCAAAATCACTGCCCACAATTCCGGAGGTATGTGTTCCTTCGGTTTCAGTGGCCCCGGGCAGTATCGAGTTGATACGGATATTTCTTGCCCCCAGCTCTTTCGACAATGAAATGGTAAGAGCGTCCAGCGCGGCTTTGGTTGCAGAATACACCGATCCTGTTGACATAGGCATCCTGCTGGCGCCTGAGCTGATGTTGATGATATTCCCACCTTTATCACCAAACCGTTTTACCGCTTCGCGAATGGTGAGTATAGCACCCATAACATTGATGCTCAAATGCTGGTTGATAGTTCCCTCCGACACCTGCTCAATAGGTTCGTAAATATAAACGCCTGCATTGTTCACGAGTATATCCAATGCGCCAAAAGCTTTGTTTGTTTCTTCAAACAGCCTGATCACATCAGCTTCTTTCGACACATCGGCCTGCACTGAAATGGCCGTACCGCCGTTATCTTTTATTGCTTTTACAACTTTGTCGGCCCCTTCTTTGCCCGATGCATAATTGACAACAACCTTTGCCCCTTCCGCTGCAAAATATTTAGCGATAGACGCGCCTATTCCTTTCGATGCGCCGGTAACTATGGCTACCCTGTTCTTTAGCTTGCTCATTTTTATTTTATTTATTGTTGGAGCTGTAAAGTTAGCGGAGCTGTATTTACTTTAGTAACTTTGTTACCAAAAGTAACAGTAACCCAGGGGTAACCGGGTAACAATAAGGTAACAACATGGAATGTAGACCACTTTTAAAAGAAGAGCACAAAAAGGAAATGCGCGCCATTCAGGATTCAATGGATGTACTGAGCGGCAAATGGAAAATAACCATCATCACATCTATTTGCCTGTACAACAAAAGAAGGTTTTCCGACATCCTGAACGATGTAGACGGCATCTCGAACAAAATGCTGAGCAAGGAATTAAAGGAACTCGAAACAAACAAACTCATCAAACGAACCGTTTTGGATACGCAGCCGGTAACGGTGCAGTATGAGCTCACGAAACATGGTAAATCGTTGCAGACAATAATTAAGGACCTCACTGCCTGGGGTATTCAACACCGTAAAGAAATTATAGGGAAATAGTTTAAAAGACAAAAGCCTGTATGCCGTTGAAGCAACAGGCTTTTTTGCCTTTTCCCATTTAGAAACTTATTTTATCAGCCACTCCAGAAAATTACCGGTCCTGTTCTTACTTACGACTAAGGTTTCTTTGAATCGTACAGAAAGGTTAACGATGTATTTCCGGTGCTGGATGTGATTGGCATCCTGGATGGCGCGCCTGTTTACGAGGTGTTGCCGGTTGATTCGAAAAAACATACTGCCGCACAATGCTTCCAACTCATCTAAAGACTGGTTCAAAACAAAATCCCTGTTGTCGAAACACTGCACGTGTGTTAACTCGTTATCAATATAAAAAACAGCAGCTTCGTTTAAACCAACAGGCAATATTTTATCGCGATGATAAACCAGTATGGAACTGGCTTTCCTGTCTGCAGTTTTGTGACCGGTTATTGCCTGGATAATTTTTTCATAATCGGGTTCATCAGAGAAATGATCTTTTAGCCGGCAGTATTTTTCAATCGCTTCACCAATACACTGCCCGGTATAGGGCTTTAAAATATACTCTATGCCATTGCTTTTGATTGCGTCGAGCGCATATTCATCGTAAGCAGTACAAAAAATTACCGGGGCATGTACTGGTATCTTTCTGAAAATTTCAAAGCTTAAGCCGTCACCCAGTTGAATATCTGAAAAGATGAGATCGATAGCCGGCGCCTGCTGCAAGAAAGCCGTTGCATTTTTTACGGAATCGAGCAGTGCTACTACCCTGATGTCTTTATCGATGCTGCCGATGAGCCCGGCCAGGTCCTCCGCGGTAAGCTGTTCATCTTCTATGATGGCTATATTCATGATCGAATAACTTTTAAATATACCCTGAAAAAGCGGCCGTCGTTCTCGATGCTGATATCGTCCTGTGAAAGCAATTTGTACCTGTCCGACAAATTCTTCAACCCGATACCGCCATTACCATCCGCATGTAATTTCGGCTGAATATTATTTTCAACCAGGATCCAGCCCGGTTCCTGGAAATAGATATTGAGATATAAAGGCGATTCCTGTGTAAGCAAATTATGCTTTATGGCGTTTTCAATAGTTAACTGCAACGAGAACACCGGCAATAATGCATCGGGCAAACATGCATCGGGAATGCCTACTCTATATACCAACGCTTCTCTTAACCTGATCTTTTGCATTTCAAGATAATAAAGCGAAAACTTCAATTCTTCCGCAAGCGGAACTACATTTTGCTCATTGTGAGAAATCGAGAAACGCAAAAAGGAAGACAACTTCAGCAGGTAATCTTCAGCCAGCACCGCATCTTTACGGATCAACGATTTAAGCGCCGTTAATGAATTAAAAAGAAAATGCGGATGCAGTTGACTTTTCAATTTCTCATGGTGCGCCTCCAGGCTCTTCATTCGCAGCCTGGTATTCTCGGCCTGCATATTGGCATATGCCAGATGAATACTGGCCTGTGCCGACCGTGATTGAATCAACTCTATAGCAATAAGCGACAGCGTATTGAAACAGGCAACAAAAATAAGCGGCCCCGAAATGGGATGATTTATAGGTTTATCGCTCAGGAACCGGTAAACCGGTGAATGCGCAATGAACATTCCAATAGAACAGGTAACCAGGTAACTGGGCAGGTAAAAAAATATCCACCGCGCAGCTTTTATAGTGGGCATAACCGGTAAAAAGAACAGGAGAATAAGCAGGTCGATCACCCAGCAAACACTATTGGCAAAGGTAAATTTCAACAATTTCAGCATCAGCGCCGGATAAATACCCTGGTCATATTTTAAATAAACAATGAACAGCACACACAATAAAAGAAACAACAGGTTTATGGCGCCTGCCATGTAGATCAACTGTTTGTTTTGCCGGGTAATTTGCATATTTATAGAATGCAATATTATTATTAATATTTTACCACTGCCATTTTATTACTGACTGTTTGTGCGCTGAAATAGCCCAAACATCCACCGCGAATATTGGAACCGGGCGTAGCGGGCGATACCAGGTCATCATTGTCATAAGCCACCCTTTCGGCCTCATGTAAATAATTATATACACCGGCATCGACGCCTACCAGGTTGAGCTGCACCGAATAATTCCGTTTGATCTCACCCGTATCGGCATCTATTTTATCGCGGATATACCGGCCGTTCGACAGGCGGTCTTCAAATGTTGAAAAACGTTTGGCCCTAACGCCATTCAGCACAAGGTTGTATTTGTAATAGTTAATGGCATTGGGTGGGTCCTGGTAATTGGCGACTGCAGCAATTTCCGTTGTATCACTGGTATTGAAGGTCACAGAATCGAGCGGTACAGGTTGCGGCATGGTAGAGGTAGCCGTGTACGTTTTACCATCGAGGGTTACCTGTAACAAATAAGTATGACCGGGTATGCCCTGCATAATTGTATGGGTGCTGTACACACCGGTTGCAGCCGTTTCTATCAACTGGTCGGTTATCCCTGCGTTTGAATCGGTAATTGAAATGGCAGCGCCGGAAACGCCGGTAAAATCATTGTTTTCATAAAAACCAATGGTTTTAACAATAGTCACGAAATAAGGCCCGGCCGTATCGCTCACCGCACCCTGGATATACAGTTGCGGCGTTGCATGGTTCAATTGGGGCGAAATGATCTTTTTGCAGCCAAGTAAAACACCAGTAAATGCAATTATTTTCAGGTATGATCGCATATAATTAAAATTTAAAATTGTAAGTAATGGCAGGCACCATTCTAAACAGCGTGATTTGCTCTATCTGCGTACGGGCAGGATCTTTTGGATCGTTCTGAAATTTGATGCTGTATGGGTTCTCGTACCCGTAGGCGTTGTAGATAGAAAAATTCAGATCGCTTTGAAACCGGTCGGTATTTTTCAACTGCAAGGTAGCGCCGACGTCGAGCCGGTGATAAGCCGGCAGGCGGTCGCCGTTGCGTGAGGCATAATAGTAAACAGGTACCCCGTCGACCGGGAATTTACCGGAAGGCCATGTAACCGCATTGCCGGTATTGTATACCCAGGAAGCGGAGAAAGTCCACTTTCGGTTGTACTTGAAAATACCAACGATCGAAAGACTGTGGGTTTGATCCTGGAATGCAGGATACCAGGCGTTATTGTTAACACCATCAATTTTTCGTTCGGTTCGCGAAAGCGTATAACTGATCCAGCCGGTTAGTTTACCGCTTTTCTTTTTAATATAGTTTTCCCAGCCATAAGCTCTCCCCTTTCCAAACAACAGATCGGCCT
The DNA here is from genome assembly GCA_966211305.1 of uncultured Niastella sp. Taxonomy (GTDB): domain Bacteria; phylum Bacteroidota; class Bacteroidia; order Chitinophagales; family Chitinophagaceae; genus Niastella. The sequence continues at coordinate 35,411 of CBIHPC010000007.1, forward strand.
CCACATTATTGTTACCTACCAGCTCCGCATTGTTTTTATAATCGAGCTGGTTCTGCAATTTTTTATAATATACTTCAGTCGAGAACTCGTACCGGCGGTTATGAAAGTTGTTGTAATACCCGGCCGACACCTGGTCAGCTATTTGTGGCTGAACAATATTACCGGTTGGCAGGTATACATTGGTAGGGCTTGCCGAAGTGGAATTATTCAACAGGTGAATATTCTGCACATTCCGGTCAAACGCCAATTTAACGGAGTTGATATTATCTAACTGGTACGTTACAGCCAAACGCGGTTCTGGGTTCACGTATGTTTTTACGGCTTTACCACGGCTGTACCAGGTAGTGGTTAGAATATTACCCTCCCTGTCATATGTATACATGTTACCGGGGCCCAATACCGTAAGGGCGCTTAGCCTGATGCCATAGATGAATTTCAATTTGTCGGTAGCGCTCCATTCATGCGATGCATAGGCAGCGCTTTCCAGCGCATATTTCTTTTCCAGTGTAATATCATTAAAATTGGAGCTTTCGCTGGCCCTGGCCTCTCCCGGTTGGGTAATGTGAAAAATGAAATTAAAACCAACATCAAACCTGTTACGCGGATCGAGATAATAGTTGAAATCCTGTTTGAACTGATAGTCCGTTATATCGGAAGTAACCCGGATATTGTTGTTGTCGCTGGCAAATTGAGTGTTGTAATTATACCGGCTATAGATGAGTGAGGTATTGGAAAACAGCCTGCTGTTGAAAATATGGTTCCATCGTAATGTAGCGGTGGCGTTGCCCCAATCTATTCCCCCGTCGTTCTCAAACTCCAGCACGTCTTTTCCAAAATAACCGGAAATAAATATCCTGTCCTTTTTTCCCAGTCTATAATTGGCTTTCAGATTAAGATCGTAAAAATACAATTTGGTATTTTTGATGTTGGTGTCGCTCGAAAGACCCGTAAACAGATCAACATAGGTTCTGCGGCCGCTGATGGAGAACGAACCTTTATCTTTAACGATGGGGCCCTCGAGACTAAACCGCGAGGCAATTAAACCAATACCGCCGCTGCCTGAAAATTTCTGATCGTTGCCATCTTTCATTTTAATATCCTCAACCGAAGCCAGCCGGCCACCGTATGCAGCCGGCATACCGCCTTTGTAAATAGATACATCTTTGATAGCGTCCGCATTGAAAACTGAAAAGAAACCTAACAGGTGGGACGCATTATATACGGGCGCTTCATCGAGCAGGATGAGGTTTTGATCGGCCGCGCCGCCACGCACGTAAAAACCCGATTTGCCGTCACCTGCCGATTTAATACCGGGCAACAATTGAATAGTTTTTAAAATATCTTTTTCACCCAGCAATACCGGTATGGATTTAATTTCTTCTATCGACATTTTTTGTAAACCCGGCGGCGTCTTTAGTATACTGGTAGCTTTTCTTCCCGACACAACAACCTGTTGCAGTTGGCCATTGCTTACCGATAAGCTCCGGTTCATAACTATATTCTGTCGCAGATCGAGCTGAATGGTGTCGATAGCATAACCCGAGAAAGAAATGATCATGGTATATTGCCCTTTGGGCAGGGAGATGGAATAAAATCCATACGCATTGGTAACGACACCCAGTTTTTCCTTTTGTAAAAAGCCAATACTGGCGCCACTGAGGGTTTCGCCTGTTTTTTTATCTTTTACAGTTCCGGCTACAGTATAAACAGGTTGCTGCCGGGCAAATATTACCAGCGGAAGCAGGGTCATTACAAGCGCTGTAATCTGTTTGCTTTTTAGCATACGAATTAATTGTGATTTTGATTTACCCAAAACTGCCGCCGCAGGCCAGGAAAACAACGCAGATCTACCGGGAAATGGACAAAATCGGGGGTGAATGGAAGAAAATAACCCTACACTTCCCATTGCAATAATTTAATTATAACTTGCCGGTCTTTTAATGGCAGGGCAAATACCTGCCCTGAAAAATCCTATTCAATGAAAAAACTGATCATCTGGCCGGTATTGGTATTGACAATTGTATTAGTATTTTGGCTTGGCCAACGCTCCGGCGCACGAATAGTAAATGAACAGGCGCTCTCCAACAGCCTTATTGTGCGTGAAATTGCAGAGCTCGCCAGTCTTGAAGTACAGGGAACCGCTACAATCAAAAGAAGCAACCTCACCAACGACGGCGGCTGGGCAGATAACCTGCGCAAGGTGTTTACAGAAAATACTATATGGGTAACGGTGCCGTACACAGCGAAGTTTGGCGTAAATGTCGATGAAAAGAATTTCAAAGTGATTGTTGGCAAAAAAGAAGTAACGGTACTTATACCTGCAACCAAACTCCTGAGTTACGAGCTGCGCCTCGACCAGATGGAAACGGCCAACAAAAAAGGCTGGTTCATGTTCTCCGACGATGAAACGTACACCGATGTACAAAAAAAACTGTACACCACCACCCGTCAACAGATTGAACAAAACACTGTCTATCGCGAGCAAGGCAAAGAAAAGATCCGCAGGATCATTACCCAATACTACGCTCCTTTTAACCTGACTGTAAACGTTAAGTTTGAAGAGGATACGTTGCAGACGCAGCCGATCAATTAGCGGGTGACACAGGCAGATACCACATTTATTAATCAAACAGCAAGTACATAAGGAGTATAAAAAGCAAGGTGCCTGCAGATGTTATTAATGCAGTTTTCTTCTTTATCGCATCGGTCACTCCAAAATGAACTGTTATTGAGTCACGCCACAAAAAGGTCATAAATGCAATCCTGATCAGAATCGGAATAATAAAGGAAATGGTAACACCCTGATGAATGCTTTGGTATTTAAAGAAAATATAAGATTGACTTACCCCTGAAATTAAGACAAAAAGGTTGTCGGCAAATAAAAGTATCCAGCCCCAGCGTCTCCTTTTAAATAGTAAAAAGAAAATAAAAGGAACGTACATCAAGGTGAATACCCCTGCAATAATTGTAATATCAAAGCTGCAATTGTTACATTGAAAAAAACTGATCAGACGCCTTGCAGTGTTAAAGAGTACCTGGGCGTATTGAATGGCTATGACCAAAAGTAGAATGTTGAGCCATTTACCTGGTTCAACGTTTTTATTGGGACGATGAAGAGGCTCAAGGAAATCCGTAACCTTATCCTTTAATGCATCAATCTTTTCCTTTTTGTCTTTTTCAGAATTTGCAATATCCTGAAAATACTGGTCTACAAACAATATTTCTTCTTCGGATACCTGTCGCCCGCGTAAAATATCTTCCGCTGCAACAACTGCAGCTGACTGGTAGCTTTCAGGTTGTCGAACAATTTTAAGCAGGTCTATGTTGGTATAATCTTTATACTGTTGGTAAAAATCAAAGTCCATAATGTGTCAAAATATAGCTTATAACAGTTATAATCAGGTGTATGATACGCAACTTTTGGCAGAAATCAAAGGACCCCAAATTGACCCGCCGTGGTATAAGCCGGGGCACAAAATTTGAAGCAAGAATGCTGATGAGCAGGCAAATTTTTCACAACACAGTGAACGTCGATGGCATCGACATTTTTTACCGCGAAGCCGGCGATAGAACAAATCCATCTATCTTATTGCTGCATGGGTTTCCGACCTCATCTGTGATGTTTAAGAACTTAATGGTTGTACTTGCCGATAAGTATCATCTCATTGCACCCGATTACCCTGGCTTTGGGTTCAGTGCTTTTCCCGACAAAAATAGTTTCGAATATTCTTTTAAGAATATCTCCGCCTGCATCAACAGGTTCACAGAGGTAATAGATCTGAAAAAATTCACTATTTACTTGCATGATTATGGAGCCACTATAGGGCTGCGCATCTGCGTGAACCATCCTGAAAAAATAGAAGGGCTCATTGTTCAGAACGGTAATGCTTATCTTGAAGGCGTAGAAAAAATCTGGGATGAAGTAAGAGCTTACTGGGACCATCCTACTGAAGAAAAAAAGAAAAAGGTATATGCGTTTATAAGTGCAGAAGGAACAAAGAGCCAGTACTATGCCGGTTTACCCGATGCACTTCACAACCGTGTAAGCCCCGAAACCTGGCTGCTTGACTGGGAGCGCATGAGCCGGCCCGGTAATCCTGAAATGCAGTATGAATTGAATTGTACGTATAAAAGCAATATTGACATGTTTCCCGCCTTTCAGGAATATTTCCGCACCTGGCAGCCGCCGGCCCTGGTTATGTGGGGAAAGTATGAACCCTATTTCAACTTGGCTGAGGCACATTGTTACAAGCGTGACCTTCCTGACGCCCAGGTACACATTCTCGACGGTTCTCATATGCTGCTCGAAACAAATTTCGATGAGGTGGTGGCGCTGATAAATGAATTTTTAGGGGAGAAGGCTGCTTAACTCCTAACTGGTTCAGAGTGGTAGCCATTAGCCGGGATGATCAACAGGTATACTCACCGGTTATTACAAGGGTTATACAATAACATAAGTGTGTCAAAGCACAAATTGTCCTTACAAGGATTGCCTCGGGGCTGCGCAAGCGGCCCCGTTTTTTGGTTTGTATAAATTAGGAGTGAAACGGCCAGGCGTAGGAAAGTCCACAAAGACTTCATCCAGTCTTTGTGGACTTTTACACTTATCCCTCCTACTCGCTGCCTATCCCGGCAGCGTCGCCATAAATTTCAATATATCATTACCAATCTCCTGCACATGTGTTTCCAGGGCAAAATGACCGGTATTATAGAATTTAACGATAGCATTCGGGTTATCTCTTTTATATGCTTCAGCTCCCGGCGGCAGGAAGAAAGGATCTTTGTTGCCCCATACCGCCAGCAGTTTGGGTTTATGATTTCTGAAATACTCCTGGAACTTCGGATATAACGCAACGTTGGTTTTGTAATCTTTAAACAGGTCGAGCTGAATTTCGGCCGACTGCGGACGATCGAGAAAATGCTGATCCATTGTATAGGCTTCCGGTGCAATCAGCGTTGAATCTGAAACCCCGGTGAAGTATTGAAACCTCGTTCCCTCCGTTGTGAAAAATGTCCTGAGCGCATCCCTGTTCTCCCGGGTATCATGTTCCCAATAACGCTGTATCAGGTTCCAGCCCCCACTGCTTAATCCTTCTACATAAGCATTGCCGTTTTGTGATATGATACCGGTAATTTTCTCCGGATTCGCCAGCGCCAGACGAAATCCTGTCGGCGCTCCATAATCAAAGACATAGATGGCAAAGCGTTTAAGCCCCAGTTCATCAACGAATGCCTGCATTGTTTTCGCCAGGTTATCGAAAGTATAATTGAATTGTGAACGGTCAGGCGTTTCGGTATAGCCAAAACCCGGCAGATCGGGCGCAACCACATGGTATTTGCCGCTTAACAAGGGAATAAGATCACGAAACATATGTGAGGAGGTTGGGTAACCATGCAGCAACAGTATCGTTGGCGCATCCTTTGGGCCTGCTTCGCGGTAAAATACATTCAAACCATTGGCTTTCACCGTACGATGATGAACGCTTCCGGCCGCTGACGCCGTTCTGTTATTTAACGTTGTTTTTGTTTGGGCAATCATGTTATGGTTTAAAAGTAAAGCAGCCACAACCAGTGCGAGGGCTAATTTTATTTTTTTCATCGTTGTTATTTTTTTCAAAAGTAGTTCCGATATTTAATCTTTCAAACAGATTTAAAGTGATTACAACTATCATAATTTGTGATTTATGAATACCAATGACCTGAACCTGTTTGAAGCGGTCGCTCATCACGGCAGCTTTACGAAAGCGGCAGAAGCCATGTTCACCGTACAATCGAACGTCACCGCGCGCATAAAAAATCTCGAAGAAGAGTTTGGCGCGGCGCTGTTTACAAGAACGAACCGGAAAGTAGAACTGACCGCTGCGGGGGAAACGTTGATGCGGTATAGTAAACAACTGAATCATATACTGGAGGAAGCCAAACGGTCGATCAATAAAACAGATGTAGTACGCGGACAAATAAAGATCGGCTTTCTTGAAACCATCATGACCATCAAAGGCCCGCAACTCGTTAACGAGCTTTCAGCTAAATTCCCATTTGTTGAACTTGACTTTCGTTCGGCCATGCAGGCAAGCCTCGTTAACGATGTGTTGAATTATAAACTCGATGCGGCGTTTATTTCTGCACCGCTTGATATTTCGGAACTGGAGCAGATAAAGATCAGGGATGAAGAGGTGGTGATAGTGGCGCCGGCCGATTGTAAAAACCTGAACGAGCTGCTAAAAAGAAAACCGGTTAAAGCCATCGTGTTTGACCAGGGCTGTGTTTTCAGGGCGCGGCTGGAATCGTGGCTGGTGAGTAAAGGCATTGGCCACTATCATAAAACGGTGATGAATTCCATTGAAGGAGTGGTTAACTTTATTGAGTCGGGCATCGGATTTGGTTTCCTGCCAGAAGAGATCATTTCCACTTTCTATAAACGCAGGAAAATAAAAACGTTTTCCCTGCCAAAGGAACTCGGTCTTATGAGAACGATCCTGGTTTATAGAAAAGATGTTCCGCCTTCACCTGCGCTCAGCGCATTCCTCAGTTTGTATGAATAATTAAATTACCGTATCGCCCAGGCAAGTCCGTCAGGTCTGCCGCCTACATCTATACGGGTAACTACTTCAAAGGTCTTTAAATTCACAACCGCCACATAATTGTCGGGTGAACAGGCTACAAAAGCACGGGTATTGTCAACGTCGATCAACAACCCGGCAGCGCCGGTACCTACCTTTAGCCGTTTTAACTCCCTGCGCGCTTTTACATCATAGATCACCAGTTCGCCGGTGCGCAGGCTCGAGATCAACGCGAGCTTTCCATCATATGAGATCTTCAGGCGATTGGCGCCCACGGCTTTTGCATCAAGTGTTTTAGTAACCGATTTTGAGGCCGTATCAATGATGTATATCGAACCGTTCTCTGCTGCAACGGCCCAGATCTCTTTTCCATCTGGTGTTATATCAAACCCCTCTACGCCTTTGTAGGTTTGAACAACTGTTTGCTCCCATTCTACACTCGCCCTGTTTAAGATGCTGACGGTACCCCCGGTAGTATTGGTGGTATAGGCATGCTGCCCGTCTTCCGTTACTTCCACCATATGCGTTCTGCCCTGCCCGGTGCCCATTACCCAATCAACTTTTTTTATGGCCGGGTCGTACCGGCCTACTGCTTTCGAACCCTCTGCTGAAAACCACAATTTGCCGTCTGCAAATGCCAGCCCATGCGGGCCCATTAACGGACTGGTATCGATACTATCTATTGTTTTTTGCGCCACCAGGTCAACTACATTCAACACATGAAAACGGCCGCCGCCGGTGTTCGACACATAGGCCGTTTTTCCATCTGCTGAAGCAATCACTTCATGCGGATCTGCGCCGACAGGCATTTTTGCAATCACTTTCAACGATCCGGGATCCACAATAGCCAGCGTGTGATCGGCTTTGGAAAGCGCCAGTAACTTACGTCCCTGGCCTGTTTGCGCCTGTGTTCCGGTCCCAGCAGCCACTAGTCCGGCCAGGCAAAGCGCCATCATGGATCCTGTATTTGTTTTCATTTAAATGATTTTATTTTACTTTATGCTAATATTACTTAAACAAAAGTAAGGATATAGTTTGTCCAAACTTCCAGGTTTCCTATCTTCAATTTAACATACCCTCAAAGCATTATGAAAAAGATATTAGCATCGGCGTTGCTGCTTATCTGGCCTGCCCGTTTATTACTTGCTCAAATTGATAATAAACTAAAAGAAGATATTCGTAATACGGGTTATTTACACCGGCCCCTCCCACTCGATTACAGCAAATCTTTTGAAACTTTTGGGCTTACAAAAAAAGTACTGGTTTCCGATATGCTTTGCGATATGGAAGACCTTAATAAATGGTCGCATAAGGGAATCGGCGGCATGTCGCTTTCACAGGAAAGAAGTAAGTCAGGCAAACACAGCCTCCGTTTGGTAGCGCCTTCTACCTACCCGCAATTCCTCGATTGGGGTTTGGGCTTCGGCACTTCCCTGGCAGGTTATGAAGTGGGTGGCGCCAACTGGGAAAAATATAACCGCATTCACTTTTACATTTATCCCGATTGCGAAGGCGCCCGCAGCATTTATCTGAACCTATACGTAGAGAATGATGGAAAAATAAAAGTGCCGGATAAGTATGAGCGTGAAGGTTACCATGAGATCAATTTAATAAACAGGCAATGGAACGAATGTTTTGTTGAGATGAGCGAACTGGCCCGCGACAAGGTTACAAAAATATCTTTTGCCATAGAGGTATTCGGAAAGGAACGTACCATGGGCGATTCCCTGAAATTCGATATCGATGCGGTGTCGCTGCAAAAAATTGAACATCCCGAAGTGGTTACCGGCTGGGCGCCGGCAGACAATCGCATTATCTATTCTACAACAGGTTATGGTACAGAAAGTGAAAAATCGGCCATTGTACGGGTGAATAATCACAAAGGCAAATTTCAACTGGTTGATCATATAACGAAAACGGTAGTGCATGAAGGCAGGATAACTTCAAAGAAAACCCATATAGGTTCATTTGAAACCATCGACTTCAGCAATTTCAAAAAGGAAGGACAATATTTTATTCGTATTGGAAATGTTACCTGCCAACCCTTTTTCATCAACCGCAACATCTGGGACAATTCAGCATGGCGGGTGCTGAATTTTATTTTTTGTGAAAGATGCGGTTACCCGGTGCCGGGTAAACACGGCGCCTGTCACAGCGATCTGCATGCAACATTCAATGGAAAAATTTTCCCGTTCAATGGCGGCTGGCACGATGCAGCGGATATGTCGCAACAGGTACTGCAATCGGGTGAAATAATTTATTCATTACTTGAACTGGCAAACAGGGCTAAAGAAAAAAACAATAAAGAACTGTTTCTCAGACTGCAGGAAGAAGCTGAATGGGGCATTGACTGTATATTGAAAAGCAGGCTTGGTAATGGTTTCCGTGCACAAACCTGGGGAACCAATTTATGGACGGATGGTTTTATTGGCACCAAAGATGATTCAACCGCCCGGCGCCAGGTGCATGTTCATGATCGGGCATTTGAAAATTTTGTTTTTGCGGGCATTGAGGCCTATGCTGCTATGAACTTAGCAAACGATACCATGCTCAAAGAAAATCTGCGCAAGGTAGCGATAGAAGATTTTGCTTTTGCCAAAAAGCGTTTCGACAGCCTTGGCTTTAACGATATCAGCAGTATCGGCGGCGGCGGCGATCATGCCGCCATGGCTTCCAACAGCCAGTATTCAGCCAATATTTCCCTTGCCGCCAGTTTGCTATATCAATTAACCGGCAATAAATATTATGCTGCTGAAGCTGCCAAAGCCATTCAATATACCCTCCGGTGCCAGCGAACGGAACCGTTGAATGATAAAGACCAGACCAGCGGTTTCTTTTATCGTGATCTGAACAAAAGATCGATTGTACATTATACCCATCAATCGCGCGACCAGGTATATATGCAGGCGTTGACTGCGCTTTGCGAAACCCAGGCCGGTCACCCCGACTACAACAAATGGACTTCATCAATAAGGCTCTTTGGAAAATATCTTAAAAACATCATGCGTTTTGTAGAACCGTATGGCATGGTGCCCAGCGGTGTTTATAATGTAAATGAAGTAAAGGATTCCATTAATTTTTATAAAGTGCAGGTGGGCATTCGAAGCGGCGCCGGACCGGATTATAAAGAACAGCTTGAAAATGGTGTTAAACTCGATGAAGAACATTATCTGCGGGTGTTCCCGGTTTGGTTCTCCTTCAGGGGAAATGCAGCGGTGCATCTCTCAACAGGAAAAGCAGCTGCGCTTTGCGGAAAATTTCTGAAAGACAAAGCGCTGTTGAATATTGCCGAACAACAGTTGTTCTGGATCGTGGGTAAAAATCCTTTCGGCCAGTCATTGATCTGGGGCGAAGGAAGCAATTATCCCCAGTTGTATACCGCGTTACCCGGCGAAACGGCAGGTGGTATTCCCGTTGGTATGCAATCGAGGTTCAATGAAGACACGCCTTACTGGCCGCAGTTCAATACGGCCACTTATAAAGAATTATGGGGCGCACCCGCAGCAAGATGGCTTTCGCTTATTGCCGAGTTCTAGTATTAAAAATCATACTTCTTTCTCCGGGGCCTCGACAGCATTGCTATAGCTTCCTTATCATTGTTGGTTATAGTTTCGCTTACGGGGTCCCAATAAATTTTTCTTTTCAACTTCATGGCCATATGATGCAACAAACAGGCGCTGCACGACCGGTGGCCGACTTCAGCAGGCGCCGAAGGTTGTTTTCCTGTTTTTATACAATCCAACCAGTTGGCATGTTGTTCACTGCTTTCGTACAAATGAATGTCATTTTTACCAATTACCGACTGAAGTATTTTCGGATTGCTGGCATCGATAGGTTTAACTCCGCTGTTATCTGCAACGGGATCGGTATCGGTTACTTTATAATTGCCACGGGTAACCCACAGCCAGCCTTCGGTGCCAATAAACTTTACCCCATTGGGTAATTCGTTCGAAACGATCATATGCACACCGTTGGCATACAACGCTTCCGTTCTGAAAATACCATGTACATCCCACAACCCCTTATAACCAGGATCATCACCCGGGAATTTTGCACTGCCCCAGATCTCTATAGGGCCGCTTAAGTCTGCGCCCATGCCCCAATGCGCAGTATCTATATGATGGGCGCCCCAACCGGTGATCATACCCGCGCCGAACTGTTCGCATCGCAACCATCCCGGCCTGCTGGTAATGCCCTGTATACTTGCATCCTGTGCATGCACCCTGTCTTCCGTATAATAAATTTCAGGCGTTGTTCCCAGCCATGCATCGTAATCGAGGTCAGCAGGTACCGGCATTTGCAGTTTACTGCCACCGCCGGGATCGCCGGGTAAACCAACTTCAACGGTTTTTAATTGCCCTATCCTTCCATTGCGCACCAACTCACATACTTTTTTAAACTGCGGCCAGGGATCCATGGACCGTTGCTGGCTTCCCATTTGCAGGATCTTACCGCTCTTTTTTACGGCATTGCTTAAGACCCTGCCTTCTTCAATGGTAAGTGAGGCGGGTTTTTGTAAATACACATGCTTGCCGGCATTAACGGCATGCACGCCAACTACCGCATGATGATGATCGGGCAAGCTGATAAGCACCGCATCGATCTCTTTATTCGTCAGCAGCGCTTTATAGTCGTGATATACTTTTATATCCCAATCCCCTTTCAAACCGCCATTGAACTGTACCGCTTTTTCGTAATTCCTTTTCACATGTGCAGGTGCGGCAGCGGCGCGTTTTTTATCCACGTCACAAACGGCCATTATTCTTGCACCCGAACATCTGGCTGTGGAGGTCATGTCGTGGATAATTGAGATCCTGCCGCAGCCAATAGCTGCCACATTGATCAGATTGCTCGGTGCATTCTTACCAAATACACTGGCCGGAACGATCATTGGAATGTTAGTAGCAATAACGGTTCCCACTGAGGTTTTAACTGTATTACTTAGAAATTTCCGGCGGCTGATCGTTGATTTTTTTTCTTTTTTCATTGGCATAGGTTTGAAGCAATCGTTTTACCGGTTTTATTTACTTACTGTCATTACCCTTGCACTCTTTTGTGCTTTTAATGCCAGTTCTGTTGCCAGGAAACAATGTGCCTGCGTCATGGCGGTTTCGGTTCTGTTTAGCACATCGTCGACAAATAATGGCCCGAATGGCAACACCTCATTGTTGCAGTCGAGATGCAGCATTTCTTTTTTGTCTACAAGATATAAATGGTTGCCGCCCTTATTTCCCGAAAGGATATCCGTGTTTTTTCTTACTTCAATATAACCATCGGTTCCCATTATGGTCAACCGCCCATCGCCCCAGGTATTCAGGCCATCGGGCGTAAACCAGTCTACCCGGATATAACCGGCGCCGCCATTACCGCTTAACATTACATCGCCAAAATCTTCGAACAAAGGTTTGTCGGGGTGATGCACATTCCCTACCTGCGACATCAACACCTGCGCTTCGGTAGAACCGGTAAAGTGTAAATACTGATCGAATTGATGCGAACCGATATCGGTAAGAATGCCGCCATACCTTTTTTTATCCCAGAACCAGTCGGGCCGAACCGCCAAACCAGTTTTGCCAATATTATTTTTGATCCGGTGCGGTGCTAAATTTATGGTTTGTATCACCTTGCCAATGGCACCTGCTTTTACCAGCTGGCTTGCTTTTTCAGTGCCTTTATTTTCAAAACGCTCACTGTACATGATAGAGTAAATGCGTTTTGTTTCCTTTTGCACTTTTTTTACCGCGGCCAGTTGTTCCAAAGTAATAATGCCCGGTTTATCTGTCAGATAATCTTTGCCATGTTGCATTACGCGGATACCCAACGGCGCCCGTTCATCGGGTATGCCTGAACTTAATACCAGGTGAATGGAAGGATCTTCTAAAATTTCCTTTTCGCTTTTTACGGGTTTTGCCTCAGGAAAGGCTTTACTATATGCAGGAACGAGCTCAGTATTTTTAGCATACATGGCCACCAGTTCCCCGCCGCCTCTTTTGATGGCATCGGTCATACCATAAATATGCGGATGATCGATATCGATCACCGCAAACTTTATGCGGTTGGGCGCAGTGATTATTTCCTTTGGCTTTGGAGCTGATTCTTTATAGGTAACCTTATCGATCAACGGCGCCATGATCATTAAGCCGGAAGCCCTGACCGAATCTTTTAAAAACTGCCTTCTGAGTTTCTTTTGATTATTCATAAAGCAAGATCGTTATTTGAATTATCAGCTAATTTACTAAATGAATCAATCAAAAACCCGCTCTCAGCTTCAACACCAGGTTTCTTCCGGCGCCGCTGATACCGGAGGCGAATACCCGGTAGTTTTTGTCGAAGATATTTTCTACAGCCAGTTGAAAAGTATATTTCCTGTTTATATTGAAACCGGAAGAGAAATTTAAGATCTGCCAGCCCGGCATGCCATCCGGGGTAGCATACTGCAGGTTATCCTCTCCATACGGATTATAGTCTTTCAGCTTTTTGCTGCCATTGTACAACAGGTACAACCCGGCTTCCAGAAATCTATACCGGCCTTCGATCCCTGTTTTTCCGAATACAGGCGGAATATGGTCCATCGGCACTTCCGACTTATCATCCTGCCTGTATCGTCCATACGTACAGGTGATATAAGAATAAAAACTCAGGTATGTTACCGGCCTAAGGGTCAAACCGCCCTGCAGCCCGTACAGCGAGGCGCGTGCTTTATTCTGATTGGCCGCCACGGGTGTCATTTGGCCGTCGTACAATACGCTGGCTGCACCGTTCAGACTGAATTTGTCAAGAACGACCGCATCCCTGAACAGGGTATAGAATGCGTTTGCTTCGACTTCTAACCACTTACCAAAACGTTTGCTCATCTCGAGATCGAATTGCCAGGTATGCTCGGGTGTAAGATTGGGATTGGGCACCACCAGTTGTACCCCGCCTGCCGATTCGAACACTTTGGCAAGGTCATCGATATTGGGCGCCCTGAAACCGGTGGAGACGTTCAACGCGATCCTGCTGCTGGCTGCATCGGGTAAAAAGACAAGGCCCGCATTGACACTATTTGCCGCATGGCGCTGTGTGGCCTTTGTGAAAGGCAAATGAAGCAGGGCCGTGTCGTTGAAATTCGCATTCAGATCCACATAATTCAACCGGATGCCATCGTTCAGGATCAGTTTGCCGGGTATGATCCTGAAGGCGTGTTGCGCATAGACGCCGCTGTAGGTCATGTTGTTTTTTCCATCGGGATACCTGGTTACCAGTCCCGATGATCTAACGCCGGTATTGATATCATAATTGAATGCTGCAGAGCGAAGGTCGTTGAACTGGGCATCGGCCCCAACATGCCAATCGTGCTGTGCAGTACTTTTCTGAAGATCGAGGTTCAGCGCCCATACGTTTATCCGTTCTACCCGGTGCTCGCGTAAGGGTCTGCGGTAAGCGCGCTGCATGCGGCTTTCGGCTATGCGTTGATAACTGGCGCCGGTTTTCAACTGATCGAAGAATCCTTTTATTTCTTTTGACTGATAATTATAAGACGCCATCAACCTTTCCTGCGGGCCATAGTACCATTCCGCCCATCGTAAGGCGCCATTACGGGTATCGGTAAGCCGGTCGTACCGGGGAATATCATTGCTGTTGGAATATTGCAGGTTCCATTCGTGTGATTGCGCCGGGTTTGGCTGCCACAGGAATTTTTGTAAGATATCGTACTGATGATAGCCGCTGAACTTTTGTTTATTCACGTTATCGTTCTGCACAATGGAATCGATGCCGCCGATCTGTGTAATGTATTCCTTCCTTTTTCCAAACTCCGCATACTTCGGCCTTCGCTGCGCGCCCTGCCGCAGATGGCCATAACTGCTAAAGCTGAATGAAGTGAGCGATGCAAATTTGCGCGTTCCCATGTTCACATCGGCATGGCCGGTAAATTCATTAAATGCACTGCTATAGCGGGCCGATACATTGCCTCCTGTTTTTCCCACCTGCGGTTTTTTTGTTTGTAAATGAATAACGCCTCCCAACGCATCGGAGCCATACATGGTTGATGCCGGGCCCGACAACACCTCTACCCTTTCAAGGATATCGTCATCGATGGTTATCACATTTTGCAAATGACCGGTGCGGTAAATTGCATTGTTCAACCGAACGCCGTCAACCACCAATAAAATGCGGCTGGCCTCAAATCCTTTTATTACCGGGCTTCCCCCACCCAACTGGCTTCGCTGCACAAATACCTTCCCGCTGTGCTCGAGCAAGCCGGCTGTATTATTCGAGAGGGATCTATCAATTTCCTTTTGGGTAAGTACGAATGTGGGCTGGGCAATATTTTTTCTTATCTCGGGAAATTTATTGGCGGTTACGATCACTTCTTCCAGCACGCCGGTTGAATCAGGCAATTGGGCAAACACGGGAATGTAGAACAAACCCGATAGGATAAGTATAATATATTTCATTGAAAGGACGCGTTTGTTGTTTGTGGTTTGTAGTTTGTTGTTCATTAATTCCTGAAGTAATTATTAATTGCAGACTCTACTTCATGCTGCATATAAGATAATCTTACATCGATCGCGCATCTCAAAACGCGGCAGCAACCACAAACAACAAACTACAAACCACAAACTATGTTATTCTTTAATGATCCTTAAGTTAGTACGTCCCTGATCTTTATCGATAATGATCACCTGGTAAATGCCCCGCGTGAACTTTTGCAGGTTCAACACTTTTGTGTTGCCGTTTACCTGTTGGGTAAGTACCTGTTTCCCATTCATATCATACATGATTATCGTATGTGCATGCTGTAACCCGGTTATCGTTAATTTTCCCGAAACAGGATTGGGGAAAGCTTTGATACCCCTTGCCGGTAATTCATCGGGTGAAGTAACCACCCTGTCTGTTTGTGTAGCCGCTTTCGTGAGTATGGCCGGTTGTTGAATGCCGTAGATGCGCAACTCGGCAACCTGGAAGATGGAGCCGGCCTTACAGTTAAAGTTGACCTGGTAGTATTTATAGGCCGCCGTATTGTTGAATACATATACTTTTTCCTGCGCCCGGCCGCTGAAAAATTCATTCGACACGGTATGCAACGTTACCCAGTTGACACTGTCCAGGGAAGCCTGTAACGTCCAGCTTTCAGGATCCCTGTCAGGCGCATCATTACCCGATACGATGCTGTAGCCTTTCGGCACCCAGGTATTGGCCGCGCTGTAACGCACCCAGGTTGAACAATTAAAGGTCAGGTATTTGGTAGCATTGTTGTTATCGATCACTTTGGTATAATCTTCATTGGCCGGAGAACCGGTCATATGCTGCGCCTGAATTAAGCCGCCGTCATCGGTAATATCTGTAGTGCCCACCAGTATGGGCGTCCACAAATTGGTTTCCCACACACCTCTTCCGTAGGTGGCTACCCGAAGTTTGCCTGAAGATTTCTGGATCTCCACTTCGTTCACGGCAACCAGTGGCAGCCCGCTGGCATGCTCTACCCAGTTGGTATCGACATTATCGCGATAATACACACCCACGTTCATACCTACATAAATACTTTCGGAAGGATTGTTGTCTACAACGATCGACCGGGCAACCAGGGCCGGCAATCCGGCAGAAATATTGGTGAGCGTTGTGCCTCTGTCGGTGGATACAAAAACCCGGTTGGTAGTGCTGTTAAGGGCCAGGTAGATCTTTGAAGGGTTCACCTGGCTTACATAAATGGCATTGATCGATGCAGGGGCCGTTACCGAATCCCAGGTAGCACCGCCGTTGTTGGTGCGGAATAATTTAGCGCCTGCAGACCCGTAAATATAATTCGTATCGCCGGGCGCCACCGCCAGGCAATTCATTTTGGTGTTTATTATGGTGCCCGAAATCCTGGTCCAGTTGGTACCGCCATTCACCGATCTGTAAATGCCCGTCCACCCACCGTAAACGGTATTGTGATTTGCGGGATGCATCACCAGCGGCGTTATCCAGTTGCCACTTGAAGGCTGCGTAAGATTGCTGCGCGACTGACCGGCATTGGTTGTTTTATAGATAGCCCCGTTTTGAGAGGTACCGATAGCGATATTCGCATTGGTGGGACTGATGATGCAATCCATGCCATCGGCGCCCAGCCAGTCTTTCCAGCTGCTGTCTGTTCTTCTGAAAGAAGAACCGTTATCCTGCGCACCGCCGGTGATCACATCGGGATCAGTTTTGGAACAGGCTATGCGGTAGAACTGCCTGATGCCCAACCCGGCTGAAAGATCGATCCAGTCGCCGCCATTATTATTGCTTTTGTAGATCCCGCCATCGCTGCCGGAGTAAATGGTGGGGCCGATCCATTCGAGGGCATGTACATCGGCATGGTTATACCCTACTGAGTTCGGATAACTCCATGCGGTTTGCGCCACGAAGGAAGTACCGCCATTGGTCGATTTCCAGCAAATTATACCTGCGATCATCACCTCATTGATATTGACAGGATTTACACAGATAGCCATATCATACGTGGCCTGACCACCTGTACCGGTACCTGTTGTTTCATAACCGAAATAATTGGTACCGCCGGCAGCATTGCCTGTAACCGTGGTAACAAATGTCTGGCCGGCGTTGGTAGATCTGTACATTTTACCAAATGAGCTGCCATTGGCCTGCACAACATATACAACAGCAGGATCGGCAGGCGATACGCCGATCAATGATCTTCCCACGTTGGTGATACCGTTAGCCACGGTAACGGCCGTCCAGGTAACGCCATTGTCGACAGACAGCCAAAAACAGCTGGTACCGCCCGAACCGGATGTATACATAATATCAGGATCGGTTGGGTGGAACTCAATATCTTCTTTTGATTCGGTGTGCACCTGCGTCCAGGTAGAACCACCATTTGTTGAACGGAAGATGCCGTTATTGGCGGTGGCAAATACGATGGAACTATTGGCAGGATGCACCACAACTTTCCTGGTAGTGGAGGGGCCCGAACCTGTTGCCGCCCAGGTAACGCCCGCATTGGTTGATTTAATAACGCCTCCGCCCTGCACTGCGGCATAAACAACACTTTGGTTCAAAGGGTCGATGCATAAATTGAAAATGTTCATCCAGGCCGGGGAGGTAAAATCAACGAGCGGGGTCCATGAAGCTCCGCTGTTGGTGCTTTTCCAGATACCACCGCCGGGCGAGCTTACATAAATTACGGCATGGTTTGAAGGGTGAATGGCTACTGAGGTAATTCTGCCCACACCGGGGTTCCAGCCGCTGGTATAGGTCCAGTTTTGCGGGCCCAGTTCAGTCCAGGTACCAAAAGTACCTCTTGCAGATGGATCTGACTGCCGGGTTCTCATCGATTCCTTCGCCGCTTTGTAGCGCGCCGCTTCCGTTTCGGCATTGATAAAGAAACCCTTTTCATCGGTGTGAAACTTTCTTTCATATAGCCAGCGCTGGTATTGTTTGTAACCGGTTCCCCTGCCGGTACCCACGCTGTCGAAGTAACGATTGGCGATGCGTTCAATATCGCCGAGCCGCAGATCTGTGCGCTCCATTAAAGTGAAGATATCTGTTTGGGAGCTGGCGGTAAGGCATAGCACCGCCAGTAAGAAGGACAAGGTCGGTTTTCTCATATAAGGTTTGTTTGCACTAAATGTACTAACAAAGACTTATAAACGAACCTGCTAAAAATATTCAGCTAAAAATAGATATTCACAATTCTATCATCAGAAATTCAACTGTGCCTGCAGCCGCAGCAGGTTGCCTTTCTGATCATTGTTCTCATTGATAAAATCGGCTGTGCGGCGGTGCGAGATGGTATACATGGCCACCAGCTCAAAATATTTTGAGGGCTGCCATTCCAGCCCAACTTCATACTCGCGCACTAAATAGGCTCTTGCATCCTGTTCGAACTTTTTACCGCCGTCGTAATAATGAAAACGGCTGAAAGGAATGAAAACCTGCTGGCCGATCTTCTTCCGGAACGAGGCCATCACATAACCGCCCTGTAAGCTTTTATGCACAATGGAGTCCAGTGCCGGATCATACTGCGGGCCGCGACCTATATTGTATTCAGCCTGAAAACCGAATGGCTGCGGGTAAAGAATAAAACTGGCCGCTACGCGCTTATCTTCATACGTACGGTCATCTTCGATCTTTACCTTACCCGATAAATGCCTGTCGGTAAGCGTGAACATGCCGCTATATGCCTGTATACCGGCTTCTATGATCTGTTTTTTGAATGCGAAAGGATATGACAATCTTGCTACCACATGCATGTCATCGTTCTTTTCGGGACGGTTAGCGCCCTGGCCGTTGAGCACCCCAAAAGCCGCCACGCCATAGTCGCCGGAGCCTTTTAACCCTTCGCTTACAAGCCAGGCAAACCGGGTTCTGATTTTTGCAGGTGCATAATAAAAGTAAGCACCCAGATCGCGTTCGTTTACAAAAGCGCTGTTGATGCCATCGCTTCTGTCGAGCGGCATGCGGTTCGAGCTTGACTGCATAGCCTCGAAGCCATAGGGTATCTTGCTTTGTCCGAGCCGCACCCGGTATTCCCGTTTTTCATCGAATGACACGTCAATATAGGCGTCCCTTATCTGGCCGAAGTGCAGGTCATCTGAAGAAGGAGAAGCCGCGAAATCGGGTTGGAAATAGAAATACACGTGATTATTGAGCTGTCCGCTCAGGATTATTCGGGCGCGGCGCATCGACATACCGCCGTTTTTGCCAATTGACTTATCGCCCTGGTCATTTTTCAGCTCCGGATTGGTTTCCAGCAGCCTGTTGTACCTGACTTGCACATAACCCCTCATATTGATGCGCTTATACCAGGGATTATTCTTTTTTTTATCAGCAGTTGAGTCGCTCGATTGGCCCCAGACAAGTGAGGGTATTGCCAGCAATACTACAATGATTTTATTCATTGTTAATTTTTGATGAACAAATTGTTAACTGGGCGCAAAAGTAAGGGGCCTTTTAATTGATAACATTCGCTTAACAATTTGATAATATTGGAACCCATGGGTGCCGGATTGCTGTAAACAAGGCTATTTCCCTTGAGTTTCATTGAAAATGAACCGGCTGGCATAATTGTTCAAAAGACGATGACAAAAAATGCGCCACCCGGGATCAGGACTATAAATAAAAAAACTCCCATCCGGGAGTTAATGTATTTGCCACAATATGATTGTTCTATTTATACAAGCTGATAACAAACCGCATTTATATTCATACCTGCGCCCACTGAGGCAAACAACACTACATCACCGGGTACAAGGGCGTGATCAGGCAACTCATTTTTACGAACCAGGTCATACAAGGTAGGAATGGTGGCAACCGAACTGTTACCCAGCCAGTGAATGGTCATTGGCATAATATGCTCGGGCGCCTTCTGAATACCATACAGGCTATAAAAGGCTTTAATTATGGCTTCATCCATTTTTTCGTTCGCCTGGTGAATGAATACCTTTTTTAAACGATCGATAGAAACACCGCTTTTTTCGAGGCAGTGCTTCATTTCCTGCGGAACATGTTTTAAGGCGTATTCATATACTTTACGGCCTTTCATTTTTATATAGCAGGTATTATCTTCCGCTTCGGAAAAATACGAAGGGCCAAAATTTATATAATCAACTTCATCGGCACAATCAGATCGCGAAGCAGCCCCTAAGATCCCTGCAGGCTCATCCCCCACTTCTTTATATTCAACGATGCATGCGCCGGCTCCATCTGAAAAGATCATGCTATCCCGGTCGTAGCGGTCTATCACCCGCGATAATGTTTCTGTGCCGATAATAAGACATGTTTTTGCACTTCCTGCTTTCATTGCTGTTTCGGCCAGTATCAATCCCTGCACCCAACCCGGACAACCAAACAAGATATCATATGCCGTACAATATGGATTGCGTATGCCCAACTTGTGTTTAACCCTGGCGGCAAGTGACGGCACGGCATCTGACTGCACGGTTTTATTTACGACATTCCCATAATTGTGGGCCACAATTATCTGATCGATCGATTCGGGATCGATACCGCTATCTTTAATGGCCATACTGGCAGCAAATGCCGCCATATCTGATGCATTTATATTTTCGGGAGCATATCTGCGTTCTTCTATCCCTGTAATTTGCCTGAATTTTTCAATTATTTCCGGTGATGGGAGATTGATAGCTTTTTCAGGTTCACTATGAAAATTTTCACTGGCAAAATCGCTGTTCTTCTTTATAACCGGGGGAATATAAGAACCTGTACCTGTAATGATTGGTCGTAACATAATTAACAGAAAATAAGGACATTAATAAAGGGGTATGCTGTTGGTAATGTAACAGATACCAGGATAAAGGTTTACTATTTTTCCTTCACAAATTTTGAAACAAGGGATCAAGATAGGTGCAGGCATGAAAAGTTATGCGAAGATATGCCATTTATGCCGATTATTGGAAAACCGCGCGCAATACTCTCATTTTGAGGTTTTAACAGAAGATGACCTGCTATCGAATTCAATACAAACATTCCTTTTTTATGGTCGTTCACCGTTGTCCTCCCCATCTGATACACCTGAAATCCTTCGATCTGCCACTGTTCCCGTGTTTTCAAATCCCGTTGTTTTGCATGGTATGTGTATCACGCATACAAACTGTTTATGGAAATAAAACCTTTCAATGACGCAGAGATCAGTGCCTTCAGGGCTGAAACCGCCGGCACCGCCGAACGCATTCACTTTAACAACGCAGGCGCATCCCTGCCGCCTGATGTTGTAGTGAAAACGATGGTAGATTTTCTGCATGAGGAAGCGCTGTATGGCGGTTACGAAGTTGAAGCCCGGCACCGCAACCGGCTCGATCATACGCATACGCTGATCGCTGAACTGATCAATTCAAACCCCGATGAAATTGCCCTCACCGAAAATGCCAGCGCCGCCTGGGATATTGCTTTTAACGGGCTTAACTTTCAACCGGGCGACGAAGTGATCACTTCGGAAATGGAATATATTTCCAATGTGCTTGGAATGCTGAATGCGCAAAAGTTGTATGGCATCGTCATTAAAACGATCTCCAATGATGCTGAAGGCAATTTTCAAACAGATGCCCTGGAAGCCGCCATTACTCCCCGCACGAAACTGATAGCCGTAACACATATTCCCTCTACCGCGGGTAATGTATTGCCGGTAGCCGCCATTGGCGAAGTGGCCCGCAAATACAATATTGTTTATTTATTGGATGCCTGCCAGTCGGCCGGACAAATTCCCTTAGATGTAGCGGCCATTGGCTGCGATATGCTGGCGGTAACCGGGCGTAAATACCTGCGCGGGCCACGGGGTTCAGGATTTTTGTATGTTCGCAAAGCAATGCAGGATAAGCTGAAACTAATGTGTTTCGATGGCCGTACGGTTACCCGTGTAGATCAGCAGGATTTTGTGGTGCGGCCCGATGCGCGGCGTTTTGAATGGTATGAAAAGAATCCTGCCATTGTGTTGGGGTTACAGAAAGCGGTGGAGTATGCACTGAACACTGGTATAGACCGCATATGGCAACGAGTGCAGCATATAGCGGCATTATTCAGGAAACGACTTAATGAACTGGATGGAATTGCAGTGCATGACCAGGGCAATGAGTTGTGCGGCATCGTTACTTTTTCTATAACCGGTATGGCGGCAACAGAAGTGAGAGTAAAACTGGCCGCAAAAAATATCAATGTACATATCGGTCTGGCCAAATCAACACTATACTACATGAACCGCAAAGGGCTCGATAACATCGTACGCGCATCTGTACATTATTACAATACGGAAGAAGAAATAGAACAGGTTTGCCGGGAATTGCGTTCGATCTTTTTATAACTTACTGGTATGAACACGTTAAAAATGGTTCACCATGCTGCACACGGCTCATGTCCTATCTTCCGCATCTATACATAACCAGCCACACCCGACGCTTTTGTCGTAATTATAAACCGCCATCTATGTCGCCACGACATAATTAAATTTTCTTTATATATCGCAACATATTACAAAATGATGTGTTCGCCCTATCTTGTGAGGCAAAAAAAATGACGCTGTGGAAGACCTCACATTTCCCGAATACATAAAATTGCACACAAAGACTGAACACGCCGACCTGGAAAAAAAAGTGGCAGTCATCATCAAAGGAATTCGCAACCGGCAACAATACATACACCTTCTCAGGATGTTCCATGGGTACTACCATTCTCTCGAAACTGAAATGGAACAATATTTGAAAAATGAGCGTATCCCCGATATTGAACAACGGCGAAAAGCCAGTGCGCTTTTGCAGGATATCAGGGACCTTGGCGGGGACAGCCAATGGCAACCAGTACAGGTGGAAACACCGGTGATCGACAGCTATGCACGCGCACTGGGCGCAGCTTATGTGCTGGAAGGATCGACACTGGGTGGGGTGATCATCGCGAAAATGATCAGGTCGCAGTTGCCGGATCTTCCTGAAGGAAAAGGATTTTCCTTTTTCAATTGTTATGGGGAACACACATCCGATATGTGGAAGAAATTCCGCACTTATCTGCTTGCACTTACCCGGAAAGAGGATCAGGAAGCAACAGCTGAAACAGCCAGGCAAACTTTTTTAAAATTCAAAGCATGGATCAACAGGAATGAGCCAGTTTTCTAAATACGACTCGGAATTTTGCGGTAGTATTCCCATTCACATCATCAATACCATACAGGAGTATGGGATCCTGCTTGTGCTCGACCGGCAAACACTCAGCATTGAACAGCTTGGCGAAAACGCCGAAGCCATGTTTCAAACCCCATTCAAAAACCTGGCAGGTAAACGCATACAGGATGTGATCGGCACACCCGCCTTCCAGGTACTGCAGGAACACCTTGAAAAAGGGAATGGCAAATACACGACACAGTGGGAACTGAACGGTCAACGCTATTACATCCTGTTACATATATACGACCAGATGGTGATCGTGGAAATGGAGAACCAGCCGGCAGAAGGAACTGAAGCATCCTTCACGGCCCTTTACCAGTCGCTCCGTCATTCGATCGGCAAAATTGAAACGGCAGCCAGTATCCAGGAGGTAGCTGACATTGCCGCCACCGAACTGAAAGCGATCAGCGGTTTTGATAAAATAATGATCTATGCATTCGACCGCGACTGGAACGGCAACGTGCTGGCAGAAGCGATGGAACCGGCTATGGAATCGTATCTCGGCTTCACCTTCCCGGCATCTGATATTCCCAAACCCGCACGCGACATGTACCAAAAGAACCCTTACCGGTTTATCCCCAACAGGGAATTCAAACCGGTGAAGTTGTACCCGGTGATCAATCCCATTACCAATTCTTTCCTCGACATGTCGGAATGCAATCTCCGCGGGGTGGCGGCGGTGCATGTGGAATACCTCAGGAACATGAACGTTATGGCCTCCATGTCGGTAAGGCTTCTGAAAGACGGCAATTTGTGGGGCCTCATTGCCTGTCATCATAAAACGGCAAGACGCATCGACAACCAGCTGTGCACGGTGCTGGAATTGTTGTCGACCGTTATTTCAGCGCGTATCAACCTGCTGCACCACCAGAAATTCCTCGACCTCAGCGCCCACATCAACAGCCTGTACACACAGCTTATCGAGAACATTTATCAAAGTAAAGATCTCATTAAAAGCCTGCTGAAAGAACAACCCGGTATAATGGACCTGTTCGACGCCCAGGGCGTGATAATTACTTATAAGAATAAAACCTGGTCGGCCGGCGAAGTGCCCGATGCCTCCCAACTGGAAGACCTTATGCTTTGGCTTCACCTGAAACAGCTGCGCAAGGTTTGGTATACCGACTCGCTATCGGGCATCTATGATATTGCGGCGGAATACCAGGAAATCGCCAGCGGTATCCTCGTGATCCCCATCCAGGCGGTGCAGGATGAATACGTTATTCTGTTCCGTAAAGAATTCATTCGCACTACCAGTTGGGGCGGCAACCCGGAAGAACGCATATTTTTCGACAATGATCCGCGCATCTATCACCCGCGTCACTCTTTTAAACTATGGCAGGAACATGTAAAAGGATTTTCGAAACCCTGGCTGCAGGAAGAAACAATGGCTGCGGATAACCTGCGCAGCTTCATGTATGAATTGATAAACCCCTAACCACTGGCATAATGAAATGAAAGCAACCCGTAAACATTATGTGATAACCGTAGGGGCTTCTGCAGGCGGCCTGGAAGCTATCCAGGAATTCTTTGACCATATGCCGGAGACAGGCAATATGTCGTTTGTAGTGATCCAGCATCTTTCGCCCGATTATAAAAGCCTGCTGGTTGATCTTGTGGGCAGAAGAACCCATATGAAAGTGCTGGAAGCGGCCCATAATATGCCGGTGACGGAAAACTGCGTATATGTGATCCCCAACAACAAGCAGATCCGTATGGTGAAGGGGAAACTGGTGTTAAGCGATAAAGTGATCGAAAAAGCGCCGAACAACGCCATAGACGTATTCCTGCATTCGCTGGCTGTTGAGAAAAAAGAGAAAGCGATCGCCGTCATACTTTCCGGAACCGGTACAGACGGCACCCGGGGCATTGCCGCCATAAAAGAGAACGGCGGTTGTGTAATGGTGCAGGACCCTTCATCGGCCAAATTCGACGGCATGCCCAACAGCGCACTGGCTTCCGGTTATGCCGATGTGGTAGATACGCCTTCCGGCATCGCCGAAGCGATCGTAAAAGAAATATTCCAAACCGAACAACATATCAAAGCCAAAGAGCCTGACGAAAAGACCCTGCTGCAGATCTTCGAACTGATCAATAAGAACGCGGGGCACGATTTCCATTATTATAAAACACCTACCATTCTGCGGCGCATCAATAAAAGAATGATGCAGCACAGCATTGAAGAACCGGAAGATTTTTTGAAACTGCTGCAAAACAGTCCCGAAGAATGCAGGGAACTGGCGCATGATTTCCTCATCAGCGTTACCAGGTTCTTCCGTGATACGGATGCTTATAAAGTACTTTCTGAAAATGTGCTGCCCGAACTGATCGCCTCCAAAGAAAGCGGTGAGCAGTTGAAAGTTTGGGTATCTGCCTGCAGCACCGGTGAAGAAGCCTACTCTATTGCCATTGCCATCGATCAGGTGCTTGAGCAAACCGGCAAGGAGATCGATGTAAAGATCTTTGCTTCCGACATCGATGCGGCCAATCTCGATATTGCTTCAAACGGCCTCTATCCTTTTACTATCGAAAACGATGTACCCAAAGACCTGCTTGAAAAATATTTTGTAAAGAAATCGAAAGGCTGGCTTATTATACAGCGGCTGCGCAAACAGATCGTTTTTGCGCGCCACGATATCACAAAGGACCCGCCCTTTATCAAGAACGACCTGGTTACCTGCCGCAACATGCTTATTTATATGAACAGCGTGCTGCAGGACAGGATCTACGCCATGCTGCAATTTTCACTGAACAAAGACGGGTTTCTCTTCCTTGGCCCCAGTGAAAACCCGCCATTCAGCAAAAGCAGCGCCATGCAGCAGGTAAGCATGAAGTGGAAGATCTTCAAAAAACTGGCCGATGTAAAACAGCGGGTAAACTTCAGCGATAATTTCAGCACACCCGTAAGAATGCCGCGGGATAGCAACACCCATGTAGATGTGGGTACCAAAGGCCAGAAAGACCTTTGGAAGGAAATGCGTACGGCCCTGCTCGAAGACCTCGGTTTTATTGCCTTTTATATCGACCGCAATTTCGAGATCCATGAAACCATGGGCAATTACGAAAACCTGCTTTCCCTGCCTAAAAAAATGCTCAACCTGAACCTGGTGCGTATGCTGCCACAGGACCTTTCCATTATCGTGAACCGGGAAATACGCAAGGCATGGAAGAATAATAAACCCGTACAGCTCAACAATGTGGTGTTTGGAAAAGGCGACAATACCCGCGCAGTGAACGTTTTGGTGAAGCCTTCGGTAACCGCAACCGGGCACGACTACACGCTGGTAATGTTTAACAAGGCCGTGATACAAACTGAGCGCCCTCCCGAATCGGCTGAACAGGAAACCGACTATGATTATGTGCGCAACCTCGAAGCGGAACTGGCCGAAACCAAAAACAGCCTGCAACTGGCGGTAGAAGACCTCGAAACTGCCAACGAGGAACTGCAAAGCTCGAATGAAGAATTGCTTTCTTCCAATGAAGAATTGCAAAGCTCCAATGAAGAACTGCAATCGCTGAACGAAGAACTGTATACGCTCAATACGGAACACCAGCTTAAGATAAAGGAACTGGTAGAACTGAACGACGACCTGAACAATTATTTCCGCAGTACCAACATTGCACAGATCTTCCTCGATACGAACCTGAACATTCGCAAGTTCAATCCGGCGTCAACAGAGATCATCAACCTGATCGACTCCGATCTGGGCCGGCCTTTCTCCGATATTTCGAATAATTTCAAATACAACCAGCTGCTTGATGACATCAGGAATGTAGAACGCAACCGAACCGTAGTTGAAAAAGAGGTGACCCTGCAACAGGGAAAGAATTTCCTGCTTCGTATTATGCCCTATATCACCCGCGAGAAAAAATACGCCGGCATCATCATCAACTTTGTTGACATCACTACCATTACCAACCTGAACAACATCATTCGCAGCGTATTCAATGCCACTACCAGCGCCATTTTTGCATTGCATACCATTACAGACCACCGCGGAAAGATCACTGATTTTGTAATCGATGCGGCAAACGAAAAAGCGCAGCAATGGTTTGGCATCGGCGACGGACCGCTCACCGGTAAAAGCCTGCGCAGTGCCGCGCCGGTGATCAGCACCCCGGAACTTTTTGCGGATTATTTATCGGTAGCGCTGGATGAAGCCCAACTGCACCGCGACCTTATGCTGGAAGGGATGGATATGTGGTTTGAACTAACGGCAGCCAAAATGCCGGAAGGACTTGTAGTAACGTTTACCGACATTACCGATAAAAAGAAAGCGGTTCACAAGATCCGCAGGAACTACAGCGAACTGAACGAAGTGAAGGAAAATCTTCGCAAACTCAATAAAGAGCTGGAAGATAAAGTAAAAGATCGCACCCGCGAACTTTCGTTCAGTGAAGAACGCTTCAGACTGGTAGCCCGCGCCACCAACGATACGCTGTGGGATTGGGACCTTACCGCCGACAAGGTATGGTGGAGCGATGCCTTCCGAAAAACATTTGGTTATGAAGAAACCATAATGACGCGCAAAGACTGGCTGCAACATGTGCATCCCGATGATCGCCAGGCTGTAAAAAACAGCGTGCATACCGCCATTCATGATAACTGCAACCAGTGGAGCCACGAATACCGCTTTTTGAAAGCAGATGGCGATTATGCCAATGTGCTCGACAGGGGTTATATTCTGCACAATGAGTTCGGCGTACCCTACCGCATGCTGGGCTCCATGCTCGACCTTACCGCCCTGCGCAAAGCCGAACAGGAAATAAAACGGATGAACGAAGAACTGGAAGAAAAAGTGAAACAGCGTACGGAACAGCTACAGACAATGAACCTCGAACTGGAATCGAGTAACCACGATCTGCAATTATTTGCTTCGGTGGCCAGCCACGACCTGCAGGAACCGCTGCGCAAGATCCATATGCTCACCAAAATGGTGAAAGACCGGCATGAAAACGATCTGCCTGCCGACACCGTGGTGTACCTCGGCAAGATCATGCAATCTGCCATGCGTATGAAAGCCCTGGTGAACAATATCCTGCATTTTTCGAAGCTTTCCAGCGATTTCTCGGGTTTTGAAAAAACAGATGTAGCGCAGATCATCAGGGATGTACGCGAAGATTTTGAAATGGTGATCAGGGAAAAGAATGCAGAGATAACGGTATCGGAAATGCCCGCGCTGGAAGTGATAAAACCGCATATTCAGCAGGTGTTCCAGAACCTCATCGGCAATGCGCTCAAATTTACCCGGAAAGATGTAGCGCCGGTTATTTCCATCACCTCGTGGCGGGTAAATGAGAAATCCTTTACCGCTGCGCCCGATGAAAACGGCCGCTGGTGCCATATTGAAGTAAAGGACAACGGCATAGGCTTCGACGAACAGTTCAGGTTACGTATCTTTGACCTGTTCCAGCGCCTGAATTCGAAGGATAAATTCGAGGGTACGGGCATTGGCCTGTCGATCGTGAAAAAGATCGTGGAGAAACATGACGGGCTTATTACGGCAAATAGCCGGAAAGGCGAAGGCGCTGTTTTCTCGATCCTGCTGCCACTGGTACAATCATCCAATAAACCAGATCAGGAATGATCAATCATAAAAGAATACTGCTTGCAGAAGATGATGAAGATGATAAAATGATCTTTACCGAGATCGTGAAGGCATTGATCGCCGGCAGTAATATCCACTTCGATGCGGTTGACAACGGCGTGCAAATAATGCAGGCGCTGGAGGGCGCCCCTCACCTGCCCGACCTGGTGGTGCTTGACCAGAACATGCCCCAGCTCAATGGGAAGGAAACGCTCGAACTTATCAAAAAGAGTGACCGGTTCAACCACATTCCGGTCGTGATCTACTCAACCTATAACGACAGCCGTTTATCGAACGAGTGTTTCCGCATCGGCGCCACCCAGATCATCACCAAACCCGATTCATTTGAAGGTTTCAGGGAAATGATCAAAATGCTGATGCAGAAGTATTGCAGTGTTTGATCAAAACGTAAACACACTTAAAAATCCCTGAACCCTTTAAAAGAGTTCAGGGATTTTTATTTATATCAAACCCGTTATTGGCACCTTTTGGCGCATTGATCACAGCCCGGTTCCTGAATTGTGGGTCAGGCCTTAATCTTGTTTACTTAACTATTACCCACCTGTTCAAAAAATTAGTGGGGGTTTCAATTACAATTTTATAAAACGAAGATGGGAAACCGGCCACATCAACAACCGCATGCTGTGTTTTCACCGGCACGGTAGCCATTAAGGTATAATCATCCTGCCCGCCTTCTTTAAACTTATTGGTAGTGGTTACCCATATTTTGGCATCGCCCTTACCGGTAGCCTTCCAGTTGATATTCAGCTTACCGTTCTCAAGGCTTGCATTGGCTGAAGTAGCCGGCATTGGTCCGGTCAATGGTATCCCATCCACTTCCATAAGCTGGTTGCGGGGAATGCGAACATCGAGAAAACTGGCAATAGAAGGCATTATATCAACGATGCCCGGCATTCCTTTCTTAAAATGATCGTTCAACCCTTTTGCGCTGGTCACAATCCAGGTGCTTCTTTCCCGGTCACTCTGACCGCCATGCCCTTTACCGGTACGGGCATCCCTGCCATGGTCGGTTGTTATATATATTACCCAGTCCTCTTTAAAGTTTTTCCGGCGATACTGAATAGCCTCCCACAGGCGCCCCATTTGTTTATCCATCAGGTCAACCGCCCGGTAAAATTCCGGGCTATCACCATACATATGTCCCATGTCATCTGTATACTCCAGGTATACCCACGACAGGTCGGGCGCATCATTCCTGATACTGGCGGTTGCTTTTTCTACCACCGCTTCATCAATGCGATGCATAAAATCGCGCTTCTTATCGTGCGGGTAATTGATGGTGTCAAGTTCCAACCCGTCGAAATGATAGTCGAGTTTGAGGTTGCCTGTTGCCGGCAGGTTCTCCCCCACCAGTTTTGTACGGTTATCTTCCCAGCTTGAAAAAACCGCAGTTTTCTTTTGCGGATACTGCTCCTCAAAGAAACGGAATAGGGTATGGTAATTATAGTTGGGCGCCTTGATATCATTTCCCCAAACATTATGTTTGTTTACCCAGGTACCGGTAAGCAAACTGTTGTAACCAACCGCCGAAATGGTAGGCGTTTGGGAATAGCCGTCTTTTTCTCCGCCCACATGCGCTTTTGCATAACCGCCCTGTTTGGCAATTGCATCTAAAAACGGTGTAGGCTGTTTTTCTATAACATCGGCGGCAATACCGTCTACAATAACAAAAACCGCTTTTTTAACTGACTGTCCATAACTACAGATCGTTACATTGACTACAAGTAATAATGCCAGGTATTTCTTCATATCTCTAAATTACAATTAATAAAGCCAGGCTACTGCAGCAGCCACATAATGCCATTGATATTATCCCCATCGGGGTACTGGCCTTTTACGGCATTTTCCACATTCACCCGGTTGTTGTTATATTCATCGGTGGGGTACATCCACCTTTTGGGAACCTTGCCACCATTTAAAATACCACCGCCGGCGGTTTCAAATACCGGGAAACCGGTGCGCCTTTGTTCGAAGAACGCCTGCCAGCCCGTATTCATAAACATACTGATATACTTTTGGGTAATGATCTGGCTGATCTCATTGCCTGGTTGCAGGGCAATGGCCGGCTGGTTTACATAGGTTTGAATATCGGTTGTTGAATATGTGTTGCCAAAGTTTGAAAAATTCAGGGAGGCCTCTATGCCTTTTTTATAATAATCACCGGCATTTCCGCTGATCCAGCCACGCACTGCCGCTTCAGCCAGCAGGAACTGTACTTCGGCATACCCCATCAGTAAACTGGGTTCGTTAATGGCTTCATAAGCATAGCGGCGGTTGATCTGCGAAGCTTTCCCCTGCCCTTTTTTAACGGTATTGGCAGAAAGACTTGCACTGCCCGACAAACCATCATACGCATTGAAATCATTGGCCGGAAGCCCTGAGGCTGTGGAAGGCTGCCCATATACAAACAGGCGCGGGTCTTTCAGGTCCTGTAAGATATCAACGAACGTACTATCGAGGTAATAGTCCGTTTTCATTGAATTACTGTTGTAAAACGGGTACTGGTTGCCGGTAACGTTATAGTATTTCAATTGCCCGTTATCACTGTTGGAAGCCAGCAAAGGATATTTAGCCGGATCGGACACAATCTCATTGAAACGTTGTTTAATGTTCAATGTAGTATTGCTTTCTTTTTTCGAGAGGCTCATCAATACCCGTAATGTAAATGAATTGATCAGCCTTTTCCATTTATCAATATTGCCGCCGTAAATAATATCACCGCCGATCGCCAGATCGGTTGCAGATAAAGAATCGCTCGCGATCTTCAGTTCATTTAATACATTCAGGTAAACGTCCTGTTGTTTGTCGTAAACCGGACGGGCTGCAATACTATCGAACTTGTTGCCCGTCAACGACTGCATCATTTGTGAATAAGGAATGTCACCAAATGTTTGCGTCATTCCTATTGCAAAATACGCCCTGAAAAATTTACCGAGATACCGGTAGTTCCCTTTACCCACACGGGCTGCTTCCTGCTCCATTTTCACGGCCTGGCTTATGTTGGAATAGCTCATGCCGCTGCGTTGCCAGCCATAGTATTGCGCATTGCTCGATGACTGGGTATAAACCAACTGGCGGCTGGCCAGGGCAGCATCGGTAGCGATGGTTGAAAAAGAATTCATTTCCAGGTTCGCCAGTAACAGCGAAGGATCGGCCGTGGTGGGATTGTTGGGGTTTTCCTGGAAGGAATCGAACTTCTTACAGGATACAAAAACCCCCACCATCATTATACCGGCAACTATATTTAAGTGTTTCATTGTAGTAATTTTTGCAGGCGTTAAAACTTAAGGTTGATATTGATACCCATGCTTCTCATGGAAGGCGTTTGCAGTTGATCTCTTTCTGAATCCGGATCTACGTTTGGCATTTTGGCCAGCAGGAATAAATTGTTGCCGATGAACGAAACGGAAGCCGAACTGAAGACGCCCTTTGTGAATTTACCAGGAACATTATAGCTTACTACCAGTTCGCGCATTTTCAGGTAAGTGCCTTTATAATAGAAATAGTTATTCAGCATTTGCCCGCTGGTTGTTTGCATAAAGCCGATGTAGTTAACAGCCTTTGTATTCGGTGCAAATTTGCGGGTATCGGAAATGATGTTACCATGCGCATCGTAGTCTGCCTTGCCCGACTCAACCACAACACCGGGCGCTACATAAGTGGCTTTGCCTGCATTGGCATCGTCACGGAAATTGTTTACCGTACCGGGCGAGGTACCGCCCCACCACATTTTTTGATTGGTAGTGGAATAGATCAATCCGCCTAACCGGCCGTCAACTGAAAAGCTCAATGAAAGGTTTTTGTACGAAAAGGTATTTTGCCATCCATAGATCCAGTCGGCATCGCTATACCCGAAAAATTGTGCATAAGGATCGGTGGCCTGCATACCGTTCGAATTATATATGGCCTGTCCGTCGGGAGCCCGCGACGCGGAAATAAATATTTTATCGGTTCTGCTTCCTTCCTTGATATTTTGATAATAACCATCCGGATCATCCGTAGCATCTTTCAGCCACACGTGCATACTGCTTAAATTAACACCGGTCTCCCATTTGAAATTCCCGGTTTTTACAGGTACGCCGTTGATCATAAACTCCCATCCTTTTCTTTCATACACATTGGCATTCTTAAGCATGCTTGTAAAACCGCTTGCCTGCGACTGGGCCACTTCTACGATCTTGTTATACTCCCTGTTCCTGAAATAAGTGGCATCTATTGTGATCCTGTTGCCGAAAAAACCTGCAACCACCCCATATTCACCCGATTTTACAGTAGCAGGCAGGAGGTCGGGTTGAATGGCGCGGGAAGGCCAGCGTAAAGACGGCACATTATTCCATTTGGCGCCAATATTATACGTGAGGATATGCGCGTAAGGATCGCTGCCATTGGAAATAAAGCCGGTATTCACTTTTGCCCAGCTCGCTCTTGCTTTTAAGAATGAAAAGGGTTGCGGCAGATCCAATACATCTGACAACACGGTTGAAATACCTGCCGATGGATAGAAGAACCCATTGTTTTGCAGGGGTAAGGTAGACGTTTTATCGTACCTGCCGGTAAAGTTGAAGTACAGGAAACGGAAAGCTTCAATGTCGGCCATTCCATATACGCTGGCTGTTCTTCGTTCTCTTAAATAGTTGGAAGATACGATCGGACTGATCGAATTGCTCATATTGAAGAAACCGGGAATGGTTAAACCATCGGTACTGGTATATACCTGCTTTTCATTTCGGTAAGCATTAGCGCCCCCGGCGGTTACATTGACATTGAAGTTCTTACTGAACCTGTGTTTATAATTTATGATAAGATCGGTAGTGATATCGAAATAGCTTGATGTGGTAACCGAATAATTACCTTTGGAAATATAATCATACGCTATATAGCTGTATGGCTCTTTCACATCCTTATCGGTAGAGAACTGGTTGAAACCGGTACGCAGTTTGGCGGTAAGATCGTTGGTGATCTGGTAATCGAAAGTAGTTTGGCCGAAACTGTTGCTCCTTTTATACCCATTCAACAACTCATTAACTACAAAATAAGGGTTATTGTACCACGACAGGTTATAGTTCTTTTGCTGCAACCCTTCTTTACCCTTTACCCAATAATCTTTCAGATCCCGGATATCAACATCGGGGCCTATCCACAATAACAGGTTGTACAATATATTTGGCGGCCCATAACCAATTGTGGGATAGTTGTCGGAATACTCCCTGTTGTAAGTCAATTTTGCATCCATGCTCAGCTTTGGCGTAAGCGCATAACTGCCGCCAAAGGAGAAAGATGAGTTGTTAACGCCGGTATTTGGCACCACACCTTTCTGGGCTATATGCGAAGCCGACATTCTGAACGAACCTTTTTCGCTGCCTACCGATGCAGAAACGCTGTTGGTTGACAGGATGCCTGTACGAAAGAAGTTTTTGATATTGTCTTTCCCTCTCGAGATCCAGGGAAGCGGCACCAGTTTTCCTGTAGCAGCATCAACCGGGCTGTTGTATTGCGTGGTTTCATAATAACCGCTGGGCGTAGATGGGTCTTTCTGATCAAGCTTTGGACCCCAGATCCAGCCACCGCCTTCGGTGCCATTGCCAGAACCGTCTATATAAGCGTATTTACCGGCATCGCCATTACCATATTGGGTTTGCACTTTGGGTATGCGGGTATAGCCGGTTTGGAACATGGTAGAAGAGTTTACCTCAACGGTGAGTTTTCCTTTTCTGCCTTTTTTGGTGGTATAAAGAATAGCGCCATTGATTCCCAGGGCGCCGTACAACGCACCTGCTGCCGGGCCTTTCAATACGGAGATACTTTCAATATCATCGGCATTGAGTTTATAAGGGTCGGCATTGGGATCGGGTATGCCATCGATCACAATAAGCGGGGTAACGCCTCTTAAAGTAATTTCAGGGTTCTGGAACAGGTCGGTAGTGTTCTTTACATTCAACCCGGCCACTTTCCCCGTTAAAGCGCCTATAGCTGTTGGTACTTTTGTTTTGGCCATGGTTTCACCGCTCACCTCCTGCACGGCATAACCCAATGCTTTTTGTTGCTTTTTTATACCAAGCGCTGTAGTGACCACCACTTCGCTCAACTGGTTCGTTTCACCCACCTGCATATACACATCGATGGAAGTTCTGCCATCTACAGGCACTTCGCGGGTAATATGGCCTAATAACGAAAATACCAGCACCTCATTGGCGCCGGCAGTAATAGCATAGGTTCCGGCCATATTGGTGGTTGTGCCCCTGGAAGTACCTTTTACCATTATGGAAACGCTACTTAATACACTACTGTCTTTAGAAGAATGAACAACGCCCGTTACCTTGTTATTCCCTGCAGACAGGGTTGTTTGAGCTAAACAGGCAGAAGAAAGCAGCGCCAAAAGAAAAGCCATACAGGCAGCTAGTTTCATACTTGAAATGTTTGGAAATGATAAATGCGTTTACTGTAAAATGATTGCGTTGTCAAATATGGAGAAAAAAACAACCGCTAAAAATAAATTGACTGTCCGTTCAATTAATTTATTTATTTGCTAATAAAAAGTTCGTAATTACTTAACATGGAAATAAAATTTGAATTACCGGGTCAATTGAACAGGCAGGAACATTATATTTGTCGCCATTAAACTATTGCAACACATTGTATGGGCAGGAAAAGTTTAAAAACACCGCGTCAGCAAGAGATCATCAAAGCATTTTACAAACTGGCAAAAAAAGAAGGGCTGGAGAATGCTTCCATAGCGAAAACTGCCGCCCTGCTCGATATGAACCCAAGCCTGGTATTGCATTATTTCCAGACAAAAGAATCGCTTGTATATGGATTAATAGAATATATACTCGATAAATACCTGCTGATATTTAAAATTTCATCGGAAGATGCTGCCAACCCGAAGAAAGCGTTGCTGAAAGTGATCGATAACATTTTCTCCACCAAATGGAATGTGCTTTTCGACGACAGCGTTTCGTATAGCTGTTATGCGCTTGCTTTTCGCGATAAAACCATTAAGGAAAAATACAAAAGGCTGTTGGACACGTTACGGCAGAACCTGCAACAACTGATCATGGATTGTAAGGCCCAGGGCATTCTTTCGGTAAAAGATCCGGCGCTTACTGCCGATCTTATTTTTGTACTGGTCGACGGGGCCTATTATTATCTATGCCTTGTAAGCGACAAAGAAGAGTATAAGCAGAAGCTGGAGTTGTATAAGAAACAGGCCATGTCGCTGCTCAATTTCGCTTCTTCAGTACAATTAGCAAAATAGCCATCAAAGCGATCAATCCCCAAACGATATTAACAAGTACATTAGGATAATCACGAATAAAAAGGGCATTTACGGTTAGCCCCAACGCCCCTACGACATTCAATACATGGTATGCTTTCTGGCCGGCTTTCAGTTTGTTAAGGCTGAGCAGTAAATAAGCCAGCAAATAAGCGAACGAGCCTACCCACCCCAGCGTTAGAGAAAAACCTTTGCCTGTAAAAAGTAGAATAACTGCCATTAATGTATCAACCTGCTAAGGCCCTTTTTGAATTACGCTAAAATACGCCACCTTTTTTTACGGGAAAGCAGTACCGGTTAATTATCTATTATATCTGTTGGCCCTGTATACCTTTCCTGGTGGGCACGTGGCATGGAAATTTTACGCAGGAATGGATGCGCATATTGTTACTGATACTATTGGGCATTGGATATTTCTTAACGGGCGCCGCAGCGGATACTACCCGCCGGTTTTCCGTTATTGCCTATTACAGCGGTAATGCCACGGATATCGATCGCTATGATATACAACCGCTCACCCATATTATTTACAGTTTTGCGTTGCTAAAGAATAACCGGCTGCATGTGAGCGCCGCAGCCGGAAGCATTTTGAAAAAACTGGTATCCCTGAAAAAAAAGCACCCGCATTTAAAAGTGGCGCTGGCCTTTGGCGGCTGGGGCGGTTGTAAACCCTGCTCTGATTTATTTGCCGTGCCGGCAAACCGTACCGCATTTGCGCAATCGGTTCTGGCCATTTTACAGCAATATCGCCTCGATGGCATCGATATCGACTGGGAATACCCCGCCATCGATGAAGGTCCGGCCGGCCACCCCTATAACGCTGCCGATAAACAAAACTTTACCGAACTGATGAAGGCCCTGCGCAATGTGCTGGGTAAAAAGTATGAGCTTAGTTTTGCCGCCGGCGTATTTCCCGAATATCTCTATAATTCAATAGAGTGGAAAAAGGTAATGTTCCTGGCCGACAGGGTTCATTTAATGAGTTACGATATGGTGAACAGGAAAAGCCCGTTCACCGGCCACCATGCAGCGTTATACTCCACCCCTTCGCAAACCATTTCTATCGACAATACCATCCGTTTTTTGGATTCGTTACGCATTAACCGAAACAAAGTGGTTATCGGCGCTGCATTTTATTCGCGCACCTATACGGTGAACAGCACCAGGAATAAAGGATTGTACCAACCAGCAAAATTTAAAGGCTTCGCCGTTTACAAAACGTACCGGCAACGTTTTACAAAAGAAAACGGGTTTACTTTTTATTGGGATGATGTAGCAAAAGCGCCCTGGTGTTTTAGTCCAACCCAAAAGTTGTTTGCTACTTTCGATGATGAACGCTCCGTAACGCTCAAAACAAATTATGCCATCAACAAAGGATTGAATGGGTTATTGATCTGGGAACTGCGGCAGGACGACGCCCGCCAAAGACTTTTGAAGGCCATTGCCAGGGCTGTTCGCAATAGCGGTAAACGGTTGGTATCGCCGGGTCTTTCCTTATTCTAAGGATGGCTTTATAGCGATTATTACTTCTTTAATTTTATCTATACAATGGTTTCTATCTGCAATCGGCCAGGCTGCAGTTTTTCGGTGTAGTTTCAGGCTGTATCGTCGGGTGCCGAATATGGTATTTGTTCATCAGGCTGATGATGAATGATTACGTGCCATAAGTATAGTTTCGTTACAAACCGGTTTTACCTTCGGCCCAATAGGCCTGCGCCAGGATATTTCCTGAAATTTTGTTTTGCTTTACTACCTTCCTGACGGTTTGCACCGACCTCGCATTTCCGGTTAGAATAAAATTACCCTGGTGCCATTCCTTAACTTTAAAAAGCGGCAGTTCGTTGATCAGCGCTGCATCACAAAATGTTTTTCCCTTGGGAACAATAGTGTAATTATCCAATCCCAAAAGAGCGGGCACGTTTTGGTTTTCTTGATCAAGTTCAAAATAGAAACGATAGCGCTGATCATCTTTTTGAAAGACGTTCTGCAGCGAACAGGCCAGCCCCAGCGAAGTTTCATCGCCAAAAAAGTAATGTTGCTTCACCGCACTATCGTACATTTTTTTACCGCGCGGCGGAACCAGCCTGAGTTCATCGCCGGTTGTAAGATGATCGATATACCTGCTTCCCGGCGCCTTACCATGCAGATGAGCGATCATTTCCACAATACCTTTTTCCGTATCATGATACGATACGGTATAGTTCCGGTATTCGGTACCGCTTACGCGTACGGCCATGGCATAACCTGTCTGGAAATGGAGACCTTTAACATCTCCGTGTAAACGTATTCTTTTGATATGAGAATTGATATATTCAGCAGCGGTTACCCGCATCAAAGGCATTTTGCCGCTCAACAACGTTTCAACCGTATCGTTTAACCATTTCGGAGCCTTGGGCATTTTTACTTTTTATTTATGCTGCAAAGTAAAAAGCCTTGTTGGGTTGAGAAATGACCATACCGGCGTAGCTATTGGACTAATCGCGGTTTTTATTCCGGAAAGTGAGTGCGGTCATTCCGGTGACCCTGGTAAACAACCGGGAAAAATAAGGATAATCATCATACCCCAGTTCATCGGCTATTTCTTTTACCGATTTGCCGGAATGATAAAGGAGCCGTTTTGCTTCCATTATAACCCGTTGCTGGATGTGATAGCTTACGGGAAAACCGGTTATATTCCTGACGCATTCATTGAGATAAGAAGCGGAAATATTCAAAACGCCGGCGTAGTCGGACGGACGTTTGTATTCGATAAAATGTTTGTCAAGGGCGAGCCTGAAGGCCCGGGTAATTTCTTCAAAACGGGTAGTGCCCTCCGCCTTTTTCAATTGCCCTGTAAATTGGGAAACAAACAAACCGACAAAAGTATTACAACTGTCCCTCAGCAATGACAACTGTAGTTTATTATCTTTTCTTTCAAAAAGGGTTATACATAATGAGATAGACTGAATAAAAACGGCAAGATCATCAGCAGGCAAGGTCAACGATCGGGCCGGGGTAATATCATCGAGCAATTTCAGGTAAGCGGCATTGAGGTTATCGTTGCTGATGGCCAGCAAATAAAAATCGGCATTTTTGACGTTATCAAAACGATGTACCTGGTTGGGATGAATATACAGAACGGCGGATCTGTTCAACTGACGTTTTTCAAAATCAACTTCATAAAAGGATGACCCTTTTACCTGCAGAATGAAAATATGGAAGTCGTGGCGGTGTGAATGACTGGCTTCGTCGGGCGTACGAAAATTGCCCGACGACATTCTTCCAACAGCAATTCCTTTTTCAAACTCTTTTGTCAATGACTGCACAGGAATG
The DNA here is from genome assembly GCA_966211305.1 of uncultured Niastella sp. Classification (GTDB taxonomy): domain Bacteria; phylum Bacteroidota; class Bacteroidia; order Chitinophagales; family Chitinophagaceae; genus Niastella. Next base: position 74,802 of record CBIHPC010000007.1, read on the forward strand.
GTGCCCGCTTTTTTCGACATGGTAGTGAATATTCACGATGAAGGTTAATACCTTAAATTTCCGCTATAATACAACACTTAGAGCGGAAAACAAAAAAGCCTTCAACTGCTGAGTGTTGAAGGCTTCGTATGATCTTTCCGTTTTATTTCTTCACCGTTACCCGCATAAAGGTAGCGGGAATGGAAGTTTTATCTGGATCACCGCTTTTGTTCTCGCGGATAAACAATTCTTCCAGCTCACGTTGCAGTTCGGCGGCTTTGCCATTTTTTTCCGCGGCTTCGAATGCATTCATGGTTGGGCCGTAAAAATTCTTAAACCTGCCTACCATTTCAACAGGCGAAAACAGTGCAATGAAAGTATACGTATCTTTTTCAAATGAAATATTTTCAGGCGGTATACCGGCGCTGCCAAAACGCTCGATGATATTGCTTTCCACGCCCCAGAGCATGGGGCTGATAAAACCTTCGGGTGGCGGCGGCGTATAGGCAGAACTGATCTTTAAGATCTGTGCCACCAGCGTGGGATCGCCGGGGATCCAGTTGCCCATTACGATGCGGCCGCCGGTGCGCGTTACCCGTACCATTTCTTTAGCTACATCAAATGGTTTGGGGGCGAACATGGCACCGAAAATGCTTACTACAAGGTCGAAACTTTCATCTGGTATCCCTTCGAGGTTGGTGGCGTCGCCTTCGCGGATAGTTATATTCGTTAGCCCTTCCTCTTTTATTCGTTTGTTACCGGCCTTCACAAGATTGCTGGCAATATCTACCCCGGTTACATTGGCCCCAAGCCGGGCGGCAGGAAGGGCCGTAGTACCATCACCACAAGCAAGATCGAGTACATCCATACCAGGGGTGATACCCAATTTGTCGATCAGCGCCGCACCACTGTCACGCATGGTTTCTGCTATGCGGGTAAAATCGCCTTTTTCCCATAATGCTTTGTTGGCGTTCACGGCAGTTGACTGCACGGGTGTTGTTTCATTCATTGTTCACGTTTTTGAAGTTAAGAATGGAGAGGTCTTCAGTGGTAGCGAAAGGAGTTAAATAAGGCACGAAGCTTATGAAGATACAAAACTCCCGTCAAACCCTCCCTTCCAACATGGGAACAAATGAAAAATGATCGAATACCTCCTCCCTGAAATGCCGGCCGGCCTCGCGGGTAACGCGTATCATGCGCTGGCTGCCCTGCAATCCTACAGGGGCTACCAGCAAACCACCAACACGCAGTTGTTCAATTAATACAAGCGGCACCTCTTCTGGCGCAGCTGTGATCAGTATTTTATCGAATGGCGCCTCTGCGGGCCAACCCCTGAAGCCATCGCCATAACAAAAATGAAGATTGGGAAAATTGGTAAGAAAATTAAAGTTGCGGATGCGGTCGTACAGTTTTTTTTGCCGTTCGATGGTATATACTTCAGCGCCCATTACCGCCAGGATGGCCGCCTGGTAGGCGCTGCCGGTGCCTACTTCCAGGATCTTATCACCGGGTTGCACCTGTAATAATTCCGTTTGGTAAGCTACTGTATATGGCTGCGAAATGGTTTGCCCCTCACCTATGGGAAATGCGCGGTCAGCATACGCCATGTTTTCCATGCCCGCCGGCATAAACAGGTGCCTCGGTAACTGACTGATCGCTTCCAGCACCCGCTCATCGGATATGCCTTTATTGGCAATACTGTCAGCCAGTTGCTGCCTGCGCCTGGCCTGTCTTAACGTATCGACATAACCATGCAGATAAATTTTTCTATCGTGTTGCCTGTAATTCATATGGGCCATTGAGCCTGTACTTAAATAGCATCAATTCTCCTGCCAGGCCACCATCCGGTGTTACGCCATCACCGCCGGTGCTCAAAAACGATCACTGCGTTCTTTTTCATATGTGTTTTTTAAAAAATCGTTCTGGTTTACCCCGAACGACTGATTCCAACCGGGGACCATTTTTACCGGACGGCACCGCATCATTTTTGTATCACCTAATGTTAATAAATAGTACAGGCATAACCATCTGTAAATATCTTTTTCTGCTAAATTTGCTAAAGGATCGATCTATACCCCCATTAGCATATACCCTTCGCCCTGGCACCCCCCGATCGTAACAATAGCAAGTTGATTTTTTTTTGATGTAAACCGCTTTACCGGCATTCTGTATTCATGCACAAATGACTATGGAAGGCCGGGCGCTAAACTATTGATGATATGTATTGAATTTTATTACATTAAACCTTTAACACCATGACAAAAAAATGTAGCGTCATTGCTACCGTTACCCTGTTGTTTTTTCTCAACCACTCATTTGCACAAACCTTCAATTATGCAGAAGCTTTACAAAAATCGATGTTCTTTTACGAATGCCAGCGCTCGGGACAACTTCCTGCCGATAACCGCGTAACCTGGCGCGCCAATTCCGCCATGAACGACGGCAGCGATGTTGGCCACAACCTCACCGGCGGCTGGTACGATGCCGGCGACCACGTTAAATTCAATTTCCCTATGGCATTTTCCGCCACTATGCTCGCCTGGGGCGGTATTGATTTTGCAGCCGGGTATAACGCCTCGGGACAAATGAAATACCTGAAAAGCAACCTGCGTTTTGTAAACGATTATTTTATCAGGTGTCATACCGCGCCCAATGAGTTGTACGGACAATTAGGCAATGGCGGCACCGATCATGCCTGGTGGGGGTCTGCAGAAGTAATGGCCATGACGCGCCCCGCCTATAAGATCGACGCTGCAAAACCCGGTTCAGACCTCGCTGCAGAAACCGCCGCCGCCATGGCCGCGGCCAGTATGTTATTCAAAACCGACGATCCTGCCTACAGCACTACCCTGCTCAACCACGCCATCCAGTTATACAATTTTGCCGACACATACCGCGGTACATATTCCAGCTCCATCACAGATGCCGCCGGGTATTACAATTCCTTCAGCGGTTACAATGATGAACTGGTATGGGGCGCCATCTGGCTGTACCGGGCCACCAATGATGCCACCTGGTTAACAAAAGCGGAGAATTACTACGCCAACCTGTCAACCGAACCGCAAAGCACCATCAAGTCGTTTAAATGGGGCATTGCCTGGGACGATAAATCATATGGCTGTTATGCGCTGCTGGCAAAAATTACCGGTAAAACCCAATACAAGGAAGATATGGAGCGGCATCTCGATTACTGGACCGATGGCTACAATGGTCAGCGGATCACGTATACACCGGGCGGACTGGCTTTTTTAGATACCTGGGGCGCATTGCGTTATGCTATCAACACCGGCTTCCTGGCAAAGTATTATAAGGATGCAGCCACCACAACAGCCAAAGGAACGAAGTATAACAATTTCGCACTGCAACAAATGAACTATGCATTGGGCAACAACCCGCGCAACAGCAGCTATGTATGCGGGTTTGGCATTAATCCGCCAACAAAACCGCATCACCGTACTGCACACGGTTGCTGGTCGAACAACCTCACCGGCCCGCCAACAGAAAGCAGACATATATTATATGGCGCACTGGTAGGCGGTCCCGGAAACAATGATGCCTATACCGACGATCGCGGCAATTACGTGAACAATGAAGTGGCCACCGACTACAACGCCGCTTTCTCCGGTTTGCTCTCCGCACTGGTAGCAGATCATGGCGGAACGCCGCTTGCCAGTTTTCCGGTTGCCGAAACACCCACAAAGGAATATTTGATAGAGGCCCGGTTGAATGGCAGCGGAAACACCTATACCGAATGGAGTGTTTGGGTGCACAATCATACAGCCTGGCCGGCACGCATTGCCACCAAACACGTTTTCCGGCTGTTTATCGATATAACGGAAGGACTGGCCGCAGGTTACACCCCTGCCAGCTATGTGGTTTCAAGCAATAATACAGATGTAACGTTTACGCCACTACAGGCCTGGGATGCAGCGCGCAATATTTATTATACAGAAGTAACGTTCAATCCCGGTATAAAGATCTGGCCCGGCGGACAAGGCGAATCCAGAAAGGAATCGCAGATCCGGATTCGCCTTCCCTATGAAGCAAGCGCATCTGCATGGAACCCGGCCAATGACTGGTCGTCGCAGGGCGTTGACGGAACGTTAAAAGAAGTGACAACCATTCCCCTGTATGTAAACGATGTGCTGGTATACGGAAGTACACCAACACCGGGGGTGGTAGTACCGGTAACTGGCATTAGTGTTAGTCCGGGCACAGATTCGTTACAGATCAACGAAACATTGCAACTAACCGCCACCGTAACACCTGCCAATGCTACCAACAAAAGCGTAACATGGAGTTCGAGTGCACCGGCTATTGCATCGGTAAACAGCACGGGACTTGTTACGGCGCTTGCTCAGGGTTCGGCCACCATCACCGCGCAAACAGCAGACGGCGGCTTTACCGCTTCCTCTTCCATTATTGTATCGGGTGTAGTGGCGCCGAAACAATATACCATTACTACTGCGGTAACCGGCTCGGGTGCAATTAATTTAAATCCTTCGGGTGGAACATATTATGAAGGCACAGCCGTAACCCTTACAGCAACACCGGCAAGCGGGTACCAGTTCAGTAACTGGAGCGGTGGTATAACAGGCACAACCAACCCGGTTACAGTAACGCTGAATGCAAATCTTTCCGTAACGGCGAACTTCACTCAAACCCAGAACGATTGTACCAATCCGGTAACGGCATCGCTTCCATTTGCAAAAGATGGCGCCGGTGAATTCTGTTATGTTATTTCCGGGAATATCTCTTATGTAAATTCATGGAACATGAGCATGGTGCAGATCAATGGCGTTGATTATACCAACAAATGGTCGAACAGCATGCCGGCAAGGGTGAACGGCAATTATTATGTTCGCTATGTGGGGCAGTATGGCTGGTCGCACTTTGAAGCGGCCGGTACCAATTCACTGGCCGGCCGGCTTATTCAGGAAAACCTGGCGGAAGAAAAAGGCGGCGCAATCGTATATCCTAATCCTGTTACCCGGCGCAGCTTTACGGTTCGGGTGAATGACCCGGCCATCAGGAATGTAACGGTAACAGTTACCGATCTGTTTGGAAAGATCGTGTTCAGAAAAGAAACAACGGTAAATACACCACTGCAAATTAGTAGTAATATTGCTACAGGTATTTATAATGCAACTATAGCCACAAGGGATAAAAAGATAACGAGTACCAAACTGATAATAAAATAATAAAAACAGGCAGCCCCCGGTTGAACCGGGGGCTTTTTTTATAACATCCGGTTTTATAACATCCGGCTTACCACGCTTACAGGCAATTTGCTGTTTTTCCTTAACTTACCACCACTTTTACAGCAATTCAGTTAACCCAACATACCATTATGAAACGAATGCTTGCGATAGCCTTATTACTGGCCGGTTCATTAAACGCTATGGCACAGGCGACGCTTCCCGACTGGGCGTTTGGGCCATTTGTGAGGCCGGCAAATGCCAACCCGGTGCTTTCGCCCAATGCCAACAGCGTTTTCAACGATCCCATGAGCAAAACAAAGGTTGCGTGGGAAGCCAACGATGTTTTTAACCCGGCTGCCACCATAAAAGACAACAAAATTTATGTGCTCTACCGTGCAGAAGACAAATCAGGCAAAGGCATCGGCGAACGAACATCCCGGTTGGGCATTGCTGAAAGCAGCGACGGCATCAACATGAAACGCCGGTCAACGCCCGTGTTTTATCCCGCCAACGATAACCAGAAGGAATTTGAATGGCCGGGTGGTTGCGAAGACCCGCGTATTGCCGTAACGGAAGATGGCACTTATGTAATGTTGTATACACAATGGAATAAAAAAGTTCCCCGGCTGGCAGTTGCCACATCGAAAAACCTCACGAGCTGGACAAAACATGGACCTGCATTTTATAAAGCTTACCAGGGCAGGTTCAAAGATATGGCCAGTAAGTCGGCCTCCATTGTAACCAAACTGGTGAACGGCCGCCAGGTGATCGCCCGGCTAAACGGCAAATACCTGATGTATTGGGGCGAAAGGTTCATGAACATTGCCACCTCCGACGACCTGGTAAACTGGGAACCCATGCTCGATGAGAAAGACGAACTGAAGGCTGTTGTTCGCACCCGGCCGAATTATTTCGACAGCGACCTTACCGAATGCGGCCCGCCGGCAATTATTACCGATAAAGGAATACTGGTTTTATATAATGGGAAGAACAAACCGCACGAAGGCCGCGATACTTCCTATACCGCCAATACCTATGCCGCCGGACAGGTTTTATTCGATGTGAATGATCCCACAAAAGTTATTGGCAGGCTCGATAAACCATTTTTTGTACCAACGGAACCCTTTGAAAAAAGCGGGCAATACCCCGCAGGAACCGTATTTGTGGAAGGCCTTGTATATTATAAAAATAAATGGTTCCTGTATTATGGCTGCGCCGACAGCCGGGTAGCTGTGGCTATTTTTGATCCGGCAGTTGCCAGATAAGTCTGGTTTCCTGATCTCCATCATTCAAAATTATGATCTTGAATATTCCATACTTAAATATTGTTTGACACCGATCAAGAATATGAAATAATGAGTGTTAAATCACCGATTAACTGAAGAATAAAACAACACATGTGATATTTTATTATATCTTCAATAAGCAATTTAATATCCTCCGTTTGAAGCTGCGTATATACTAACGTCTGTGCTCAC
>CBIHPC010000008.1:0-77687 GCA_966211305.1 uncultured Niastella sp.
CTTCAATATCATAGGCGCCACGTTTTGCGATGCATATTCTGGCAGAACAGCATAAAGCAGGAAAGATCTCTTCAACGATCGTGTCGAAAGCTACCGAGGATTGCTGTATAAAAATATCATTCTCCGTTATGCCAAAATAGTCGATAAACTGCCTTACATAGTTAAACAACGACTCGTGGGTGATCATTACCCCTTTGGGTTCACCGGTCGACCCTGAAGTATAGGTTACATAGGCCAGATGATCTACCTGGGTGTTGACAGCCGGATTCGCTGCAGGCGTGGCGGCCGGTATTTCTTCGATATTTGTCATAATGGCCGCATCCATATTTATTTTGCCATAGTGCCTGCCATCCACAAGCAGGCACTTCATTCCGCTATCTGCTATCATTCGCTCAGCACGGCCGGCAGGGCATTCGGGGTCGAATGGAACGTAAGCGGCGCCTGATTTCATAATTGCAAGCATAGCTACCACCACATTTACGCCGCGGCTTACCCAAAATCCGATCCTGTCGCCGGGATCGATCTCATAATTTTCATTGATGAAACGGGCAATTGTATTGGCACGTTCATTGACCTCCTTGTACGAGAGGGTTTCATCTTCCGTTTCAACTGCAATAGCATTTGGGGTAAGAAAAGCCCTTCTTTCAAACAACAGGTGAACAGGCAGCTTCAAATGCATCCTTTCTTCTGCCAGGCTGTAACCGGCAGGCAGCAGGATCTCTTTTTCTGCATCAGTAAGAAAATTATACTTTCCTATTTCCTTTAATTCATCCGCAGATACGGCCAGCAGAAGGGTATGCAGGTGATCTGCAAACAGTTTTACCTGCGACAGGTTATACAACGACGCATTATAGCGTATCTGCATTTCGGGTTTTTCATCCACATCGGTAAACTCTATCAGTGTATCGATAAAATTGTCCTGCACAGGCACCTGCTTTCTTTCCATTACAGTGCCCTGAAGTTGCATAACAAAATCGCGGTCATAAAAACGCTGGTATAAAACCAATATATTGAACAATGTATTGCCGGTGGTACTTTTATTGATCGCCCGGTTTTTCATCAACTCTTCCACCGGGTACAATTGATGTGACAGGGCCTGGGAAAGTTTTTCTTTTACCAGTGCGACAACATCTGTGAAACGATTGCTGCCTTCGAGTTGTACACGCAGGCATAAAGTATTGAGGGTATGACCATACAGTTGCTCTATTTCCCTGCTTACACGGCCTGTTACTTCAAATGCCGACAGTAGGTCTTTCCGGTTAGTATACCTGTAAAGTATAATCTGCAGCAATGTCATTAAAATGCAGAACGGGGTTGTTTCGAACTTACCGGCAAGTTTATTTATGCAGGTAACCGCAGCAGCAGGGAACAGGTACCGGTAATGCCCCGCGCCGGGAACATCATCGGGCCGGGCGCCCATTATGGAAAAAAGACTTACCGGTTCAGGAAGATGTTGAAGTTCTTTTAACCAATATTCTTTGTGAGCAGCATACACTGCAGATGCGGCCAGTTCTTTTTGCCACATAACATAATCCCTGAACTGAAACGGTGCTTCCTGAATCAACGGCTGCTCATCTCCTGTTAAAGCATTATACACATTACAAAACTCCTGCAACAGCCTTGATAATGACCAGCCGTCTGTTAAAATATGGTGTATTACGAATACCATCCAAAAACGGTTGTCGGCTTCCTGAATGAGCTTCAGCCGGAATTGTGATGGCTTTTCAAGGTCGAAAGGTGCATTTACATCCTGTATGCAGGTAGAGAAAATTTCCTTTTTTGAAATTTTTTCCTGCCGAAGATCCGTGAAGGTGACTGAGAACAATTCAGGCGCCCATTCATGTATGCGTTGCCGTGGTTGATCCTGTAGCAGTTCAAAAGATGTTCTCAGAATCTCATACTTCCTGATCAGCAAGTGAAAAGCCGCTTCGGATTTCCTGCAATTGATCTGTCCATTTATAGTATATACAACCGGAATATTGTATGCTGTTGATCGCTTGTTTATCAGGCACTCCATCCATATTCTTTCCTGTGCGGGTGAAAGTGGAAAGGCGGCACTGGCAGCCGTTCTTTGTAAAACAGGATGATGCGTATCCTGCTGCCCGGTAGCAATATGGCGGTAGAGCTCATCGATCGTCCAGTTGCGGAACATCAACTGCACAGGCACGTATATTCCGCTCAGGCCGTATATCCGGTTAACGATCTGCAGGGCGGTGAGGCTGTTTATTCCCAGTTCAGGCAGGGTTGATGAGGTTAAAGCATCTCCCCTGGCGGTTAACGAGGCAATCACTTGTTTTACCGTTTCGGCGCTTAACCGGCCATCGTTACCTGCAGCTGTTTGTTTTTCTGCCACCACATCTTTATCATACTCCCCGGCAAGATAGCGCTGCTTAAGGGCGAACCGCTGTATCTTTCCGCTTGTAGTTTTTGGTATTTTGCGAACCGGCACAATATAACTTATTGTAATGCCCATCTCTTGTACCAGTTTTTCCCTGATGGCGCTGCCGATTGTAAGAAGCTCCTCTTTTGTTCCTTTATGTAAAAGAAAAACGATAATCTCCTCTGCGTCGTTGACTGCATTGCGTACGCCTGCAACAACCACCTTGCCTAAAGCGGCCAGGCCGGCGCTGACCAGCAGGTTCTCAATATCCTGCGGATAAATATTCTGGCCGTTTAAAATAATGATCTCTTTGTGCCTGCCTATTACCGTTAAGTGGCCGTTTAAGATAAAGCCTGTATCTCCCGTCCGTAACCACCCATCCTTTGTAAATGCCCGGGCGGTAGCCTGAGGATAATTATAGTATCCTCTGGTGACGTTTTTGCCTTTTACCTGAATATGACCAATTGTGCCTTCAGCCAGCACCTGATCATGATCATTACAGATCCGCAATGAACAGGATTCCGCTGCGGCGCCTACTTCTACAAAACCAACCGAGAAAGGATCATCCTGTGCAACAATACATATAGTATCTTCTATCTTGAGAAAAGAACGATTCAAAAAATGCACTTTAATTTTGCTAAACGGCGGCATTGCAGTTACCTCTACAGCAGCTTCTGCCAATCCGTAGGCCGGCAGGATGGCCGTATCATGTAAGCCGTAAGGTTGTAATGCGGTGGTAAACTCTTTACACAAACCGGGCGAAATGGTTTCGGCTCCATTTACAATGATCCTGACACAGGATAAGTCCCAGTTATTCGCTGCCAGTGGGTTCAGCGCCGACATAAAATACTGCAGTCCAAAATTCGGGGAGTACAGCACACTTGCTTTGTGGTAAGCCGTTTTATTCATCCATAATAATGGCCGCCTTACAAAAAGCGAAGTGGGAATGCATACAGCGTTTATATTCCTGAAAACAGCGGTCAGGTGAAAGCCGATCATGCCCATGTCATGCGTGAGTGGCATCCAGCTCAGCAATACATCTTTGTCTGAAATGGCAAGGCTCTTTATTATATCTCTGACATTGCAAATGAGGTTTTCACTGGTGAGCGATACTCCTTTGGGATCGCCCGTAGAACCGGAAGAGAACTGCACATATGCGATGTCCTCTTCCCCCGGTTGAATAACCCTTCCTTCAGTTGGAGGGTCTTCTATTTCTTTAAGGGTTATGCGACGTTCGCAGATATAACTGTAAACAGGTTTCAATGCCGGGTCCTCACCGGGATGTAGTTTCCCGAGCTGGGTATCGTCGCATATAATATAAGGAGAGGAAAGACAAGCCCATACTTTGAAAAGCTTCCGCTTTTGCTCTGGCTGAATGCCGGCGGATAAAGGAACGGGTATGATATTGCCCAAAACGCATGCCCAGAAAATACATAAAAATGTTTTATTGTCTTCTACCTGCAACACCAGTTCATCTTTTTCCTTCAGCCCTTTTCCCTGTAATACACCCAATACTTTTACAGCCTGCGTATATAAATCACGGTAAGATACATGTTCCTCGATATTATCGGGGTGCACAAATGTAATTCCGGCAATGTCGTTTTTTGCCGCATTGGCCAGTATTCCAGACAAGGTTGTCGTCATCAGCAGTTAAGTTTGTACTATATTGGGCTAACCTGTGCAATTAAATGAAATAGTATATGCCTGTTGTTCAGCATTTGATGGAGCTATCGCTACAGTAAACTACTTTGTTTACCTGGCATAAGAATTATTCGCATTATGTTTGACCTGACCGGGATGATCAATTGTAATAAACTAAACCTTAGTTTTTACCCTGAAAAGCGCACCGGCAAACCCTACAGATGGTAATGTCCCTTACACGGGGTTTTGTGAATTGTAAATTAGACCTGTACATCTTATTTAGCTTTACCAGTACTACGAAATTTCATTACGGGTTTTACGAAAGATGTTGTTTTTGAACATTGATATGTTTTACATTCTTTAAAAAATAGCAGTACTACTTTGCTAAATCGTTAACTTAACGTTTATAAACAATCGATTCAAAATACCTTTCACATATGATGTTAACAGAAGAAGTACGAAACAATCAGTACATTGTAGACAGGGTATTGTATAACAATTCGCGTCTTAATAAGAACACGGTGAAACGAGTGCTTATAATTTATGATGAAGGGCTGTTCTTTATCGGTGATTCTTTTATTATGATTGACAGGTTTGGGTTGGTGAAAAAATTCTTCCCCGCAGCAAGTATTGAAATTAATTGTTTAAATAACAAATACTTAGACTTTTACCGGTCTTTTGCAGCCAACAATCCCCATTTCGACGATGTATTCAGTCTCGATTATGCGGATATTCCTTTTGAAAGTTATGATGTTATTATATGTATTGCTATCAGGGAAGAAATGGTTGTGGAGGTGCTGAGCAAAAAATATGATCCCCAAATAGTTCATCAGCTACAATGTTCAATTTTCTCCTTTTCAAAGATGTTAATGGTTCCGCGGCTCGACTTCAGGATCGTTTTTCCCGTATACCAGGAATTGCTTGATTTTTACGGGCAGTTCATGAACGAACCTTATGAGTTATATATTTCAGACCATGAAAGAAAATGGGCAGACAAATGGCTGGAAAAAAATAAAGTTAAAAAGCACGAACGTATAATTATACTGCTCGATTCGTCTTCCAAAGAGTATAAGCTGCTTGACAGGGAAGTATACTTTGAATTGCTCTCCTATTTTTTAAGCACTAAACATACCCGGGTGTTGATCTTTGATGAAAATGACACGGGGAAGGAAGATCTTTACAGCGAGCATTTAAGTAATAAACAGATGGCCAAAATGATATTCTCGAAGCGCCAGCACATAAGGAAGGATCTTTGTATACTAAGCTCTTCTTACATTAAAATGATTTTTGGCCCTTGTACCGGATTAATGCATTGCGCGTCAGGCATCTACAATCATTTCGTCAAAAAAGGCGAACCGGTTTCCAATGTCCCCGCAATGATCACTTATACAGGTAAGTGGGATTCACAGTTCTGGTGGGGCAACTCGCCACTGGTAGACTGCCTTGTTCTGCGGAATATTGAAAATAAAAAAAAATTATGCGTGCTTGACCACCTGGATGAAGATGAGAAATATTACCTGGATGACAGGTTAGAATGCCAGGAATATACTGCCGCTATGCTTATTGACTTTATAAGCCGGCGCTTTGCGGCGGCAAGACTAAATTCATAAGGATAATACTGCCGGAATGGAACGTTGGCGCGTCGCCATTACATAATTAGTAAAACCCGCATTAACAATTAGCGTTGACGCTATATTTCAGCGTTTGTATACCTGTTACCTTCAATAGATGCTGAAGGTACAAACCTCCTGTTATGAAATCGATCCTTATCGTTATAACGCATTTTGGAAAATGGCCGGAATGGTTCCCTATATATCTCGAAAGCTGCCGGCAAAATCCAACCATAAACTGGTTATTTCATACAGATAATTATTTTGACGCCTTGCACATACCCAATGTAAGGGTTAAACTTACAACCAAAGAGAATTTCATAAAACATGTAAATAAAAAGCTCGGCGTACGGTTTATCCTCACTGACCCGTATAAGTTAGTTGATTTGAGACCGATGACAGCTGTGCTCTATGAAGAAGAGATCGGGGGATTTGATTTTTGGGGATATGGCGACACTGACTTATTATACGGAAATATCAGAAAGTTTTACACCGATAAAATACTTGAGAATAATATTATCAGTACCCACACCTGGTGCGTCTCAGGTCACCTGGCATTGATAAAAAATGTAAACTATCTGAATAATGCATTCCGGCGCATAAAAAACTGGAAAAAATTAATTGAGAACCCCGCTAACGTACGTTTTGATGAGGATATATTCACAAAAGTTTTTAGATATCCGGGGTGGCTACCGCAAAAATTTTTTCCCCTGTATGATCTGATACACCCATTTAGTAAAAAGTATAGAAGAAAACTGTATTTCGAAGAACAGTGGACGACGCCATTGACTCCGATTAAATGGAGAGATGGTTCTTACGATCACCCGCAAGTGTGGTTTTGGAAAGACGGCCGCATTACAAATGAGTCGGATAAGGAAAATGAATACATATATTTTCACTTTATGAATTACAAATTCCCCCGGTATATTAATCCGGCGTATAAGAATTCTGTATTCTGGAAGGACAGAAAAAGGATTATTCATATAAACCCTGAAGATCTCAGCAGGGGAGTAAAAATTGATCTTGCCGGGTTCCATACCATTGATGACACGGTAACCGAACTAACTTAAGATGCTGCCTTTAGACCTGACTATGCCACGTTTAGACTCAACATGGGAGCATATGTAGCTCAAAAGCGCCCGGTATCTGATCAAAGTGCCCGACCGGCTGAGGGTTTCGGTTTATCTGACCACAGCTGGCAAAATATGTTCTGTAATAATTTTGTCTACCTGCGGATGAGCATAGAACTGTCCATAGGCACTGGCAGTTATCACAATAACCAGTGGCTGATCTTTAAATATTACAATATAATTTCCTCCGTTTCCTGCACAATAAAAAGCTTCATGTGTTTTATCTTTTGCCGGGAAAGATTTATTCCAGAACAGGTATCCATAATATTCATTGTTTCTGAGTAAGCGGAGTGACGCCCATTATCTTTTTGAAACACCGGTTAAAATGGCTTTGGTCAGCAAAACCGCATTCAAATGCTATTTCGGTCACAATTGCTTATTGGCCAACAAAGCCAGGGATTTTTCGATTCTTAGCTTTCTTACATATTCCCCCAGCGTTCAATGAAAGTATTTTGGAAAATACCTTGAAAGATGAACCGGATGGATATCTAAAGTTTTAACCAGATCATCTAGCGTGTGACTTTTACAACATTCATCGTGCAGGATCTCCTTTATTTTACCTGTCCACAAAGGGTTACCTTTTTGTTTAACCTCATGTTTCGAAAAAGCAACGATAATACCTGCAGAAGCAAACTTTGGATAGAAATGGTTGTTACGTCATCGCAGCTCTTTGTTTCTTTGAAAATTTTGTAGAACAAAAACCTGGTATCAGGATCAGAAATATTAATGTTATTGGAAACACAAGCAGATCGATGACCACCGCTTTACTTATTTTTTGCCAATTTCTTCTGCCAGGCCGATAAGAATACCTTCGATTCCGCGGATATAACATAACCGGTACATGTTCTCATACTGAACTACTTCTCCAACAAGCTGAGCGCCATGTTTGCTTAGCCTGGTTACCATTTCATCAATATTTTCAACATTAAACATTATGCGCAGGTAGCCAAGCGCATTCACAGGCGCGCTGCGGTGATCTGCGATGGTTGAAGGAGTGAGAAAGCGGGAAAGTTCGAGCCGGCTATGACCATCCGGGGTAACCATCATGGCTATCTCCACGCTTTGATTGCCCAGTCCGGTTACGCGGCCAGCCCACCCCCCTTCCACTTTGCCCCGCCCTTCAAGCGTTAGTCCTAACTCAGTGAAAAATGAGACAGCGTCATCGAGAGATTCTACAACGATGCCTACATTATGCATACTAAGCAATTTGCTTTTTTCCATTGTGATAATTTTAGGCAACAGGTATTTTTTTCAATTTTGTACGATACACGGGTAAAGGTATAAAAGCCCGGGAAATTTTTCCCGGGCTTTTTAAAGTGACAATCAAATAAACTGTAAACGTTCTACACGAATGTAAACACCTTCGACATCGAAAGCTTTCGCGCCTGCGTGTGTGCCTTATCAGTTAACAATAAAAGGACTGAATGTTTCCATTTTGACGCCCCGGTCGCGTAATACAATGGTGTCTTTAAACATATGCGCCGTTGTACCAAAATCTGCCTGGTATTGCAGGTATAACACATCCCGCTTTTCATTCCCCCACATATCGCCCTTCTTTTCCAGCGCTCCGGTGCCCGTGATGGTATAAGATGCCGCCGCAGGATGGGAGATCGTGCATTTGCCCTGGCTATCGAAGCGCAGGTTCAGCTGGAACGGCACATTGATATTACCCCGGTTTTTTGCATTCAGGGATACTGCTACTTCGTTCATGCCTGTCGTAACCAGACTGCATAACTCATCTTTTTCCACATATTGAGCATGATACACTACAGTTGTATCCAGCGCGGTATTGCCGCCGGTTCCCTTTACATTATCTATGCCCCTGCGCAAATAGATACCATGATAAGGATTGATATACTTAATTGCATAAAGAATATAATCTTTTGGCGGGGTTATCCATTCGCCGGGGTTTCGTCTGTCGGCATCCTTGGTGCTGCTTTTACCACTGAGTACGGAATCCGCATTTTCAACCCCGGTTATGCGCAGCGGAATAACAAACGTATTCTTTACAGCACGGGGATCCTGAAAGAATGCATCTGTCAGCTGAACTTCAAGTGCACCCATTAATTTGCCTGCAGGAATGATGATCTTTTGATCTTTTGCCGCAGGCAACCTGTAGTAGTTATCCGGCATGTACAGGACATTATCGCCCGTGGCTGCATCAAATTTAAGCTGCCGTGCAAGGGCCGTATCAATCACAACACTCAATGTGACGTCTTTTTTGTTTTCATACACGCCGCCCATCGCTGCCATGATAAGGCATTTATGTTCATTGTCAAGTGAGTTATCAAAGATATCTTCCCCAAGCACCAGGGTTTTAACAGGTGACTGATAAGGAAAATAAACGGTGGTGTATTTATAATCGGGAAACACGGAATCTTTATTCGAACAGGAATAACAGATCACCAGAACAATGCATAACAGCAATATTATCTTTTTCATCTGAAAATTTTTATTGGTTTTTGGCCAGATGCACGCCTGCCCGGACGGGCAGGGAACTTACCATCCCCGGTTTTGTATCAGGTCTTCTTTCAGGATATCGTTATAAGGGAGCGGGCCGTAATACATATAGTCTGCATACGGCCTGTTCTCTACAGCACTTATCGTATACGCATTATTATCAATGCTCACTCCTTTGGCTGGTGCTGTGATGTTTTCCTTCCACCGGCGTAGATCCCAGAACCTGAAACCTTCAAAACACAGCTCGAGGCGCCTTTCATTATGGATGAGGGTTCTCATTTCTTCTTTGCCGGTAATGGATGACAGGAAATTGTCAGGCTGCGTAATGCCCGCTCTTTTTCGTATTGCTGCAATGACATCGCGGGCTGAATAATTGTGTGTTCCTTTACCATCAGGGCCCCAGGCTTCATTGGCCGCTTCGGCATATGCGAGGAACATTTCGGTATACCGGATGTATGGTACGTAATGGCGCTGGGTGTTTGTACCTGCGGGATTCAGATTTACATCTTCACGCAGCAATTTGCGCATATAATAACCGGTACGTGTCGAAGTGGAAATAGCATTTAACCCGTCATTCGAAGTGCTGATACTGGTATAAACAGATGCACCGCCGGGTCCCATCTTACTTCCATTCACCACAATATAAAGTGCTAAACGGGGATCGCGGTTGTTATACGGGTTATTTGCATCATAACCGCTGTTTGCATCTGTAATAGGATATCCATTGACCATAGGGAAAGCATCCACCAGGTTCTGTGTTGGGTTTACCCGTCCATTCCCATATAATGTAGGGGGATAATTATCTCTTTCGAGGTTATTGCCGTCACTTACATTTCCACGCCACAGCACTTCTTTCGGATTAATGCCTGCCGCCAGACCGTTTATTTCACCTGCATTGCGGCTTGCATACCAGTATACGCCATTATTTGCCATGCCTGTTATGCCGCCGATCAGGTCGAGCACGGCTGCTGCATCATCGGCAGCCTTTGCCCATGTTACGGTCGTTGCCTGATTGAATGCAGCACTGGCAGCCAGTAACGATACTTTTGCCCTGATACCCCTGGCAATGCGCGCTGTCATCCGCTGCGCATTATACGCCCCAAATACGCGGTTGTAATCGGCCAGCGTGGTTTTGCCGGCGTATTTTGCAGGAATATTTGCGGCAGAAGCGATATTCTCGTAATCCAGCGGCAGATAATCTTCCGCCATGCCCAGGTCCTTATAGATCTGTTGCACGCATTCTTCAAAAGTATTACGCGGCATTTTAAAGTTTGATTTACTATCGAGCGGTTCCGTGATGATCGGCACGCCCAACAATCTGTTATCTGCCGACCAGCCGCCATGCGCCTGTAACAGAATATACATAAACAGGGCCCGCAACCCATGTGCTTCACCTTTAACCCGGTCGTTAAACATCTCTTTGGTGAATTGTCCCGATGTTGCCCAGTTTACTTTATCGGCTTCGGCTAAAATTATATTCAGGTACTGGATGGCGGCAAAAGCTCCCGTATACTGATCCATCGGATTGTTGATGGATGACCAGTTACCGGTTGCCATCAACCGGAAATTGTTGTTTGGATTATTCGACACCGCATCGTCTGTAGCCACATCATTGAAGGAGTAATTCCCAAAGGGCAGCCGTACATATCCATTCAGCAACAGGCCTTCTGCAAATGCAGCGTCGTTATATATATCGTTTAGCCCGCGGTTATTTTCATCGGCGGGAGTCAGTATTTTTTTACAACCGCAGAGAAAAATGCCTAAGGCAAACAGGTAAATCAAATTTGCTTTCATAAAAATTAATTATTTGGAAATTAACCCTAGAATTCACCTTTAACACCAAAATTATAGAAGCGGGTTTGTGGCAGGGTTCCAATATTCAATTCCATAAGATCCCTGTGCCTGGCAATGGTTAGCAGATCGCTGCCACTGATATACAGGCTCAAACCCCTTACAAATGACTTCGGCAATATTTTCTGCGGGAAAGCCCAGGTTAACTGCACTTTGGAAATATTGATCCTGTCGGTACTGTACGTCCAGAAATCGGAAGACCGGAAGTTGTTACCGCTGCCGAGTGTCGACAATCGCGGATAACCGGCTGTATGTTTTGTATCTTCCGTCCAGCTATTGCGCACAACCGCTGAATATTTAACGGCGCCGGTCACCCAGTGATAGTCGCCGCTTCTGATGCCTGTGCCGCCGAACGATGCGGTGCCCAATACAAAAAGAGTGAGGTCTTTCCATTGTGCGGTAACGTTTATTCCGCCTGTAAAGGGACTGCCCCAGCGGCCTATCATCACTTCATCTTTCTCGTCAATTACTTTGTCGCCATTCTGATCTGCATACCTGATATCACCGGGCTTTACTGTTCCGAATCTTTGCATTTCATGTTTGTCTATTTCAGCCTGATCGGCAAACAATCCCCGGCTTTGCAGGCCAAATATTGCATCAACCGGTTTGCCGGCCCGGTTGCGATAGTTATCGGGAAACAGCTCATCGCGTTTCAGGGCCTTTGTTGCAACATAAGTGCCGGCCGCCCCGATTGTAAGTTTCACTGCGCCTACGTTTTCATGAAAGTTCACCTGGAAGTCGAACCCCTGATAACGGTTTGCAGCGAAGTTGGCATAAGGAACAAATGATGTTTCAGGAAAACCGGTAAAAAAGTAACCGGGATACAGGCTGTAATTCTGCACCGGCATTCCATCTTTCTTTATATAAAACAAACTGGCCAGGAAGCTGATCCTGCTTTTAAACAATGAACCTTCCACGCTTACATTTATTTCCTTTCTTTTTGCATAAGTAAGATTCTGGTTTTCACCACGCGATATGGTGGTAGCGCGGTTGGTGAAAGTACCATCTGCCCAGGAATAAAAAGCAGTAGGTGAATAAACGGCATTGTATAAATAGTAACTGTTTGCTGTAAAATCGAGATCGGTATTCACAATACCGGCGGCTGCCGTCAGTTTCAGGCGATCAACCGCACCTGATCCTTTCAGAAAACGTTCTTCGCTCAACAGCCAGCCGAGGCTAACGGTTGGAGAAAAGGCTACCCGTTGCGCAGCAGGCAGCCGGGTGCTATTGACAACGGCCCCGGTAAACTCAGCATAATATTTATGATCATAATTGTATGCCAGTTGCAAACCGGCGTTGGCATTGGTGCGGTACTGGTAGTCGCCGGTCTGGCGGCGCCGCAAGCCATCAGCCATCAACATGGCAGACAGGTTATGCTTTTGCCCGAAGGTATTAACATAATCGAGGTGTACGTTGAAATCTATCAGCTGATCGCTCCACGTATTGCTCAGGTTTTGCGTACCGGGTTTACTGTCTTTATTAAACATGGCCAATTGAGCGATGGTATCTCCCGCGGCAGTGCTGATCCAGGTGGGCACATAGATGGCATAAGTATTATTGACCGATTCATTATACGTATTGGAATAATCAATGCTCATTTGCCCATGAAATGACAGTCCTTTCAATACATTTTTAAGATCAACGTCGATGCCGCTTGTGTACTGGAACTGGCGGCTGGTAAAAATATTATACCCGGCGGCATACACATCGGAAATGGGATTTGTAAGGAATTGCTGTGTGCCGCTCAACAGATATTTGCCGTCGATAATATTACGGCTGCCGCTCACCAGCGTTTGTGCGCTTTTTGAGCCGGTGGTAACGGAACCAACAGGGATAAGCGGTGCAAACCGGTGCGGTTGTAAACTATCGGCCCGTTGCCAGTAATTGCCCAATGCATTCCTGTTCGTATAGAAAACAGTTGAAACATTTACATAGGTGCTGATGAAATCGTTTAATTTCAGATCGATATTACCGCGTAAATTAAGGCGCGTATTATGTTCATTTTTGCCTTCGCCAAAATTCAGTAATGAATTCTGATTTTGAAAACCTGCCAGTGCATAAAAGCGCGCGCGCTCAGTACCACTTGAAAACTCGGCATTGGCTGAGTGTGTATTGTACACCTTGCGCAAATAGTCCGATGAGAAATAGTTTACATCGGGATAACGGTATGGATTGGAACCGGCGGCATGCCCTGCAATAGTTGAATCGGCATACAACGCAGGCAACCCGTCATTTTTCAAAGCCTGATTATAAAAGCGCATATACTCGGCCGAACCCAGGAAATCGGGATACGACTTCGGTACGTTGATGCCGCTATTGGCGCGTACATTGATCATGGCTGCACCGGGCCTGCCCCGTTTGGTGGTGATCAGCATTACGCCATTGGCAGCGCGGCTTCCGTATAATACTACCGCGTTGGCGCCTTTTAAAAAACTTATCTGTTCAATTTCGTTAGCGGTTATATCGTTAACGGAACGGGGCACGCCATCTATAAGTATAAGGGCCGCACCGATGTTCCAGAAATTATTACCACCCACAAATGCCGCCGATCCTTCCAATGGATAATTCCCAAAATGTTTATCGAGGTATTGTGGCGGGTTTAAGATCGAAATGGCGCCCGGCTGATCTTTTTTATCAACCGTTTTGTAAGCTATATGCACTGCAGAGTCGCTGCCGGGCGATGATGTGTTTGGGTTGGATTCCGTTTGCGCCTGCCCTTTTACGTTAACACCGCTCCACAACGCGCCGCAAACAAACATTCCAGCCAGGATATTTTTATTCATTGTTTTCCTTTTTGACGTTAAGTATTAACATGTTCAGTAACCGGGATTCTGGCCGAACGAGATGTAAAGGTTTACATCGTTAATTTTTAATGGCAGCCAGTAATTCTTGTCCTCAAACTTGCGGGTCACCAATATCCTTTCTCTTATGTTGATCGGTTTGCCATTTGCGTCGCGGTCAAAATCTATGGCGGTCTTTTCCCTGTACTTCAACTGCCCGGCAAGCAGCCACCGGCGCAGGTCGTTATAACGGAACTCTTCTTCAAAGCCAAGTTCCATGGCGCGTTCGCGAATGAGCTCACCCATAAACCTGTCCTTATCGGCCACATACTTTTGGTCTACTTTTCCGGCCCCGCAACGGTCTCTTATTTTGTTGATCGCTTCTTCAGGTGTGATATAATTCGGCCCTGTGCTGGTTGCCGATCCATAGCCATGTAATACGGCTTCAGCATACATCAGGTATACATCGGCCAGGCGCATATACGACAGATGCATATAATTATTGGGGAAATTGTCGATATTATTCGCTGTCATGGGGGTGAGTTTCCGCAGCAGGTAACCGGTACGCCCTATTGCCGAATGATCGCGGCTGGCTCCGGTAATTGACAGGTTTGCATACCGGAACTTTTCTTTGTCGGCCGGCGCAGATCCTTTAATGATCTGATCTTTGTCAATGACGATGTCGTGGTAAAAACGCGGGTCGCGGTTAACCCATGGGTTGGCGGGGTCATAACCCGATTGCGGATCATCGATAGGCAACCCGTTGGCCATGCCATAATTTTCTACAAATCGAGCATTCGGTGATGCATACCCTCCTCCAATATTTCCTTCGGCAAAGATCGAACTTGGGCCCCAGGGACAACCGGCAAACCACGAACTATACACCGGGTTTTGAAAAACGGCTTCCGGATAACCGGGAATGAAACTTCCTCCATTGGTATAGAAAAGATCGCTGTAACGGGTATAATCGATCAGCCTGATCCAGGTTGCGCGGCTGTCGACCAGTTTCAGCAACTCAGCAAATGCATCAGCCGCTTTTTTGCAATACTCGACGCTGTAACCTGTATTGCCGGTAGACGACCTGTTCATCAGCGGGCTGCCTGCATACAGGTAATTCTTACCCAAATAGCCAAGCGCAGTGACCTTTGTAATGCGCAGCTGGTTTTTACCCAGCGTGACCTTACCTGCATCGGTATTATCCCAGTTAACCGGCAACAGTTCAGCAGCCGCTCTAAAGTCGGCGGCAGCGCGGTCGGCCATTGCCTGGTAATCGAGACGGGGCAAATTCAACTTCGCACTGGGCGATAACACCGTATCTATATAAGGGAGCCCGCCCCAATACGTCATCAATTCAAAATGGAACCAGCCTCTGAAAAACAATAACTGGCCTTTTATAAGATCTTTCTCCTCCTGCGTGCCGGCGAGTTTTTCCATATTGGCAAGGCCTAAATTGGCTTTATGAATGCCGTACCAGGAGTTTGGCCATAAGCCTTTACCGAATCCGGTAGTTGGGTCGGGATTATAATTTGGCGCATCCAGCCAGGAGATCCATTCACCCGTAGTCCATGACCAGGAATCACCGTTATCCAGTTGTTCATTCAACCAGGTGACACCGGTCTTATGAATGATCTCATCGCCAAGGATCCAGTCGCAGGCCCAGGTTTTGCTGGTGTATTCGGGTATCAGGGAGTACAGTTCTTCCGTAAACCCCTGGAAATTTGTAAAATTTATATATGCGTCCGTTGGTGAAACATCTGCGGCGGGAGCCCTGTCGAGATACCGTTTACAGGCAGAGAGACCCGTTAACGCCAGCAGAAAAAAAACGGTTATAATCAGCTGTGAATACCTTCTCATATAGCAAGCTTTTAAAAAGTTACATTACACCCGAGATTGATACGCCTGATGGTAGGATACGCAGTAGCTGCGCCCATACTTACTTCGCGATCATCGGGCATTTTCGTCCATAATAACAGGTTATCGCCATTAACGTAAATGCGGAACATGTTAATGCCTATATGCTTAAGCTGCGCTAACCTGAAAGTGTACGCGACCTCTGCATTCTTCAATCGCAGGTAGGAACCATCGTACAAATAAGTTGTACCGTAATAGGGCATTACACTCGCATAACGCGGCATGGGCACATCGGCATTGGGATTGTCTTTTGTCCAATAGCTGCCTTGTTTATAAACATTGTCGTAGTGGTACTGCCCCGAAAAACTAACCAGTTGCAGGTAACGGTTTATGTTGTTAACGCCATAGAACTGCACAAAAGCGCTGAACCCTTTCCATTCAAAACCCACAGTGGCATTATAAGTGTTCTGCGGCCGTTCGGGATAACCATAAGGCACACCATCTTTATTATCTATTACGCCGTCGCCATTATAATCTATCATATTCAGGTTACCTGGTAATTTCTGGTTGTCGTAAGTATTGAGGCGGATGCTGCCATATACTTCATCCCAGGTATTATAAAAACCGCTGCTTACATAGGAGTAGGACTGGCCAATTGACTTCCCTGCCCTTTTCTGGTACTCATCCAGCAAAAACGCATCTTCGCCTTCTATGATCCTGTCTTTGGCGTGTGTCATGGCGAAGTTTGCCCACAGCCTTATGCCTTTGGGTAGCGTCTTATTTATTCGCAACTCAATTTCGTACCCTTTATTACGTACTTTACCCACGTTGGCTGTTGCAGGCTGAACGCCAAAATAAGAAGGCACCGAACGGGATGTGCCGGCCAGAAGGATATCGGTCCTGTAATCGTTGAACACTTCCACACTACCTGAAATGAAACCGTTCAAAAAGGCATAGTCGAGGCCGAAATTGGTTTTTGTCACTTTTTCCCAATGAATATCAGGGTTGCCGCTACTCGTACGCGCTTCCGCCCACCATGTATACGGACTGTTCTGGCCCGCCGACGAGCCCAATGGGGTATTGCCGCCATAGGTCCAGGTGGTCATATAAAGCCAACGGCCGTTTACGTTATCATTACCTACCTGCCCATACGAAGCGCGCAGTTTCAATGTATTCAGGAAGGTCTGGTTTTGCAGAAAGCGCTCATTGCTGATCATCCAACCTGCCGCTGCGGAAGGGAAGAAGGCAAACCGGTAGTTGGGGCCAAACTTTTCCGAACCGTTGTAGGCTCCATTGAATTCGGCAAAATACCTGCCGTCGTAATTATAGGTAACCCTGCTTACCCAGTCTTCCCGAAAATGCTCAAACTCACTGCCGGTAGCATATTTATCGCGGCTGAACATTCCCATGGCGGTAACATCGTGCCGGCCAAACCGCCGCGCATAGTCTACCTGTAACTGGTAGAACAACTTGCGATAGGTAGCGCCGTTTTGAACGGCATCGGGATTGGGATTCCAACGCGGGGGGATCCAGTCGAATTGATTGGTGCCTAAATACTGGCTGTATTTCTTTTCACCGGTTACAGGGTCGATGTATTCCTGTTGAATATTGCCATTGTCATAAATACCACCCTGGGATACGAAAGAATTATCGAAGGAAAGCGTTCCCTTGGCTGCCAGTCCCTTAAGAATAGCGCTGAGGTCCTGCCGTAAGGTAAAATCGGTTGTGATGCGGGTAGTGGTTGTTTTACGCACGCCGTTGTTACCCATCACTGCCAGGGAGTTTATAGTAGATACCGTTTCCAGCGGAAAGTATCCCCAGCCGCCGTCGGAATACCTGGGATAATAAATATTGGGTGCGTTATTATATATACTTTGCCATATACGGTACTCCCAGCTATCCTGTCCGTAGGCATCCTGCTTTACACCATAAGAGCCGGCCAGGTTTGCGGTGAGTACGGTTGACCTGGTTAAATTGAAGTCAAGGTTGGTACGCGCATTCACCCGGTCGAAACCATAGCCGGGTTTATATGACTTTCCATTATCTATCTTTTTAATAATATCGCCTTCATGCAGATAGTCTACAGATGTAAAGTATTTAACCAGCGGAGAACCGCCCGAAATATTAAGGCTGCCGTTGTAAGACATGACATGGTCTTTTACCAGTTGTTTTTGCCAGTCTATGTTCGGATACCGCTCGGCCTCTTCCTGATTTGCGGGATTGCGATATTTTTCGAGCTCCGCATAGGGCACATAACTGTACCAGGAAGACGGGGAAACACCCAGCTCGCGCTCGATGGCCTGATTGCGGATCTTTATTGCATCGTATGCATCATGTTTACTTGCAAGCTTTGAAGGGATCTTCACGGTGGCATTACCGGTAAAACGTATTTCCGCCTTTCCTTCCCTGCCCCGTTTTGTGGTTATAAGAATTACGCCATTGGCGCCTTTAACGCCAAATACGGCTGTAGCGGATGCATCTTTTAAAACGGAGATAGTTTCAACGGAACCGATATCCACGCTGTTCATCGGGCGTTCGATACCGTCTACCAGAATCAGGGGATCGCTGTTATTCCATGTGCTTTGCCCGCGGATGTAGATCCTCGGGTCTTCCGCTCCCGGCGTTCCCTGCGTTGCTACCGTTATTACGCCGGGCAAATTTCCCGTTAACGCCGCACCGAGGCTCGAAACGCCGCCCGTTCTTTGCAATACGTCGCCTTTAACCTGCGAGATGGCGCCTACCAGGCTTTGTTTTTTCTGCCTGCCGTAACCCACTACGATCGTACTGTCCATCGATAATGAAGAAAGCACCAATCTTACCTGAAGGTATTGTTTGCCCTTCACGGCTACTTCCTGCTGTGTGTAACCGACATGCGAAAAAACCAGTACGGCCTTTTCATTTACCACCGTTAAGGAGAATGTACCATCTGCTTTTGACATGGTGATATTTTCGGTGCCTCTTTCGGCAACGGTCACCTCCCCGATGGGGAGGCCCTTGTCATCTGTAATTTTTCCGTTTACAACTAATGCAAAGCTGTTTGTTGCCATTTTATCGGGTGCGCCGGTATCAAAGCCGTTTGCCGAACTGCCCGCGCGTGCAGGCAGCGATATGAGCGCGAGTGCAAGTATGTTCAGGAAGATGGCCAGCAGGCTTTTTGGGGCAAAGCAATGCCTGCGGGACAAAAGGTCCCGGTTACAATTTTTCATATCGTAGTTTATAATATTAAATAGGAGTCTGCCTGGCCCGGGAGCAGCAAACTGCCCGGCCAGCAATGAATGTCTTTGGTCTTCGCAATTGATGTGAAGTGATAACTAAAAAAAGATATGAAGTAGTGTTCAGGTGACTTTTTTCATATAGCAGTAGTTAATGGTTAAAAGATAGTTTTGGCATTATGATCGTTAGTGACTAACGGCAATCTATTCCGGGAATTCTGTAACTGTCACTTTCAAAGTTAGTTAAGCCCTTATAAAAAGAAGCGCACGATTGTTTGAACTTAGGGTAAATATGTTCGGCAGCCCGGTTTTTGCTATTCGAAACCAACCCAGTCAATTTCAACCCTGTTGTTATCTTTCGACACAACAAACAGATTATGAAGCCCCGGCTCAAACTTCACCAGAGGAACTTTCACCGGTTGCCATTTGTTGCCGGCAGTAACCTGTACTTCGGCAAGTACCGGCCCTTCTCTATCATTTATGCGTATTTGTAAAGTGCCGCCGTTTGGCGACTGCACCCTTGCAGTAACCGATCTTAATTTCTTTTTTCCGAAATCAACATTATTATATTGAACCCAGGCTCCGGCGGCCTCTAATACCGTTTTCCAACCCTGAAACTTATGAGCGGTATCAAGAAAAGCGATCGAGACCCCCTTTTCAGCTATGGCACTGTACCGGTCTGTTTGTATCTGCGTGTTGGCTTTTGTTACCCCAATTCCGCGGTAAGTAGGAACAACTTTTTGAATAGTGCCATCTGCGTTAAAGAACAGGCTGTCGGCCCGTATCGATCTGGCCTTGTCGAAAGTAGGGGAATAATCATTATGATGATAAAACAAATACCATTGATCTTTAAACTGTATAATAGAATGGTGATTTGTCCAGCAGCCGACTGGCGATTCATCCATTATAACACCGGTTATTTTAAAAGGGCCCAATGGGTTATTTCCTGTCGCATACTCGAGCCGTTCGGTTTTATTTTCTACATGCGGGTAGGTCAAATAGTATATGCCATTCCGTTCGAACAGGTAAGGCCCTTCTTTCAATCCTTTGTTCGGCAGATCGCCCAATACCACGGGACCGGAAGCAAGCTCTACCATATTATCTTTCAACTTTGCGCCATAGATATTCCCCTGTGACCAGTACAGGTATGCCTGCCCATCCTTATCGATAAATACATTGGGATCGATGCCGCGCACATTATCGATGGGCAAAGGCTGCGGAACGAACGGCCCTTCGGGTTTTTCGGCAATGGCCACCCCAATGGTGAACCCGCGGACCCTGCTGGTGTCTTTTGGCATAGTGGGGAAATAGAAATAATATTTTCCGTTCCGGTAAATGCAATCCGGCGCCCACATACTATAGCTGTCCGGTTTAACCCAGGGCACACTATTCTGTTGAACTATCATTCCATGATCTATCCATTCTGTGAGATCGGAAGAAGAGAACACATGGTAATCTTCCATACAAAACCAGCCAATGCGACCGCGGCCTTCTGTAGCCAGGATATCATGCGAAGGATATACGTATACCCTGTCGCCAAATACCCGGGCGGAAGGATCGGCGGTAAACTGGTCACGGACCAATGGATTTTGCGCATTCAGGCGGGTGGTAATAACAAGCAATGCATGCAGGCCCAGCATTATAATACGTTTGCGCATAGATGAGTTATTTACTTTTTAAATCGTTCACGGCTGCCGATAAAAAAACAGGAAGCGCATAGATCGATCACCACTTTATTTTGATCACCGGAACAGCTCCTGTGCAAAATTGTACAGGTTATTTCGCCATACCGGCCAGGTATGGCCGCCTGGGTATTCGCTGTACTGGTATTTGATATTCATTTCATCGAATTTCGAAAGCATGATCTTACAATTGTTGTAAGCAATATCTTCCTTTCCGCCCATGGCGATCCACAAGCGTTTCAGGTTGTTGTTGATGGTTGCCGCATTGCTTTTCATGAATTCATATTGTGGTGCGGATAGCGCAGCGTTATTTGACCACCAGCCCGAGCTGAACACTCCCAGGTAAGCAAACTGCTGTGTGTTTTTAATACCGGCATATAATGTTTGCAAACCTCCCATGGACAGACCGGCAAGCGCCCTGTTCCCCGCATCCGCAGCTGCCCGGTAATTATTTTCTACAAATGGAATTACATGCTGTTTAAGATCATTTTCAAATGTTCTTAAAGCCTGTTCATTGAATCCGGCGATGCCGGTGCTGAAGTTGCCATCCATCATAACGATCAGCATGGGTTTTGCTTTTTTTTCAGCAATCAGGTTATCGAGGATGATATCGGTTCGCCCCTGCCTTACCCAACCGCTTTCATCTTCGCCACCGCCATGCAACAGATACAACACAGGATATTTTTCATTGGTATTTACATCATAACCGGGCGGGGTATATATGAATATGCGCCGCCATGAGTTGGTAACGTTAGAATAGTATCTTTTTATTCTTACGTCGCCATGCGGTATATCCTTTAAAGCATAATAGCCTCCGCCGCGAAAAGGAATTTCAATACCGCTTGCCATGCGGCCCATGCCATAGAAAGTTTCGCTGGCTGGATCCGCTACCGCAACACCATCGATCAGCAAAGAATAATAATGAAAACCTTCGCTTACAGAGTCGGTAGTAACTTTCCAGTATCCGCCGGTATCCTTTATCATGTCGTACTTTTTTACCAGGTCTATCTGCATTTTTTGCGCATTTGGCGCTTTGGTGCGGAAAACAACCCGGTTATCGGGCAGGATTTGCGGATAAGCCGCCGATCGTACATTTGTTGATGCCGGTGAGCCCAAAATCGTATATTTCATAAAGGTGGAGCTGTCGACCGGTTTAAACAGGAATTGGGAGAACATGTACAGGCCGTTCTTCCAAACCTTAAAATCATGTACGCCGGGTTCAATATAATAGATGTGAGGCACACCATGTTCATACAGGTAATCGTGTGTACGTTTGCTGAATGCGATCAGCCTGTCGTTATCGCCGCAGGAGATCCATAACAGTTTGAGTTGTTTTTTTGCCGCTTCAGGATCAGGCACCAGTTCTTCCGGCTTTTTAGTGTTTGGGGCGGAGGAAAAACCACCCACCCAGGCAAACTTATCCAAATTGCCGAGGCCGAAGTTCAGCGCTTGTCCGCCGCCCATCGAAAGCCCGGCTATGGCGCGGTGCTCCCTGTCGGTAAGTACCGGGTATTTTTTTTCAATAAAGGGAATGAGATCGTTCAGCAGGTCTTTTTCAAAATTGGCGAATGCCTGTACTTTATCGGGCGCCATGATATTACCCGTGGCACGATCGTCTTTCATGGCCCGGCCGTTAGGCATCACCACTATCATTGGCTCAATTTTACCCGATGCATACAGGTTATCGAGGATCACCTGTGGCCTTCCCCCTCTCAGCCATTCCTTTTCATCGCCGCCTATGCCATGCAGCAGGTATAAAACCGGGTACTTCTTCTTTTTTGAAAAACCCGGCGGGGTATAGATGAGCGCTCTTCTCGTTACGCCAACTGTTTTCGAATTATAACCTATGGTATCGATCTTCCCCTGCGGAATGCCGGTGCGCAGTGAATCGAAACCGGCCGGTGCCTGTTTCTCCGGTTCCTGTGCATGTACCCACATAGTATTCAAGAAGAAGAAGACTATGGCAAACAATAACTGTTTCATATATCCTGATATTTTATACTTATGACTAAACGGCTTATTCAGGTATCACGCCCATTTTTAACTGCGTAAAGGAATGCGGCGGGAATGTATAGGTAAACTGTTTTCCCTTTGCATCCATCACTTTTTTAACGGGAACATACTGATCCTGTTTATCGAATTCATATACTTCGTTCAATGAAGCTCCGGCAATAAGGCTGGCTTCGGTTTTGCCGGTAAAGCTGCCGGTTACAGGTACGATACCGGCGGTAATCGCCTTTTCTTTGTGCCGGTTCACCACATTGACGTAAATAGTGTTTGTTTCTTTCGACCAGGTGGTGGTAACATCCAGATAAGGAATGTCGTTGAATTTCGGCGTATTGAATTTTTCGCAGGAAACATAGGTATCTACCGATGTTCCGCGGCAATTATTTGAAAACGCCTTGAAAATATAGAATAAAGGTGTTTTGAACGTTCCCTTTTTGTTGTCGTTTGCCAGTAACGAAGTGAGCAGGGTAAAATTCGCCATCTTAACTACGTCGGCATGGCGTAGAAATGAATTAAAACATTGCGCAACAGGAAGAACAGATAATGTATTTCTCGACATAAGCCCCCACTCGTCTACCGTAATATAAATCGGTTTTTTGAGGCCGTTCTTTACGCGCGCAGTTTCTATCTGAGCTGCCGGTATTTTTATCTTTTCTTCAAAATCCATCGCGCTTTGCCCGATATAATTATAATAATCATCTGATCTTTCCCAGTACCGGTGGATAGATAAATAATCGATCTTATCGCCCAGTCCCTCCAATATTTTCCGGTTCCAGTCGACCCATATTCCCGTAGGTTCATACCAGGAAGAACCGGCGGCCACCAGTTTGATTGTGCTGTCAACCGACTTCATGGCTTTGGCTGCTTCCCGGCCGATTTTTACGTAATCTTCTGCCGTTTTGTAACCAAGTTCCCAGGGATAGCCGTCCACTTCATTACCGAGGTCCCAGATCTTAACATTGTATGGTTCACTGTGCCCGTTTCTGGCGCGCAGGTCTGAGTAGTACGTTCCCTTTGGATAGTTGCAGTATTCAAGCCAGTAAACGGCATCCTTTATATCGCCCAGACCGAGGTTCACACACACGACGTTTTCACTGCCTATCGCTTTATTCAGTGCGAACCACTCATCGGTACCTACATGATTATTGTCTATACCGCCCCATGCAAGATTGATGCGCGCCGGACGTTGTGACCTGGCACCGATGCCGTCCTGCCAGTTATAGCCCATTAAAAAATTCCCACCCGGCCAGCGCATATTGGTGATCTTTAATTCCTTCATGGCTTCAATATAGTTTTTCTTAAATCCATTCTCATCGGCCAGTGGCGAAGCGGGATCGTATAAGGTCCCATACAGCGTATTGAACTGCACAGAATCGGGCAAACCGAATCTTCTTCCGTTAAACTGTATCGGTTCCATAAATACCCCATAGATACCGGGATCGATTTCGCCTATGTTTCTTTCTATATTTATTTTAATGGTGGCTTCCTGTGCAGGAAGCAGGTAAGGCAGAAAGATCAATAATCCTAAAAGTCGTTTTTTCATTTGAGATAGGTTATGATTGTGTGTTACTTAATAGCCACCTTCACCAATTTCAGGTCTTTTGCTGCAGAACTGTTTCCATATAATATTTCATATTCGCCCGCTGCCACCGTCATTTTACCGTAATTGCTATCAAAGAACTCAAACGCGGAAGGCGGCAGGCTGACAACAGCGGTGGTGGTTTTGCCGGCAGCTATTGTCACTCTTGTAAAACCCCGTAAAGTTTTCAGCGGACCGTCGCTATCGCCCACTTTCCGCACATATACCTGTAAAATTTCCGTTCCGTTGCGTTTGCCAGTATTCGTTATGGGTACGGAAAGCCCGATACTTTCGTTGTTGCGGATTTCCGATTTGCTAAGTTGTGCATTTCCTATAGAGAAAGTGGTGTAACTTAATCCAAACCCAAACTGAAAAAGCGGATCGGCCATGTAACGGTATGTTCTGCCTTTCATGGAATAATCTTCAAAATCGGCCAGTTGCGTGGTATCCCTGTAAAAAGTAACCGGTAGTTTACCCGAAGGGTTGTAGTCGCCGAACAATACATCGGCAATTGCCTGCCCGCCCGATTCTCCGCCGTACCAGGCCTGCAGAATGGCATCGCAGGTTTCAGTTTCCGGCACCATTCCGATGGCCGAGCCGGAGCAGTTGACAAAGATCAGTTTTTTCCCTGCCGCCTTCAGTGCTTTTAAACAATTGCGTTGTACTTCGGGCAATTGAATATCGGTACGATCGCCGCCTTTAAAACCCGGATAGGAGACCGGCATTTCTTCTCCTTCCAGCAATGTGGAAAGGCCGCCGGCAAAAATTACCACCTCAATGCCTTTGAGTTTATTGATGAGGCCGCTAAAATCAACATCCACTTCCCTGCCAAAATCAAGTTCAATATTCGCCTGCCAGTTGTTCAATTGGGCAAAACGCACTTCTATTTTATATTTCTTACCACGCTCTACCTTGTAGGGAATCCTTGAAAGCAATGTGCGCCAGTTATTCGTTCTGTTCACCAATGTTCCGTTTACATACAATTGCATGGATCCTGTTGCCCCGCATTTAAAAACAATTTCCTCCGTTTGGGCAGCGGCGAATTCCGTTTCATACAATGCCGAAAAGTTTTCCAGTTGAACACCGGATGCAAATTCATGCTGACCGGCGGTGGTTAATTTTAACGGATTGGTTATCTGTTCCGTAATAACAGGTTCGCCTTTCCGCTCGCGATTGTTCCAATAGGTGGCTTTGAAGCCTTTTTTACCGTCGATGGAACATTGTGAAAAATAGCTTTGCGTTACTTTATTCTCAACCAGGTCGCAGCCCTTATCATACAATACACTGCCGGCCCGCATTTTGCTCCGCAGGCCATGGAGGATGTTGATCGTTCTTACCGGTTTCCCATTGTAATTTCCCCAAAGCATAGGATCATTGTCGGCATTTGGACCTATTACAGCTATTTTTTTTATGTTTCTTTTTAAAGGAAGGATATTATTCCTGTTCTGCAGCAGGGTCATCGATTCAAGCGCCATATCAAGGGCCAGTTTTCTGTGCGCTTCATTATTGACGACAGCCATCGGGATGTTAGCCCAGGGAACCAATGCATCCTCATCCAGATCGCCCAGGTCGAATCGCCCGATCAACACCCGTAGCAGGTGTTTGTCGATCTCCTGTTCGGTGATGAGGCCTCGTGAAACCGCTTCCGGCAGGCTTTTGTAGGCATAACCTTCCCACACACATTCCACGTCGGTACCGGCCAAAGCACCTTTGGCGGAAGCATGTACCGCGTCTGATGACACTTTATGGCTGGTATAAAAATCAGTGATGGCGCCACAATCGGAAACAACTACATGTTTAAAGCCCCAGCTTTCGCGCAGGATGGTTTGCAGTAACCGGTTGTTGCCGCAACAGGGCTCATCATCCAATCGCTGGTAAGCGCACATCACCTGGCGCACGTCGGCATCGATCACCAGCGATTTAAAGGCCGGCAAATACGTTTCATACAGATCCCGCGGCTTTACCTGGTACAGGTTTAACGTATGCCTGCTCCATTCGGGGCCTGAATGCACGGCATAATGTTTTGCGCAGGCAAGTAACTTGCGGTATCTTGAACCGGCAGGCCCCTGTAACCCTTTTACTACGGCTACCCCCATACGTGAAGTAAGGTATGGATCTTCGCCATAGGTTTCCTGGCCACGCCCCCACCGGGGATCACGGAAAATATTTACATTGGGGGTCCAAACCGACAAACTGAGGAAGCGCCGGTTTTCCTTCCCATTCCTTAACGCTTCATGATATTTTGCCCGCACTTCATCAGAAGTGGCATCAAACACCCTGTACACGAGCGAATCGTCGAACGACGCCGCCATACCAACAGGTTCGGGAAATACGGTAACATTATCATTATTCGCCAGGCCATGCAAGGCCTCGCTCCACCAGTTGAATTTTTTTATGCCCAGCCGGGGAATGGCCGGCGACTGATCAAATAACAGCGATGCTTTTTCTTCCAGTGTCAGCCGTGAGATGAGGTCTTTTGCTCTTTCTTCAGATCCCAGGTTCGGATTCTGGTAAGGCAGTTTTTGCGCAATGGCGGAAGTTGAAAATAAAAAAAACAGGAAAAAGACGGAGAAATGTACAAATTGGGGAATTCCGGATTTGAACGCCGCCCGTTTTTTCCGGGACCAAATGGCTTGTTCTTTCCCTGCAATAAAAAGGATGTCATTTCGCATAGCAGCATCGTATTGGCTAAAAATTTTTGTACGGAAATCAAAAAGGTCAGTCGTACATTTAATAACAAAAATAGCCGGGCGTCCAATCGCGGCATGGGCCATTTGTGCGAAAGACTAGCTATTTTGTTCGATCAGGACACCATAATTATATAACTGCTTAAATAACGATTGCCAACATGCTGAAATATATTTATATATTTTGGGGTTCCTTATTAATAACTTACCTCAATACCCGGGCACAAACCGGGCCTGTCAATTTCACTTCCCTGTCTACCCGCGACGGTTTGTTGTCTAATTCGGTAAATACTATCATAAAAGACCGTTATGGGCTCATGTGGTTTGGCACAGACGACGGGCTTGAAAAATATGATGGAACGAATTTTACCGCGTACCGTTACCAGCCGGGCGATACCACCAGCCTGCGCACCAATGAAGTGCTGGCATTACATGAGGACAGGTTGGGTAACCTGTGGGTTGGCACCAGCGGCGGCGGGCTCAGCCTGTACGACCGTAAAAATGATAAATTTTTACATTACCCGGTAAAAACCGGAACGGCTACGCTTTCAGGCAGCGACGTCATCAGGGGAATTTGCAGCGACTACCGCGGAAAAATATGGATCGCTCAATACGAAGGATTGTTCATGCTTGACCCGGAAACCCAATCGATCTCAAAACACCTGCTGCGCGATGCGGCCGGCCGGCCGGTAAAAACCACCCTTTTAACTATTTATGAAGACAGTAAACAACGTTTGTGGATAGCAACCGACAACGGGCTTTTCCTTTACAATATCAGGTTGAACAGTTTCAGGTTGTATGAAAATGACAAAACAGATGAATACAGCCTTCAGGTGAACAAGATACGAGCGGTTACGGAAGACAAATGGGGTAATATATGGGTAGGCACTTCAACCGGGTTAAGCAGGCTGAAACCCGATGGATCGGGCTTTATTCATTACAGTTATTTAAACGGCAATGAGATCAACAGCATAGCCGCCGACGACCAGGGTTTATTATGGATTGGCAGTTTCAGCGGTTTGTACGTTTATAATATCGAGGCCGGAACGTTCTCGGTTTATACCCATGAAAATGGCAATC
Organism: uncultured Niastella sp.; assembly: GCA_966211305.1. Taxonomy (GTDB): domain Bacteria; phylum Bacteroidota; class Bacteroidia; order Chitinophagales; family Chitinophagaceae; genus Niastella. The sequence goes on from CBIHPC010000008.1 coordinate 27,951, forward strand.
ATCAAAGTTTAAGCAACAAACTGGTGCGGTGTATCTTTATCGATAAACAGGGCATCTACTGGTTTGGCACTTTCCAGGGCGGCATTTGCAAGTATGACAAAAATCTTAATTTATTCAACCTCACGTTAAGCAGCAGCTTTCAGGAGAACCGGCCTGACATCGCCGTTATAACAGCCATGGCCGAAAACAAAAGCGGCGCTGTGTTATTGGGAACGAATGGCAATGGGTTGTATGAGTTCGACCGCCGGAAAAATAAGGTTTACCCGGTTAACCTTTCACTGAAAAATGTACCGGCCGGTACGCTCACGGTACTCGCCCTGCAGCGCACCCGAAACAATAAAGTATATATAGGTACGTATGCACACGGCGTGATCATCGCCGACCAGCAAACCGGCGCCTGTAAACAACTGGTAAAAGGAAACGGCATAAACGGCCTTACCGGTAATGACATTTTCTGTTTGTTTGAAGACAGCAAGGGATATATCTGGGCAGGCACCAATGGAGACGGCATCACTGTATTGAACAATGACCGGGTAATTGCGCGGTATTCTCCCCTGCCTGCCGGGAACGGCGCGGTGACGTTGCCTATCAATGGCTATATACGGGCTATTGCAGAAGATGCCGGGGGCAATATATGGATAGGCACCCATGGCGGCGGTATCGCTGTTTTCGAGCCCGCTACCGGAAAGTGGACCATCTATACGCAGGAAAACAGCCAGTTGCCGGGCAATAAGATCCAATGTCTTCACCGCGACCGAAAAGGGAAAATGTGGATCGGTACTTTCAGTGGTTTGGCCGCTTTTGAAGCCGGTAAGCACCTGTTCACCCCCTATTCAGAAAAAGACGGTTTGCAAAACAGCATGGTGTACCAGATCGTAGAAGATGCAACAGGCAGGCTATGGCTCTCTACCAATACCGGTATAACGCAATTCGACACAGATACAAAGCGTTTCCGGAACTTCACGCATCTGAATGGCCTTCAAAATTCAAATTATATCAGGGGTGCTGGTTGCAGGTTAGCAGACGGAGAACTGCTTTTCAGCGGCCTGGAAGGCTTCAATCATTTTTATCCCGGCAGGCTTACCGTTAATAGAAATGTGCCGCAGGTTATTTTAACCGATCTGAAGATCTCCAATAAACCGGTTGCTGCCGGTAACGATGCGCCAATCAAAGAACATATATCGGTTGCCGATGAAATACGCCTGAATTACAAACAAAATTTTGCGTTGAGCTTTGTAGCGCTTAACTATACAATACCGAGGCAGAACCATTACGCTTACAAACTCGATGGTTTTGACAAAGACTGGAACTATGTAGGCACGGCCAGCCAGGCCTCCTATACCAACCTCGATCCCGGTGAATATATCTTCCGGGTAAAAGCCAGTAACAACGATGGCATATGGAGCACAAAAGACACGATCATAAAAATATATGTGAAACCTCCCTTCTGGCGTACCACCTATGCCTATATATTCTATGTGCTCGCGATCGGCGGCCTGCTTCTTTACAGCAGGCACAAAGGCATTTCAAGAATAAGAAAGAAGTTTGCACTGGAACAGGAGCGGCGTGAAGTTAAACGCGTACAGGAGCTGGACCGTATGAAGCTGAAATTCCTTACCAACCTCAGCCATGATTTCAGAACGCCCATCTCGTTGATCATGGGGCCGGTTGACCAGCTGATCGAAGATGAGGCTACTACCGGCAGGCTCGATAAACTGAATATGATCAGGCGTAATGCAAGAAGGCTGCTGAACCTTGTAAACCAGCTGCTCGACTTCAGGAAGATGGAAGAGCATGAATTGAAATTACAGTTATCGAAAGGCGAGTTTGTATCCTTTTTAAAGGAAGTGACTGATTCATTCAGGGATATGTCGGAAAGAAAACACATCAGCTTCACTTTCAAAAGCTGTATCGATCGGCTGGATGCTTTTTTTGACCGCGACAAAATTGAACGCATTCTTTTCAATTTATTATCAAATGCATTCAAGTTCACCCTCGAGGGCGGCCATATTACCGTGGATCTGCAAAAAGCTGAAAGTTCAGATGACCAGGAACAAACCTGGGTGTGGATCAATGTAACGGATACAGGTATTGGCATTCCAACGGATAAAAAAGACCTCATATTCGACCGCTTCTTTCAAAACGATACCAGTGCATCGATACTTAACCAGGGCACCGGTATTGGTTTGTCGATAACAAAAGAGTTCATTAAACTACATGGGGGAAAAATACAGGTAGAAAGCGAGCCGGGTAAAGGGTGTGCATTTACGATCCAAATTCCGCTACAGCGTATTCATGAAGCTGTTGAAAAACAACCGGCCGTGCAGAAAGAACCGGAAGCTGCTAACAATGGCGCATACAGTTTTCCGGCAGCAACGGACGAAAACAGCAGAAACGATGCGTTGCCGGTATTGCTGGTGGAAGACAATGATGATTTCAGGTTTTACCTTAAAGACAACCTGCGCGGCAGGTATAAAGTTATAGAGTCGGTCAATGGCAAAGATGGCTGGCAGAAAACGCTTTCCCAACATCCGCAACTGATAGTAAGTGATGTGAGCATGCCTGAAATGGATGGCATTGAACTGGTAAAAAAAATAAAAGCGGATAAAAGAACAAGCCATATTCCGGTGATTCTGCTAACGGCCATGACCGGCCAGGAACAGCAGATCAAAGGGTTGGAAACAGGGGCCAACGACTATATAACCAAACCATTCAACTTTGAGGTTTTAAATGCCAAAATAAAGAACCTGCTGCAGTTGCAGCGCACCATGCAAAGCACTTATACGAAGCAGTTAAAATTTGCGGCGCCTGAAGTGGAGATAGATTCCCCGGATGAAAAATTACTAACGACAATCATCGGCTATCTTGAAAAAAACATCACCAACCCGCAATTGTCGGTAGAAAGCTTAAGCAGGCAGATAGGAATGAGCAGAAGCACCCTGTATACCAAATTGCTTGAGCTGACCGGCGAAACCCCGGTAGAGTACATTCGTTCTTTTCGATTGAGCAAAGCGGTTGCCTTGATGGGAAAAAGCAATATGACCATTTCGGAGATCGCTTACCAGGTTGGGTTTACGACACCTAACTATTTTGCGAAATCGTTCAAGGGTAAGTTCAATATGCTTCCTTCTGAATTCATTGCAAAAATGAAAAAAGCCAGCCCGGGTAGCGATAGTTAAACGGCATCCAGGTTCTTCTTCAAAAGAAAAATGCTGTTCCGTTTTCACGATACAAAAAATATGGGGCAAAAACAGGTGGTAACCAATCCCTGTCTTTGCTCCCCATTTAAAAATTGACGTTCAACTATTTTTTCTCAGCCATAATCGTTTTATTCAATCCTTCATTGTTAAATACCCGAACATAATAAACACCTTTGCTCATCCGGGCTACGTTCAGGGTAAATATGTTCTGCCCTTTTTCAGCGATAGCTCTTTGTTTTAGAAGGATGCGGCCTGTTATATCCATTACCTGGAGGTTAAGTTGTTGAGTTGCCGGGGTATTCACAAATACCTTCAAACAGGATTCCCTGGTTACAGAGGGCCGCATGCTTACATCAACCGTATTATTACGATAAAATATAGCCAGCGTTTTGCTGTATACCCGGTTGCCGCCGGGCATCGATGCTTTGATACGGTAATACCACCTCCCGGCCTTCGGTAACTCGTCGGTAAACGAGTAATTGCTCTGCCTGCCGACTGCGGCTACCTCGCCAATATTCGAAAACTGGTAGGCATCCTGAGAACGCTCTACCGTAAAGGCTAACGGCAACTGCGAAACGGGGCACTGCCATTGTAAGCTGATCCCAAACGGCGCCTGCCCGCCTTTGAGCGATAACAAAGGGCTGGCCAGTACAATATCGAGCGGTACCTCATTACCCGAGCACATATTCAATGCGTTACCTGGCGGCACCTGGGTTCCCGTATAGTAATACACACCAGAGGAATAATTCTGTACGGTATCATGTGCGCCGGAGAACCAGGCGCCGGACCAACCCACATAAGCGGCAGTATCGCCCGGCGGACAAATAGCCCTGATAATATCGTTGCTGATGATATTACCCTGTACGTACAGGTCGTTGATAACGGTAATGACGGCAACTCCAAATGTAGCAATGGTATTGTTATATAGATTGCCAAAGGCTTTTACAAAGCCCATGGAATTGATATTAATGAGCCCGTTATTGGTTACGTCGGTTACAACATTCAGTTTCCCGTCTACGGTTATAACCGATACGCCATAAACGCTTCCCGTATTGTTGGCCAGGCCGGCACTGCCATGAACGGTCATTGTACCGGTGCTACCGATATTCAATATACTGTTGTTGATCGCATTTCCCGTAACAGTTAACAGGCCATGGATGGCAACTGTATCTGAACCGGTGGCCGTGGGGGTGGAACCATTTATGAAATTACCGCCAACAGTTACTACACCCGAACTTCCAACCGTAAAATGTCCGGTACCGGAAGTCATGGCAGAAGTGCTTACAGTTGCGTCGTTAAATGAGAGGTTTCCGCTAACATTCAAAGCACCGTTCACATTCAGGGAAGTATAAGGGGGATTTGTAGTGGAGGCTATGCCGTTATAAGGGTAAGGGTTACCCGCACACGCGCTTGTAACCGCAGTGGAACCATTGCCGTTCACAGTAAGGTTAACAGCCTGCATGGTTCCCCCGTTTTCCACCTCAATCCGGCTGTATGCATATTCTACCAGGAAGTTCGTTCCGTTCACTATGAGGGTTCCGCCATTGTGCACATAAATAATACCCCTGGGGCCTAATACATTATCATTGCCATTGAGGGTTACGGTAGCGCCGCTGTAAACGTGCAGAAACACCCAGTTCTTGAACCGTTTGGCAGAACTGCCACCTGCCAGGTTGCCGTTTACCGTTAAAGAACCGTGGCAGTCGATGATCATGGCCTGGCTGGTGAGCCCCGCAGCGGAAACGCACGGATAATAATTATTATTGGTGCCTATATTGCCATCGCCCAGGAAATTACCGCCAATGGTAAGTGCGCCGCCTGGTGCTATGCTGATGTATGAAGGTTGATCGAGCCAGGAAAAATTACCCGTAATATCGACGTTGGCGCTGCTGCCAAGGGAGAGTGTGGTATTTGCGCCTGAAACAGAAGCCGAAGGGTATGTGACAGTTGAATTAAGCGACACTGTTTGCCCTGCAGTCAGGTTCAACTGCGCCTGCAACGTGTAATAAGGAATGAACAACGTGCATATTAATAAGGAAAAAATAATAGCATAACGCCGCCATAAATACTGGCGTTTGCAAAGAAAAATAATAAGTGACATAGGTGTATAGGGGTTTGGATTAAATAGAATAATGGGAAAAACCGCCCCTGAAGACGGCATTTATTAGTTACACGAATAGGGCGAAACGGATATCGGATATTAAAATTTTTTCGGGCCATGCAACAATGCGGGTGTGATCATTCGCTTAAATAATAACACGTAAACAAATAACTTACAACTCGCTATGATTATATTGAATTCTTATTGCATAAATGCAAGTAGGCGATTTTATTTCGCAGTGGGAGTAGTAATAGTTGGAAAATGTGGCAAAAAAAAGGCCGCCCAAATTACTTTTAAGGCGGCCTCACTACCTGAATAGCGCTGATCTAATGCGTATCGTAGTACTCCTTTGTTATATAATTGTAGATGTACCAATTACTGGCATCTTTTTTAGCAATGAGTTGCATGGTGCTGTCGGTAAGTGTTCTAACCGTCATTCTTGCATTCCAGTTGGCTACCTGGCCACCCTGCGCTTTGTCGTGCAAAACCTGGGCATCAATAGTCGCCAGCTCATTTGTAGCCGGGTACACCATGAATTTACCTGTTCCCGAAAATTCGGGGAACATTTTATTATTGGCGCTAAAATTTGCATTACCAATTAAATCAAAAGTCATGGTACCATAATCGCCTGCTGAAACGCCGGCCCAGGGGATATCTTTAAACGCAGGGTCCCATACCCATCCCGGGCCCGCAAAGTAAAATGGCCCCTTAAAATATTTGCTCACCCCATTTGCATCCAGATCCAGAACCCATGTTTTCGATTCTCCCAGGCCACCGGTGAGTTTGATCCACATTGGGTCGCTTACGGTATTTTGATCAATAGTGTTTATTGTTACAAGCGTTGTATCGGCCAGCACAAGACCTCCCGCGCTTTCCACACCGTACACAAATTTGTAAGTTCCGGGGAAAGGAACATTGGTAGTATCTTTTAACTTTATTGATTGTCCAAAAGGGGTAACCCAATATGGAGTAAGACCCGGCGTTAAACTTGTTAAAACAATATCATTAGGATTTGCCGATGAAGGTTCAATAGTGAACTTCAGTTCGTCCTTTTTGGCCAATGCACCCAATTCAAATATTTCAGGCTTGCACGAAGAATACAGCAGTGCCGCTCCTAAAAATGCAAGGCCTATTATCAATTTATTTTTCATTTACTTTTATTTTTAGTTGTGACAGATCTGTTACCAGCCGGCATTTTGTTTCAATGTACCTGAGGATAAAGTAATCTGGTCGTTAGGTATTTGCTGAAACCCACGGGTTGCTTTAATGTTTGCCTCTAATTTTGAAGCAGAAGGTGGATTTGAAGTACCGTCCTGGAAGTATGATACAGTTGTATTTGCAGCAATCGTTGAAGCTGCTGCATCGACGCCCTGGCGCAATAGATCCCAATACCGCAGCCCTTCCCCCGCAAATTCCAACCGGCGTTCCGCTAAAATTTCTGCTTCGGAAACAACAGCGGCAGGAGCAGCTGAAGGATCGGCTCTAAGACGTACCTGGTTGTAATAGCTTACGGCGTTGGGGCTTCCCAGTTCTGCAGCCATCAACAGAACATCTGAATAGCGAATGACGAAAAAGTCCTGGTACTGCCCGGTTTGAAAATTGGAAACAATAGAATTTCCATTCTGATCGCACTGCATTGCATATTTTTTCATAAAATACCCTGTGTATTCGCGACAGTCACTTGATTTGGTGTAAGCAAGATTTTCGTCGGCTATCGATATGATGGTAGCAAAACGCCGTGTATCGGATGAAGGATAAAGCCCCCAAAGGTTAGGGTCAACAGTACAGGCGCCCCACCCTGCCTGGTAAGGATAAATGCTTTGCGAACGTATTCCTTCCATTACCATCCACCTGTTCCCGGTAGCATCTGCAGACCAGTTGTCTGTTGAAGAATATTTAATCGCAAATACTACTTCCGGATTATCTTCACCCGCATAAGCAACATTTTTTGCCGTTGAAGCTGCCGGCCATAAAGTGGTGAAATCGCTTACCAATGAATGTGCGCTATGGGCAATTACATCTTCTACTGCAGCCAAAGCGGTAGCTGCCGTTTCGCCGGCAATAGTACTTTTGCCATATAAACCGGCATAGTACAGGTAAGCGCGCGCCAATAAAGATTCCGCAGCCCATTTGGTTATTCTTCCGCTGGGTACGGTTTTGTAAGAAGCCGAAGGAAGACTATCCGAAGCTTCACGTAAGTCGGTCATGATCTGAGTAAACGTTTCTTCGGGACCGGCCTGCGGCACATTGGCAATGGTCGGTGTTATAACCAGGGGAACATTCTCGAACAGCCGAACCAGGTCCAGATAACAGTAAGCACGAATGAATTTCGCTTCGGCGGCATATTTTGTTCTTAACGCAATACTGTCGCCCCATGCAACCTTATCAATGTTCTCCAGTAATACATTACAGCGGTAAATGGTTTGGTAATACGCTTTCCATCCCCCGCTATGAAATGAAACATCCGAAGGTGAAATTGATTTATCAAATTCATCTACCATTGCCCATCCATACCCGTCGAAAGTTCCCGTGCCGCCAAAACTGTTGTCAGAGAAAACCTCCAGCAAAGCGGGGATGGCATCATTGTTATAGATCTGATTAAGCCCATTGTAACAACCAGTCAGGGCAGTATAAGCTTCAGAAGGCGTTTTATAATACGTGATATTGGTCTGTTTAGCATCGGTCAATTCGCTCGTGAGAAATTTTTTGCACGAATTGAATGTTATTATTGCAACGGCTGCAACTATGATGATTCTATATCTTTTCATGATTTTTCTTTTTCACAATTAGAAAATAATGTTTACACCTGCCATGTAAACCTTTGGGCGTGGATAAAATCCATTGTCAACACCCTGTCCAAAAAAATAAGTGCCGCTTGCATCTGCCGAAGAAGCACCAACCTCAGGATCCATACCACTGTATTTTGTAAAAGTGACCAGGTTCTGAGCGGCTACATATAAGCGGAACTGGCTTAAATTTTTCCATCTTATAAGTTTTGCCACATTGTACCCAAGGGTAATGTTTGAAACTCTTAAATAGCTTCCATCATGAATATAGAGATCTGAAAATTCTACCCAGTTCGAACTGTTTTGCGTTATGCGGGGCATTTTATTCGAAGTTCCCTCCCCATGCCAGCGGCTAAGAATGTCGGTTGTATGGTTAGCCCATTGACCTGGCGAACGATATGACTGAACGATTTTATTACCTGCTACCCCATTGGTTGTTACAGAAAGATCGAAGTTTTTATAGTTTGCTGAAAATCTGAAACCAAAAATATGATGCGGATTGGGATCACCGATATTGGTTTTATCTTTTGCGTCAATTACTCCATCGCCATTATAATCTACCAGTTTCAGATCACCGGGTTGTGCATTCGGTTGAAGTAATCCGTTTTTACCGGTCCATGCCTCTACATCGGCATTATTCTGAAAGATCCCTGCGGTTTTATAACCCCAGAAATAACCAATTGGATTTCCTGCAGCGGCACGGAAGAATTCAGGGCCATTGACAAATAAACTGTTTGTGCCACCGTGAATGATCCCATCGGCAGTTGGAATATTGTTCACTACATTTTTATTGTAGGCATAAGAACCGGAAACATTATAGGTAAAATCGTTGCCAACATTTCCGTTATAAGATAACTGGAGTTCGATCCCTTTATTGGTAACATCTCCGCCATTGATGTATGGAGGATTGCTAACACCGGCAGTTGCCAGCAAAGGCGCTGCAATTAACCAGTCTTTGGTGGTTTTGTTGTACAGGTCGAGGCTCATGTCTAACTTATTATTCAGGAACCGGGCGTCGATACCGATATTGGTTTGACGGGAACTTTCCCATTTGGTATTTTCAACACCAATTGTTGAAGGATACGAACCCTGTGTTAAAGTAGTATTATCGCTGCCGAAATTGTACCGGGCATTCGATAAGGAAATTAAAGACAGGTAATTGAAAGCAGCAATTCCATCGTTACCATTCGTACCCCAGCTTGCCCTTACTTTCAGGAAATTCAACCAGCTGTTGGTAGATGTCATGAAATCTTCATTGCTTGCCACCCAACCGGCAGAAAATGACGGGAAATATCCCCATTGCTTACCAGGAGCAAACATGGTAGAACCATCGGCACGGAAAACAGCGGAAATCAGGTATTTTTCTTTAAAACTGTAATTCACCCGACCGAAGAAGGAAGATTGTGCATACACTGCATTGGCATTTCCGCTAAGCGACATGCTATTAGTGACGGTTTGCCTGTTGGCTGCCGAAGTATCTGCACTCATTGTAATTGAAGTTACCGCGGAATTACTCAGATAACCACGATCAAAAGAGCCAAATAAAGTAGCTCCTGTATTACTTCCGCTCAACCATGTTCCCTGGTATTTTCTAACCGCACTACCGGCCAAAACATCAAATTTGTGCTCTTTAATGTTAAAAAGGTAGTTGATCGTATTATCAAAGTTCCAGGTATATCCCTGAGAGCCGCCCTGGCTGATGTTTTCATAATCGTTATAAGCGTATATTGACAACCTGTCGTACTGTGGCCGGTAGCTATGATTGGCTGAAGAAGAATAATTCAAACCGAAGACCGTTCTTATTCTTAAGTTTTTGATGGGCTGCAGCTCAGCATAAACATCTCCCACCAATCTTTGTGTTTTGCTTTCATTCTGATTATTGTATTGCATCAGTGCATAAGGATTCGCTTCGGTATTATTCCAGACACCGCCATTATATACAGTAGAATTGATACTGCTTAAGTATTTACCGTTTTCATCGTACATAGCCAATAAGGGGCTTGTACCGATTGCGGCGGCCAATACGTTACCGGAATATAATCCACCATCGGCAACGCCTTTTTGATTGATAAAGGAAAAAGTGAGATGCTCGCCTATTTTCAAAGCTCCGTCGTACATTTTGCGTTCGGTGTTTGCACGGAAATTGATACGTTTATAATTTGAAAGCTTTGAACCGCCAATGATCCCACCCTGTTCGGTATATGAACCACCCAATGAGTAAGATGATACGTCAGATCCGCCATTAGCGGCTAACGTGTAATTCTGAATCGGCACATTGGAAGAAAATAGCTGGTTTAACCAGTCGGTTCCATGAGCTGGCAAAATGCTGCTCCCTTTGGCTAAATCGTCAATTTGTGCCTGCGTGAACAGCGGCGCCTTACCACTATTAATGGCTGCTTCATTTTGCATGGTAGCGTATTGCTCAGCGTTCAGCAAAGGCAGTTTACGGCCAATGTTTTGAACTCCGTAATAAGCATCAAATGAGATCTGCCCTTCTTTTTTTCCCGATTTTCCGCTTCGTGTTGTGATCAAAACAACACCGTTTGCACCATTGATACCATAGATGGCGCATGATGCAGCATCTTTTAAAATGTCAACTGAAGCAATGTCTGAATTGTTTAAATAGGTAATGTCATTTGTAATAACCCCATCCACAACATAAAGGGGACTTGAGTTCCCGATAGTTCCGGCGCCGCGGATATTTACCTTAAAGCCGCCGCCGGGTTGCCCTGAGACAGAGGTAATGTTAACACCGGCTGCCTGTCCCTGCAATGCCTGTAAAGCATTTGTTGTGTTTAATTTGGCAAGGTCTTCCCCTTTTACCTGAGAAGTAGCGCCCGTAACCAATTTTTTCTTTTGAGTGCCATAACCGATAACGATGACGTTTTCCAGTTGATTAACAGCTTCCTGTAACCGGATCATCAGGTCGCCCGAACCGGCTTTAATATCCTGGCTGGTAAAGCCGATAGCACTGATTACAAGAACATCTTCGGGCGATGCATCGATCATAAACTTTCCGGCAGCATCCGTAACGGTTGAACGGTTGGTTGTCTTTACCGTAACCGTTGCACCCGGAACCGGTGCGGCCTGTTGATCTACTACGGTACCACTCACTTTTGCTGATTGCGCAAAAGCATTGGTGTTTGCGAGGAATACAAGTAAAATACTCCACAGCATCATTTTTCGCAAGCGAATCGTTTTGGTTGGTTTCATATTAAATTGTTTAGCTTAACTACAATTTTATCACTGTCTTTTTTCCTTTATACAACACTTCTTTTTCACTTCTTATATCAAAATCAAGGGGCTGCGCCTCTTTTGGTGTAATGACATTGATACGAAACGTTCTTTTTTGCAGCATTCCATTGAACGTACCCCTGCGATCGCCGATGGTAACCGTTTTTGCCGCTTCATTATACTCTATATGTATAGTGGAAAATGCGCCTTTTTCGTAATCATAATTCGTTCCTTCATCTTCATACAGATTGAACGAGGCGTTTGCACCTGTGTATACGTTCAGGGTGATGGTATCGGCCGGTTTCTCGGAAGTGAATTGTAGCGCCGGTCCGAAAGGAATTATAGAGCCTGCTTTTACAAAGACGGGCATACGTTCATAAGGCGTTCCGGCATTGATATGCTGACCGCCCGCATACCATTTTCCTGAATAAAGATCATACCAGCCGGCACATTTTGGCAAATACAGCTCACGGCTGCGCTGCCTGTATTCGCAAACAGGATTTACCAGCAACGAAGAACCAAACATGTATTGATCGCCGATATTTAAAACCGCTGTATCCTTTGCAAAATCCATTACCAGTCCACGCATTATCGTATAATCTTCATGGTACGCCTGTGCTGCCAGTGAATAGATGTAAGGCATTAAACGGTAACGAAGATTGTCATAATAAAGGAAGCTGCTATAAGCAGGATGTTCATCAGGAGCGATGTTGAAGATTTCCCGGTACGGGAACTGTCCATGCGAGCGGAACAAAGGAACAAATGCACCAAACTGGTACCATCGCGTATTCAATTCCCGCCATTCTTCCAGATCGTCAGCCGCGGGTTTTTCAAACTTTTCAGGCACCACAAATCCGCCGATGTCCATTGTCCAGTATGGAAGCCCCGACATGGAAAAGTTAAGCCCGGCCGTGATCTGGTTTTTCATATCGCGCCAGGTTGAACCGATATCGCCACTCCAGATAGCTGCGGCGTAACGTTGGGAACCGGCAAAACCTGAACGTGTTAAAAGAAACACGCGTTTACCCGGATCTGTTAGCCGTTGTCCTTCATAAATACCTTTTGCATTTTGTAACGGATAGGCATTCAAATATTCGGCAGCGCTGCCCAATGCAGTTGGCGACATCTGTTGTTTTCTTTTTTCAGGACTTACATTGGAAAGAATATCGGGTTCGCTGGCATCCATCCACCACGCATCGATACCCTTGCTGTAGATCTTTTTGTTGATAAGGTCCCAGAAGCCTTTTCGTGCCCGTTCATTAAAAGCATCGTAGAAAGTAGAAACATACCCTTTGCCTATCCAGTCTCTTTGCCGGTCGGCGATGTTCCTTTTGTAAAGCCAGCCCTTCTTTTCAAACTCATTATAGGCAGGTATGCCTTCGTAAAACTTGGGCCATACCGATATCATAAGGTGCGTACTGTACTTGTTGTGCAAAACATCGATCATACTGTCGGGAGAAGGAAAGCGGCTTTCATCAAACTCCTGGCTGCCCCAGGCTGCTTCTTTCCAGTAACTCCAGTCGAGCACTATATTGTCAATAGGAATTTTTCTTTTCCGGAATTCATCAACTGTCGCTACTATTTCAGCCTGCGTTTTATACCGCTCGCGGCTTTGCCAGAAACCCAGCGCCCATTTTGGAACGATCGGCGCTTTACCGGTAAGCTTACGATAACCGGCAATCACCTCATCCATGTTGCTGCCATGAACAAAATAATAATCAACCAGCTGACCGGCCTCGGAAGAAAAGCTGAAGCTGTTCTGTTCTTCCAAAGGCAATGGTTCCTGCCATTTCAGGGAAAGATAGGATTCGCTGCCCTCGGGCGTCCATTCAATTTTCACCGGTATCTTTTCTCCTTTTTTAAAAACGAAGGGAATTAATACCGGCGCGGGGTTCCATGCCTTCCGCCAATGATCAACCACCAGTTTTCCATTCAACCACATTTTCAACGAGCCGCCAAAGGTGAACCTGAATTGGTGATTCCCCGATAGATAACTGGCCATGCTGCCTTCCCAGGTCACTACGCCGCTTGCGGCAGTAAATGCCGCAGGCAGTTGCCGTTTTGAGTCGCCCTCGAACTCCATATTTATATTATCTTCCGCTCTTTCAGTAATTACCTCCTGCGGTTTTTGTTTGTTGTTGGCATACGATGCAGTAAGCCAGCCGGCCTCCCCTGTTTTTGAGAACAATTGCATGGAGGTAAGTGGATGCAGGGATCTGATGTCGCCGGCTGTCGTGAGTGAATAGTTATCCCACAGGATCCCATAGTTTTTGCCTGAGATCAGGAAGGGGATCGCCACTTCCGTATTGTTTTGAAAAAACTGTACCTGTTGTCCTTTATAATTATAGATACCATCCTGGTGCTGGCCAAGGCCGTACCATGCATCGCCAGGCGTGGTTTGAAAAGTTTGAATGAGTCTATAGGCACGTTTCCCGTCAAATACCGCCGGTTGAAAACTTCTGCCCACAGGCCCTTTTTCATTCAGTATTTTTTTGCCGTTGCGGTCAAGGAAAGAAACAGCCCCTGTTTTTGCATCAACAACAACGATAAGGCTGCCGGTTTTTAAAGTAATGTTCGCTTTGGAAGGAATGATGGTCCAGATAACCTTGGGACTTTTTTTGTAAACGGTGACGAGGCTTTCCCTGGCCGGCATTTCTTTTCCCGGCACTGCCATCACCCGTATAATATTGTCTGTAATAACTTCAAGCTTCACTGCCATCGGGACGCCGGTAACAAGCGGATCGGTAAAAACGATCACTCCTTCAGGAGTTGTTCTGTAAGAAGGGGAGCCTGCCAGTAAGCTATTAATAAGCGAAGAACCGAGCATACAAAACAGCAGCAGTCGTAATTTCATATCAAGCAATTCAGAGATTATAATTGCTGTAAAATTATTGCTATGCTGCTTTAAAAAGGGCCCTCAAATGATGCAAATGAGGGTCTGAAATGTTTCAGAAAAACCGGGTATGCTTCCTCCGAAGCATTTCCGGCAACTGCTGAAAGGTCTCTCAGTTAACGATGAGCTTCTTAGTGTTTTTAAATGGGCCGCCTGTAATTTTTGAAATGTGATCGTCGAAAAACGAGGGAGGAACTTTAATTGAATGGTGGAAAGTTTCAGGTACATAGCCATCATACCTGTTTAGCCCGCTCATGTACCAAACCATATAAACCCCCGACAGATCTTATAACACGAAAGCAATCGCGATCAACTTAAAAAGCAGTTTCATACAGCAGGGATGGCAGTGATGTACAATATAGAAACAATTCGCAGAAAATCAGCCACCTGAAACATTCTGTGCTATTTTGTGGGATGGCGGAAAAGGTTGGTACACCCGTGGTTTTGAAAAAACTTACAAAGGAAAATTCAGTTGGGAGCCTGTTAAGCTGAATTCAATGGTTAGACAATTACAACCAAAGATCGTCATCAATCCCCGCAGCGGATGGATGGGTGATTTTAATACACAGGAAGTAAGATTGAGAGGAAGAGAAAGCAGGCCCTGGGAATTGTGCACCAATCTCAGTCAAACGGCCTGGGGCTGGACGCCTGATGCAGCAGACCGGATGTTGTCCACTGACAGTTGCATCCGTTTATTGGTATCTGTTGTGTGTCAGAATGGAAATTTGTTGTTAAACGTTGGTCCAAAAGCAGATGGGGAAATTGAGCCGGCACAGGTGCAGCGTTTGAAAGAGATCGGTGATTTTCTTACCAAATATGGAGAAAGCATTTATAGCACAAAGGGAGGCGTATGGGATGCAACTTGGGGCGGAACCACTTTTACCGACAAAGCGATCTACGTGCATGTTCTAAAAGTTCCTTCGGATGGAAAAATTATTCTGCCGGCTGTTTCAGATAAAATTGCTTCAGCAAAATACCTCGCCACAAATGTAAAGGTAAGTTTCAGGCAAAGTGAGAATGAAATTGTATTGAACGGGATCGCCAATAAAGAAAACAACACAGATGTGATCGTGAAGCTAAATTTGAAATAGTTTCGATCTTACATTATCGGGCCCATGCTTCTCCTTCCGGTGTACGTCTCCATTTGAAATAAGCATTCAGCACTTCAAGTGATGTTTCATCCGGTACAGGTCCCGTATGAGGTGTTTGATTAAAGTACATCACCACAGGATTTTTATTGCTGAATGCAGGCCATTCAGGAAGTCCATTACCATTCGGATTTCCATACTTTGCAAAGTTGGTCCAGTAAGCAGCCATAGCATCGGAAATTTCCAAATCGCTTTTAGTTGTCTGAGGATTTGATGGATCGAGGTGTTTAAAAACAAAAGCAACTTCCTGTGCATGCGGCGACCCATAACCGTACCGTGGCGAACCGGCAGGATAATCGGGGTGCTGGTCGAAGTAGTAATAAAACACTTTCGATTTCCCGGTCTTCGATTGCAACCTTGCCCAACTCCACGTATGCCATCCAAATGCTGCATCACGACTCAGGTCTCTTGCTGTTTTGGGAACTGCAGTTGAATCAACCGGATAAGCCTTCAAAAGATCGTCTGCGAATTTACCATAGCGGGTTTTTACGGCAGCTATATAATCTGCAGGTGTTTTTGGCGGTGAAAAACTGGCGCCTTCGTCAGAGTTATAGCCAATCATTATAGCTACATCATTATATTTACCTGCTTCATATAATTTATACTGATCATCCGGTATCACAAATCCATCAATAATGGGCCATGCCAGTCCGCGTATTGCAGGAAGTTTATCCGCATCGGTTTTTCTCAAATCTGCGATCGAAGAAAATCCTGCATTCTTTACATAAGCTTCGCCTGCAATTTCTGCATCACGTAGTTTTTTTAAATTCTCTCCCGGAAAAGTAGTGATCCTTGGTGGTCCGAATGAACCACCGCTTTGTGAGATAGCGCCACGAAACAATTTTTTTGCGAGCGGGGATGCACACAACATGCTGACAGCAATGCCACCTGCAGATTCACCAAAAATGGTAACCTTATCAGGATCGCCTCCAAATACAGCGATATTTTTCTGCACCCATTTAAGTCCTGCTATCATATCCTGCAAACCATAATTGCCTGAAACATGATTTGCACTTTCCGCGCTTAATTCCGGGTGTGCTAAAAATCCAAGCTGACCAACCCGGTAAGCAATGCTTACAAATACGACGCCGTTATTCGCTAATTTTTCACCGCTATAATTTACATCCGAAGTAGCGCCTGCATTGAATGCACCACCATAGATCCATACAAGAACAGGCATCTTTTCATTTGAAGATTTTGCAGGCGACCAGACATTCAGGTATAAGCAATCTTCGCTTTTTCCTGAAGGTGGTGTCCAACCCTGTACAGGACCAGGAGCAAATTTTTTTGCCTGTAAAACGGTGTCCCATTTTTTTACAGGCTGTGGAGCACGCCAACGCAAATTGCCAACCGGCGGTTGGGCAAAAGGAATTCCTTTGTATATAGTTAATCCACCTTCAATTGTTCCCTGCACCAACCCATCTTCAATTTTAATAACAGCAGGTTGTTGGGCAACAGCAACGCAGGCGGAGAGTATTGCAAACATGACAAGGAGCGAAGATCCTTTTTTCATATGGTTTCGTTTAACGTATTTCGAGACAGCCTTCAAGCATACCGTTCGCAATGAACGATACAGCAACCTTACGAGGAAGTCATTTTTGTATACCTGAGTCTTTGGTCCCATGATTGCCCGACCAATAATTCCAGGAGGTTATTCCGGGTTTGATACAGCCCGAGATTGAGCAACTACTTTTTACCCAAATACCATTTTGCTGAAAGCCGAAAACAGTATTCCAGGCAATAACCGGCGCTTCATACTATTGTTTATCTTTTGTTTCTTTTTAAAATTTTACAACCACCTTTTTCCCTGTATAGCTTACTGCCTTGCCGGCCTGGCTGGTTACTAATACGATGTTGAATTTTCTTTCATTAAGCATTCCCGGGAACGAACCATTTCTATCGCTGATGGTGAAGGTCTTTTTTGCATCATCCCAGGCGAAACTGATCGTTGAATAAATCCCTTTCTCATAATTGTAATTATCATGCTCGTCTTCGTACAAAACAAATTTTCCATTTGCACCGGGATAAACTCTTATCTCAAGGCTGTCCCACTTTTTCTCTTCCGCATATTGAACAGTTGGCCCAACAGGAATGACAGCACCTGCTTTCACATAAAGAGGCATAATATCGAGTGGTGTTTGCCTGCTTACCTTATTACCGCCGGAAAATTTTTCAGCAGTCCAGAAATCATACCAGTCAGTTCCTGCAGGCAAATATGTTTCCTTTGATTTGATCGTGCTGAAGTCTTCTTCCTGTATTGTTTCTGTGACGGTAACACCTGGCTTCACATACATCGCGCTGGTAACCGGACTTACCAGCAGGGATTTGCCAAACATATATTCATCGTTAATATCCAACGCATTTTTATCTTTTGGAAAATCCATCACCAGGGCACGCATCATGCTCGATTGATTGGCCGTAACATCCCATGAGGCAGAATATATATAAGGCAATAAATGATAACGCAGGTTGATGTATTTCTCAATAGCATCGTAATATTTACTTCCTTTTTGTCCAAACTGATAAATTTCCCTTGGGGCATCTGCACCATGCGAACGCATCATGGGAGTAAAAGTTCCAAACTGCAACCAGCGAACATATAATTCACGATATTCGGGGTCTTCTAATTTTCTTTTAAACTTTGAAAGAAAGAATCCGCCGATATCCGCATTCCAGTAAGGTATGCCGGTAAGTGAGAAATTCAGGCCCGCAGCAATCTGGCTCCTCAATGCATTCCATGATGAAGTAACATCGCCCGACCAGGTATTGGCTCCATACCGTTGCTGACCGGCAAATGCTGAGCGTGTGAGAATAAACACTCTCTTTGCGGAATCAACTGCACGCTGATGCGTTGATACACCGCCCACTGTCATCAAAGGAAATGCATTGCGAACTTTCCTGAATGATCCCAGATGGGTTTTATTGTCAAAATCCGACGGTTTAGCATCCAGGTGGTCTGGCTCTGAGGAATCCATCCACCAGCCATCTAGCCCAAGTTCAAACATGTCACTCAAATATTTCCAGTAAATATCGCGGGCAGCAGGATTGTAGGGATCATATACCCGAACCCCCGAAGGATAATCACGCCTTAATGGCCATTTTTCAGAACCAGACTGCGGCCATGTTATAAAATCCATCAACGCCCCTATCTTATCCAACTCTTTGTATTGCTTTGTGTGCGGACCAAACGAATTCCAGATGGAAATGATCATGTGTGCATTCATATTGTGAACATCGCTCACCATCTTTTTGGGGTTGGGGAATTCAGGATTTAAAAAGTCCATTGCATTCCACAAATAGTTGCTTCCCCAATATTGCCAATCCTGTATAATACCATCAAGAGGCACACCCAACTTGCGGTATTGGTTTACTACATCCACTAATTCATCCTGGCTTTTATACCTTTCTTTACTTTGCCAAAAGCCAAAAGTCCACAATGGGAACATGGGCGCCTGCCCCGTCAATTCCCGCATGCGTGCAATTACCCCATCGGCATTGCCGCCGTACATGAAATAATAATCCACACAATCTCCAACATCTGATTTAAATAATGTGCCTTCCGCATTATCAGTAAATACCGTAGGAGAATAATTGTCCCAAAAAACACCATAACCTTTTACCGACTGAAAGAAAGGAATATAATCGTCGAGGTTTCCCTGCACCATGTTCAGCGTTATATTACGCTGGCTCATTTTTCCTTCCTGCTGCTGGCCCAGGCCATAAATGGGTTCGTCGTTGTCCAAAACAAACAACTGTTGAACCGTTAAAGTATTATTGCCTGCATCATTGTACGGCGTAAACTTTACACCGTCGGGTTTTTCTTTCAGCAGCAATTCGCCATTTACTGTTGAATAAATTATGTCACCGGTTTTCAGGTTAAGCGCAATGTTGAGTGTTTGGGTTTTTAAGTTAATTAAATCACCCTGCTTTTTAACATTGAATGCTGTTTTTTTCGGCTTCGCAATAACCGAAAGACTTTCTTTAATGAAACTGCGGCCAGCGGGCCATTTCTGTATTCTTACAGTTGAAGGACTATAATATTGAATTTGGATAGCAGTGGAATTTATTGTTGCTTCAATTCCAAGATCTGTTTTTTGCCAGGATTGTGCATTACTACTGTTACTAAAAGAGAAAGCTATTAACAACAACAAAAATGAGCTACATTTAACCATGGCAGGCATTTTAATTTGCTTAATTGAAGTGTGGGTTATTGCAATCAAAGTGTCAAACTTAACTAAAAGGTTTGGCACTACTATGTACAAAAAAGACTATTTTTTTTCTAAATCCGACCTTTTATCGGCCCTGGAAACCGAGATAAACAGTGATGGGAGTACGCCAGGCCGCCCGAAGTGTTTTACAATTTGACGAGATTGATAAAATAAACATCGGGCAATGATGCCCTTTTAGCATGGTTTATAAAAAAGGAAGGAGTATACACTCCCTCCATCCTAATAAACCTGCTGTTGAAAATTTTGCGTCAGGGTTTTATCTTTTCCCTAACAGGAATTACAGAAATTTGAACTATTTTATTATTTGATCTTTACTACCCTTATATTATCAAATGCGGCATTGAACCCGGTTGCCATGGCTGAAGGGGAATTATTGATGAGCCAGATGTGAACACTGCCCGATCCCGAACTGCCTAACAGGTCCTGTAATGACGTTGCCGCTACGCCGGTACCATTATTGGTAAGGAACATCGATAACGGAATGGAAACTGTTTGCCATCCCGAGGTTGAATAATTGAAAGTATTTCCGTTTGCATCCTTCCAGGGCTCGTAACGGCCAACATAAGCCGTACTATAATCTTTTACCACAAAGATCGATCCGCCGTTCCAGGGACCGGGTACGTTTACTTCAAATTTCAGTGCATAGTCGCCAACAGGAACGTTCAGGCTGTCGACCGGTACCCATTGGGTACCATTGGTATTGATGCTGCGTCCTCCATTCCACCAGCTCCACTCGTTGGGACTTAATGGCGGATCGGTCATGATCGCATAAGTACCCCTGTTACCCATAAAAAGCGGATCATTATTGCTGGTACCGGTGGCTCCCCAGCTATAAGTGTTTACATCATCAAAATTGCACAGGGCGCCGGTGGTTACATCGTTCATATTAAATACAGTGGAGGCCGTTCCTGATTCGGTAGTGATCACCAGCGGGGCGCTTTGTGTGAGCGAAGGAACAATAAACCCAACCGATGTACCGTCATCGGCTTCCTTCCAGCTGCTTACTGCAGAACCGGCAAATGAGATGCTTTTTATGAAAAAGAAATTCAGGCCGAACACGCGCACCGAATCGCCGGCATTGGCATTCTCGTTTGAAACTGCAGTAATAGTGGGCGGCGGCGCTACTATATTGAAGGTAAAGGTCGTTGATCCGTTGGGGGTAACATACCGGATGGTATTGAGTTGATCGGCAGCTACCGAAGGGAACGGGATCACGGCAGGTGCCTGCACAGCGGCGCTGGCATCTGAAAACAGTGCGCTGTTAAATGAGGCCGGAACGCCATTGAAAAATATTTGAGTGGCGCCATTTAAGTTGTGCCCCTCCAATACGATCCATTGCCCGGGTATAAGGCTGTTGAGAACAGAGTCGCCCGGTGAAAGCGCAAAATTGCGAACGCCTGTTATTACGGGGCCGTTAGAAGTTTCCTTTTTACATGCCGGCAGCGACGCAATGATCACGGCCAGGCACAACAATATGCAGCAGTGAGCAGATCTATATAATATCTTTTTCATTTTTGTCTTTTTTGTTTGACAGGAAAACCAACCCAGTTGTGCCACACCTGTACTCAGCGAACAAGCGATGTGGCACACCTGCTTAATAATACGCTACCGGCGGTTCCGCCAATTTCGGATTTGCCGTTAATTCGGTAGCAGGTAACGGCAGGGTAAAAGTATTTATGGTAGCAGGTGTTATAGCTACATTGTACGGAGTTGGTGTAGCGATACCATTGCTGTAAGTAAACAATTGCCGTTTTTGATTATTGATAGCACTGATGGCTTTGGGTGCATTGTAATACGAAAGCCGAACAAGATCGAACCAGAAATGGCTTTCATAGGCCAGCTCGATCCTTCTTTCCCTGAACAGCGTATCCTCAGTGATCAACGGTGCAGGATCTACACCGGCCCTTGTTCTTACCTTATTGAAGTACTTCAACGCTTCTGCATCGGTAGTGGAAGCATTGTTGCCCAAAATAGCATCTGCATATACAAGGTACACATCGGCCAGCCTCAGGATGGCATTATGTTCTATAGACGACCACAGGTCCATGGTAGGTGAATTGTTATCAGCAGCGGTGCCTACTATATGTTTCTTAAGGCTGCATCCTCCTGATTTGAACCCGCCGCCGGCAGCATTCAGTTCGGGATAAAAATCGCCGGTAAGCATAAACGAAGCTTTCCGTCTTATTGAATCCTGTGCGGTATACATGGTATACAGATCGTAGGTAGGTCCAATGGCGCCGCCCCAGCCACCGCCGCCTGTTACCAGGTCGCCGCTGGGCGCATACTGCGCCTGTAGCGCATTACCATATGCATAACCCACCCCGGGCGCCCATTGCAACGCAAACAAAGATTCGGGATTATCGTTGTACTGTGTCCTGAACAAATTATAATAACTGGGCAGCAGCGATAAGCCGCTTTTATTGCACACATTGCCGGCATACAGTTTAGCGCTGTCTAACAGTGCCTGGTTGCGGTTCATATTCTGATCAAGACCGGCCCAGGTTAAATATACCTTGCTCAACATGCCCTGCGCCGACCAGGTGGTTACCCTGCCGGGCGCATCCGTAACCGGAAGATGCTGAGCTGCATACGTGAGATCGTTAGCAATGAACTTATATACATCGGGCACGGTGTTACGGCGTACCAGCGGTGAATCTATCAGCCTGGTATTGTCTTCAATTAAAGGTATGGCGCCCCACAACTGTACCAGGTGAAAATATGCGGTTGCGCGAATGAACTTTGCTTCGGCCAGCGCGGCATTCACATCTTTTTCCGGAATAGTGGCAGGCGATTTCGCCCTGATGGAATTGATGGTAACATTGCAATGCGCAACGATCTTGAAAAAGCCGCGCCAGGTATTGGCAAGCTGGCTGTTATCGCCGGTAATGGAGAAAGTAGTGAACTGCACCAGATCGGCATTGTAAGGTTGCATCATATTACCGCTCAGGATATCGCCTATGCCCAAATAGGGGAAATAGATCCAGTCGAACCAGATAGGACCGCCATACAGGCCGGCTGTAGCCAGCCGCAGGTCTGCGGCGGTTTGATAAAAATTATCTGACGTAACCTGTGACAACGATGGGCGGTCGAGAAAACTTTTCCGGCAACTCACGGTAACAGCCAGCGCAAACAGCAGGGGAATTATTATTTTATATGTTGATTTCATATGGTTCTTATTTACTTGGTTAACGCAAGGTTGGCTCCTATTGTAAATACGCGCGGCTGCGGATAAAAGCCATTATCTACACCGGCCAGCAGCGGGTTCCAGGAACCGATCTCAGGGTCCATGCCTTTATACTTCGAAATAATGAATGCATTGGTCACATTGAAATATACCCTTAAAGAATGCGTGCACTTTCGATAACAGTTTTTCTGGTAACGTATAGCCCAGCGAGATATTCTTGCAACGGACGAATGTGCCGTCTTCGATATACCTGTCGGATATACGCTCGTTATCATTACCGCTGCTCTGGCTTATTCTTACAATGTTTGTGGTGGGATTAGCCACATATACGTTATTTACATCGGTAGCCGACCCGTTTTTATCGATCATCTCCAGCCGTGCATAATCGAGCACCGATTTGAAGTAACCGAAGTTCTGATTGGGATTATCGCCATTGATGCGCAATGTGTTCAATACTTTATTGCCGATATTGGCGCTGAAGAAAAAGTTGAGGTCGAAATTCCTGTACGAGAAAGTGTTATTAAAACCAAGCTGAAACTTTGGAATGGGAGAACCTAAATACGTTTGATCGTGCTGATCGATGACCGTGTCGCCGTTCAGGTCGCGAAACTTTACATCACCCAGCCAAACACCGCCTGTTGTAGGCGTGATGGGTAATTTCACTCCTGTGGTAGGGTTCACAGGAATGGCGGGATGTGTTTTAAAATCCTCTGCCCCCATGAACAGGCCATCGGTCTGGTAGCCCCAGAATTCACCGATGGAACGGCCCACAACCGATTTGGCGGCGATGGTGGTACCATAGTAACCATATAATGCCGCACCATCTGAGTTAAGCGCGAGGATCTTATTGGTATTATGCGATACGGTCACATCTGTTTTCCAGGTAAAGTTCTTGTTCTTTATATTCACCGAACTGATCCGCAGATCGAATCCTTTGTTGCTGACTGCAGCGATGTTCTTGTAAGGAGCGGCCAGCGAACCCGGCGACCAGCTGGTAGAAGGGATGGTGCCGGAATATAAAGGAAGGGGCAGACTTAATAAAAGTCCGTCTGTTTTGCGGTCGTAATAATCAACTGAAAAACTGATGCGCCAGTTAAACAATGCACCATCCAGGCCAACATTCGCATATTTTGTTTTCTCCCATTGTACTAACGGGTTGGGTAAATTTCCAGCCAGTTGCGATATACCCGATAAACCGGTGGAAATGGAATTTAAAGAAGCTACATAACTGTTGTCGGCAATGTTCTGGTTATTGGTAAGCCCATACCCAACCCGCAGCTTCAGCTCATTTACGGCGGTCACCTGTTTAAAGAAATCTTCGTTGTTGATCTTCCACGCAAGTGCGCCCGACCAGGTGGCTACCCAGCGGTTGCCGGGTGCAAATTTCGAAGAACCATCATAGCGGATATTTCCCGTGAGCAGGTACCTGTCGTTGTAAGCAAAATTAAGCCGGCCGAAATACGACTCCTGGGCGTTTTGTCCTTTATCGCCTGTATTCGTTGCCGTTGTGGCATCGCCGCTGTTGATAGCCTGCACGTTGTTCGAAGGGAAGTTTTTGCGGGTAGCGGAAACATTTTCGAAGGTGCTTAGCTGCGCTTCGTGCCCCAGCAGGGCATTCACATTATATTTATTGGCGAACAACCGGTTATAGGTTACATAGTTCCTGAGCGTTGTATAATAGTTCTGCCCGTAGTTATACCTTGAAGTATTTACTTTATTAACCACGTTGCCCATGGTGTAGGTGGGGGTGAAATGGTCCTGTGTACCAAAATCAAAACTGCCCGATACTTCATTCCTGAGCGTGAGGTCGCGGGTAAAAGCTATTTCCGCATAGGCGTTGCCGAATACCTGGCTGCGCTTTTTCTGGTCTTTTATGATAAGCGCAATGGCATACGGGTTCGATGCATATGCGCCGTATATATTGGGATCGTTGCCACCCCAGCTTCCATCGGCATTCTGCACATTTACATCAGGCGTTTGCATAAGCGCCGTTGAAATAACGTTCGAATTGGTGGTATTCACTTTTTCGCCGATGCGCACCAGTTGCAGGCTGATACCTGTTTTGAGCCAACTGGTCGTTTTGTTATCGAGGTTCAGCCGCACCGAAGCGCGGGTAAAATTCGATCCCAGCGCAATGCCCTCCTGCTGAAAATAAGAACCGGAAAGGAGATATTGTGTTCTGTTATCACCACCGGCAACCGTAATACTGTGGTTTTGCATGGGGGCGTTCCTGAACAAAACCTTTTGCCAGTTGGTGCCTTCACCAAGGTACTGTGGGTTGGTGAACTGGGGCCGGAGATCGTACCCGATAACAGCCGATTTTTCATTCATGAACTGTGCATATTCCCGCAGGTTCATGGTAGCATATTCCTTTGGCAACTGCTGTTTACCGGCGTACATATCGTAGGTAATTTTTGGCGGACCGGCCTGCCCTCTTTTGGTAGTTATAATGATAACGCCATTGGTAGCCTGTGATCCGTAGATGGCGGTGGCCGATGCATCTTTTAACACATCGATCGATTCCACTTCAGAAGGATTGATACCCGCCAATGGATTGGTGCCGCTGCCGCCGATTCCGGTTCCGCCGATAATAACGCCATCGATCACATAAAGCGGCGGGTTATTACCAAAGGAAGATAAACCGCGGATCTGTATGGAAACAGCGCCGCCGGGCTGGCCGGAGATCTGCTGCACAACAGCGCCGGGCACCCTGCCCTGCAACGCCTGGTCAATCGTAGCCGGCTGCACTTTCCTTATATCATCCCCGGAAACGGATGAGATGGCGCCGGTAATATCCTTACGTTTTGATTTTCCGTAACCAATTACCACTACATCGTCGAGCTGAATAGTCTTCTGTTCAAGCTTAACTTCCACTTTATTGCTCTTACCTACCTTAACTTCTTTCTGCAGATAGCCGATCATACTTATTATCAACACATCTCCCTGTTTTGCGTCGATAGTAAAGGAGCCATTGTGGTCGGAAGAAGCGCTGGAGTTGGTGCCGGTAATAAAAATGGTAGCGTCCTGTATGGGCCTGCTGTCGGACGAAGCGAAAACTTTACCGGTGATCTTTTTCAAACTGCCTTTTTCCTGTGCCTGGCCCGAAATGCCCAGGAGCAAACAGGAGATACTCCATAGCAGTACTCTTTTTTGTACAATCGTTAGTAATCTCATAAGCAAACAATTACGTTAGCATTAAAAAATAAACTGTTGAATTTTGGTCTTTGAAATTTTCAGTAGGGACAGGATCCTGCCTCACAAATCTTCTTTGATGATTTGATAAGTTATAGTTTAAGAGAAACAGTTGTCAGGAAGGGCATAAATGGCGCCCGGAAGGCATTGAACACAGAAGGGCATAGAACGCCCAAAAATGGCATTGGCAGCAATTTCATATGAAGCAATTGAAGGTTAATTAATAGTAGTAAAATTATCATTATGCCCGTTTATTCAGGGCCGTCAAATGTTGCAACTGATGGTACGAAATGTTACAAACGAATGATTTTCACAGATATTCTCAGAAACAAAAAAGCTACGAGCGTTCTACAGCCCCATAGCGTTCAGTTTCGAAAAGGACGGCCGGAACCTGACAATTTTTGCTGATTGCGCAGGACCAGCCCCCATATTTGAGGGAATTATAAATTTATTCGCAGTGCTTCGATACATAGCTGCATAAAAAGACTTTCTTTTATGCAAATCCTGTATTGACGGGCAAAAGTATTATTCCGCTGTCAATATAGCTGTTGCTACCGGCAGCGATCCGCTTCGGGCAGTGATGGTTATTTTTCCTTTTTTGTTTGTAGATTGTACAACCGCCAGGCATTTTCCCTGCCAGGCTTCCATATTCTTTCCCTTTAACGGGGTGTGACTTTTCTGATCGCCGTTCCCTACCGCCACCAGCTTACCTGCCCCGCTTACTTCGAACGTTACCGTATTGGCCGAAAAAGGGCAGGGTATCCCGCCGGCATCGAGCATTTGCACGGCTACATAACTCAGGTCCTGCCGGTTCGCCTTCAGTACTTTCCTGTCGGGCGACAGTTTTATTCCAGCCGGCTCGCCAGCGGTTTGAACAGCAAATGCAACTTTTTTTCCTTCCGCTGTTATTCCTATAGCTTCCAGTTTGCCCGGTTCATAAGGCACTTCCCAAAAAAGAAAGGCTTCCTTTTTGATATCCCATTTACGCATCCCCAATGACCTGCCATTTAATTTCAGCTCCACTTCGGGAACGTTGGTATATACATGCACAGCCAGTGTATCACCCGTCTTTTTATGATTCCAGTGAGTTTGTACCTTTGGCCAACTCCAGAATGAGCATAGATCCTTATTCCGTGCCGTGGTATCGGTTTGGACGGCAAGGTGCACCATGGGTTCGTTGTTCCAAAGGGCTTTCCTGAACCAGTACGCCGGTTTGGGAAAACCGCACATATCTATCAGGCCGCAGTCGGCGCCCCGCCAGGGCCAGGTTGGCCATTTTTCCCAGAACTTACAACCGGTTCCTACATCGCCAATACCCGCTTCGCCGATATAATCGAACCCCGTCCAAAGGAATTCACCGGCTACATAATCTTTCAGTTGCCCTTCGAGCCATTGTTCATAGGTGCGCAACTGCCAGCAATTACCGGGGTGGTAAGGATAGATCACCGTTTCGGAACCAAAGATCACGCGGTTGGGATATTGTTCATGATCTGCTTTATAGTATGCCTCCTGATAGTTATAACCCACCAGATCGAGTAATGCACCCATTCCGTATGCATTCACATTGAGGATTTCGTTACATGCCGCTGTAAACGGACGCGTAGTATCATGTTTACGGGCGGCATCGATCAGCATTTTCGTGATCTTCAATGCATTCTCTTTGTTATATTGTTCCCGCACTTCGTTGCCAATGCTCCAGGCAATAACGGAAGGATGGTTGCGGTCGCGCCTGATCCAGTTTGCAACGTCCTTTTCATACCATTGATTAAAGTGTGCTGCATAACCGGCCGGGGTTTTTCCGTCCATCCATTCATCAAAGATCTCGTCAATTACCAAAAATCCAAGGCTGTCGGCAAATGCCAGCAATTCGGGTGATGGCGGGTTGTGGCTCATGCGGAGCGCATTACAACCCATGCTTTGTAAGATCTTTAAACGACGTTTATACGTACCATCTAATACAGCGGCGCCCAGCGGCCCGCCATCGTGATGGTTGTTCACGCCTTTCAGTTTCACCAGTTTTCCATTTAAGAAAAATCCTTTGGCGGCATCGAAACGAAAGGTCCTTATACCAAAAGGAGAAATATATTTATCCGTCACGGCACCGCCCGATCGTACCTCTACCTGCAACCGATATAAGCCTGGCCGCTCAGTTGACCATAATGCAGGCCTGGCGATGCTGATATCTTGATCGATCTTTTGCACCTGGCCGGGTTTTACTTCTACCTTCGTTTCTGCCCGGCCCGCTTCCTTTCCGTGTGCATCTGTGAACCTTGTTACTACAGTGCACGATTTACTTATGTTGTTATCATTTCGCAATTCTATTGAGATCTCCACGCCGGCCCTTTCTTTATCTGCCTTAACCGTGCGCGCAAAAACACCCCATTGATTTATATGTAGTTTGTTTTTCGCAATCAGCCATACGTGCCGGTAAATACCCGAACCGGTATACCATCGCGAATTGGGCTGGCCGGTTGTATTTACTTTTACCGCAATAATATTCTCCTCCCCTGCCGGTTTCAGCTGCGCTGTAAGATCATAATAAAAGGAAGAATAGCCATATGGCCGGATACCCAGGTAGTGTCCGTTGATCCATACTTCACTGTTGCGGTAAACGCCATCGAACAGGATGGAAACGTTTTTCCCCGAAAAGCCAGGCGCGGTTTTAAAGTGTTTACGATACCAGCCAATACCACTATAGGTATAACCGCCGCCTGCACCGGTAGTGCTGGCAGAATCGAAAGGATGTTCTATACTGAAGTCATGTGGCACATCGAGCAGGCGCCATTTAGAATCATCGAATTCAGGTCGCTCGGCCCCGGGCCGATCGTTCAACGCAAAGCGCCAGTCGAAATCGAAAGGTATGCCGGTATTATTGATCTCCTGCGCAATAAGGGAACACCCAAGCAGGAGATGTATGATCAGTGAAATGATTTGTTTCATGGTTTACTGTTTTTGATCATTTCCATTTTGAAGTAATACGCTTTCAATATGTACCAGGCCTTCTTCCGGTCGCCTTTTTCTGACAATAACCCTTTCCTGTTGTAGCCCTTTTGATAAACGGGGTGCATTCTGCTTAATGACCGGTAGTCAAATAATAACCAGGGACATACTCCGCATAAGTTGGGAACCGTATTGAACATTTCAATCTGATCTGTATATATTTTTGCCTGGTACGTTTCGGTCCAGTTAGCCGCTTCGTCTGTTGACCTGTGTGTATTCCCGTACAATGCTTCGCCGCCAAACTCAGCAATGAATACCGGTTTTCCGGCACAAACCAATTTCCATTTTGTTTCAGCCGGCCGGCCCTGCCAGGGAATGTACCATCCAATATATTCGTTGAGTGAAACGATATCAACATGCTTGTAGAGCGTATCCCACACATCGAAAACATTGTTTTCGTAGCGCTGTGTATTTATAACATGTGTAACCAGCCGTGCAGGATCAATGGCTTTGCATTTTTTTGTTAGTGCTACCAGCGCTTTATCGCGGCCCGGGGTACCGGAATAAGTTTCGTTCGAAAGGCTCCAGATCGTGACGGCACAGCGGTTCCGGTCCCTGCGCACCATCTCACCAAGCATTATCTCCATTTTACGCGGAACCAGGCTATCGTTAAATTCAATATGCTGATATACCGGAATTTCGCTCCACACCATTAGACCCATTTTTTCGGCCTCTTTAACCATATTCTCATTATGAGGATAGTGAGCTAACCGCACAAGATTACATCCTAACGCTTTAGCCGCATTCAGCAATAAACGAGCATCATTCACTGAATACGCACGGGCCCGCCTGAACGGATTCTCCTCATGAATATTTACCCCTTTCAAAAACACCTGTTTTCCGTTCAGCATTATTTTATTTCCTTTAACTTCAATACTTCTGAACCCTATATCGTCTATTACTGTATCCGTTTCACTTTCAATTATTACCTTGTACCGTTTAGGAGATTCTGGCGACCAGAGAGAAAAAGTGGATGAAAATTCCACTTTTGCCATCCCGTCATTGTCTGTTCCTGTTTTATAAAAGATGCCGAGTTCCGGAATTGACACTTTAATATGCTGCACAGGCTGCATTCCGTTTAACTGCACCCAACCCACAACCGTATTCAGACTGCCTTTTTTTAATTGAATGCTATAATCCTCAATATAAGTGCTGCCGGTTTGAATGAGGCCCACTTCACGTGTTATACCACCATAATTTAACCAATCGTACCCCAGGCCCGGTAATCCATTCTTAAAACGCATGTTATTTACTTTAACAACTATTGCGTTTTGCCCGGCTTTCACTCTGCCGGTAATCTCAAACTGAAAAGGAGTAAACCCACCTTCGTGATTTCCTATTTTTTCACCATTCAAATACACATCGGCGCAATAATTAACAGCCCCGAAATGGAGAAATAATCTTTTGCCTCCCCCGGGCGCATAATTGAATTCTTTTTTATACCACACGGTTCCTTCGTAATAAGCCAGTTCGCACATCTGGGAATTAAAGTCACCGGGTACTTTCAAAACCGGAGCGCCTTCAAACGAATACTCGTAAAAATCTGTCTTCTTTTGTGGTTTCTTTTCCAGCCAAACCTGCTGCCATTGACCACTCCCGGTTGGGTCAACAATAACGCGCCATTCGCCATTCAACCCCGTTACATTCCTCGATTGGAGATTTATCATTGCGGTTTGCGCGTTAACGGTATCTATGGTAGTAAAAATGAATAAAAAAGCAAACGCCCATTCTACCGGCTTTTTTTTACGTTTATTCATTTGATAAGCTTAGCAATAGTCTTACTTAACATTAATTTTTACCTTTTGAAAAATATTACGGGATGAGTTACCTAACTGCAGTATGTATTCGCCGGCTTCGGTATTCCAGGCCTTTTTCGATTCGTCATAAAAAGCCAGGTCAGCTACTTTTACCTGTAATGTTACCGTTTTTGTTTCGCCGGGTTTCAGGAAGATCTTTTCAAAAGCCTTCAGTTCTTTTTCAGGGCGCAGTACGGTACAAACGGGATCGCCTGCATACAATTGTACTACCTCTGCGCCGTAAACGCTGCCTGTATTCCTTACGGTGAATTTTACGTTAATAACGTCATCCTTTCCATAAGCCGTTTTGTCGGCAGCCATATGGCCGATAGCAAAATCAGTGTACGAAAGCCCGTGACCGAAGGGGAACTGCGGCTGAATTTTCTTCGTATCGAACCAGCGGTATCCAACGAGGATATCTTCTTCGTAATGCACTTTCAGGTTGCTGCCGGGAAAATTGCCCAACGCATGCGCAGGCGATTGCGATAAAGCCACCGGCAGTGTGAACGGTAACTTGCCCGATGGGTTTACTTTACCACTCAGTACATCGGCAACGGCATTTCCTGCTTCCATACCACCGAACCACGACCATAAAATGGCTGGTACGCGGTGGGTAATACCGGCCAGTTCTACCGGAGACCCCGCAATTATTACCACAACCGTTTTTGGGTTTGCCTTTGCAACTTCCCTTATCAGGATCTCCTGGCCGTAAGGCAGGTTCATGTTTTGCTTATCTGAAGACTCGGTATCATAATCGTGGTTCAACCCGCCGAAGATCACGGCCACATCCGACTCCCGGGCTATGGCAACCGCTTCATCTATCAGTTTCCAGTTTACGTTACCGGCAGCCAACTGACCGGCATTGTTACCCTCATTGAACGTAGATTGTTTTTCATACCCGGGTGCATAGTTTATTTTTACCCTTCCTCCGAACTTCTGTTGCATGGCATCGAGCGGAGTGATCTCGTACAGGGTTTTTACTTCAGAACTGAGCCCGCCGCTGCAATGTTTGCGCGTGGCATTATCGCCAATAATTGCAATGGATCTTAGCTTATCAAATTGCAGTGGCAGCAGCTTTTCGTTATTTTGTAACAACACCGCCGCTTCGGCAGCGGAATTATAAGCAGCCTGCTGGTGATCACGGGTATTCATTTTTCCCTTTTCCCGCTGTTGCGCATCGAACATTTTTGTATTGAACATTACGCGCAATACGTTACCAACCTTTTCGTCTACCACCGATAAGGGCACTTTTCCCTCTTCTACCGCTTTTACCAGGGGATTGGCAAAATACCATTGATCGTAATCCTTCAGATCGGTGCCCATCTCCAGGTCAAGCCCCGTTAATGCCGCTTTCACCGTGGTGTGTGCGGCCGACCAATCGGTCATCAGCACGCCTTTGAAACCAAATTCTTTCCGCAGTATCTGCCTGTTCAGATAGTCATTTTCCGAGCACCACTCGCCCCTGAACCTGTTGTAAGCCGCCATTACGGTATAAGCGCCGCCTTCCATTACCGCGGCTTTGAACGCCGGCAAATAGATCTCCCGTAAAGCCCGTTCACTCATCGTTACGTCAACCGAATCACGGTGCTGCTCCTGGTTATTGGCCAGCCAGTGTTTTACGCTGGCTGCCACATTTTTCGATTGCAATGCTTTTATGTAGGCAACAGCCATTTTCGACACAAGCAAAGGGTCTTCGCTCATATACTCGAAGTTTCTACCGCAGAGGGGCGAACGAATAATGTTCACGCCGGGGCCCAACAACACATCCTTTTTACGAAAAAGTGCTTCCTCCCCCAATACCAGCCCCTGCCTGTACGCCAGCGCAGGATTCCAGGTAGCGGCAAGCGCAGTTCCCGGCGGAAAACAGGTTGCGGAATCATTGGTCCAGCCGGCATACGCCCAGTCGTGCCTGTTAACCTCGGCACGCACCCCATGCGGCCCGTCGCTGGTTGCCCATTCAGGAATGCCTAATCTTTTAACACCTGAAACATTAAACTTCGAGTTCCCGTGCAGCAGGCTCACCTTTTCCTGTATGGTCATCTGACCGATGAGCGCCTGGATCCTTTTCTCCGTAGCCTCGCTGGCTTTTGCCGGCTCCTGGGCATACGAAGTACAAACCATCGATAATAAAACCGTCGAAAGAAATGCTTTCATTGCTCTGTTCATATTAGTATTTTATGCAACACCTGTTTTAACTGTAAATTTGAAAAAAGACGGGCACTATGGAAATAGACCCGCATACTGTGTTAATGAGAACAATTTATAGAATCAACCAAAAACTACTGATAAGCTTACATGTATTTACCGGAGAGAGGGAGATCATAGACAACGGCGGTAACCCCGCCCTTCTGCCAATAATGCCATTTCATACAGCAATACAATGGTTCATCAATGCTGTAAAACTATAACTGAAGCGGCTGCAACAGGGGATGCCAATGTTTCACAATGGGGTGCCAAATGTTACAGGGAACTGATTTTCACCTATATTGGAACCGGGAGGGAGTATGCGCTTTTATTTCTTCCTGCTGGCAACATACTGTGAGGGCGTAACATTAAATTCTTCCTTAAAGAATTTTGTAAAGTGTTTCGGGTTATTGAATCCTACCTCATACGCAACCTCAGCTATCGTCATGCCGCTTTTTTCAAGCAACCGGGCAGCCCTTTTCATCCTGATGGACCGGATGAACTCCAGGGGCGACCTGCCGGTGAGCGATTGCACTTTTCTGTACAGCGTAACGCGGTTCATATGCATTTCGCGGCTGAGGTCCTCCACGGAGAATGCAGGGTTATCGAGTTGTTTTTCCACTATCTCCAACGCCTGCTGCAGGAATTTTTCGTCAACGGAGGTCACTGTTATTTCCGAGGGGTTGACCTCGATTTGTTTCTGGAACCTTTTCTGCAGTAATTTTTGCTGGGCCAGCAGGTTCCTGATGCGGGAGGCAAGTATTTCAAAAGTAAAAGGTTTGGTAATGTAGTCATTCACCCCCGCCTGCAACCCTTCCAGCTGTTTCTCCTCGCTTCCCATGGCCGTAAGTAAAATCACCGGGATATGGGCGGTAAGGGTTTCACTTTTTATTTTTTTCGCCAGTTCCACACCGTCCATCAATGGCATCATAATGTCGCTTACTACCAGGTCAGGGTTAAGTTGTTTTATTTTTTCCCAACCTTCTTTCCCGTTCATTGCTTCTTCTACATGATATGATCCTTTCAGGTTGTCTTTTAAATAAAAACGAAGGTCTTCATTGTCTTCAACAACTATGATCGTTTTTCTCTTTCCGGGCTTCTGGTTTTCTTCCGTTATATCCTGTTCAGCTTCCTGCATTTGTACCTGGCTGATAGTGGTGCGAACGGCAGGTTCGTTTATTTTTTTTGCCGGAAGCAGAACGGTAAAACAGGAGCCTTTATCCGGTTCGCTTTTAACTGTTATGATACCATTATGAAGTTTTACAAACTCTTTCGTTATGGCGAGGCCAATACCGGTTCCCTGGTTCACCATACTTTCAGGAACATCGGTTTGAAAGAACCGCTCAAAGATCTTTTCATGCTGGTCTGCAGGAATACCAATACCAGTGTCTTTCACTTCAATGGCAAGAGCGCCTTCGCCATCATTACTTGCAGGCGGATTGTACGTAAGCCCGATGCTTACCACCCCGTTATCGGACGTGTATTTAAAAGCATTCGATAACAGGTTGAATAATATTTTTTCGATCTTGTCCCTGTCGAAATAGATCTCAAGGCTATCGATATTAGAAGAAAATGAAAATTGGATACTCTTCTTTTCAGCGATATCCATAAAAGAATGGCTTATATCTTTAATGAACCGCACTATATCGCCAATAGAAGAATGCAGTTTTACTTCCTGAACCTCCATCTTTCTGAAATCGAGCAACTGGTTTACCAGGTTCAGTAACCGTTTTGCATTCCGTTGAACAAGGTTCAACTGCTTTTTCTGTTCATCATCAGCGGTTTGTTTAATGATCCTGTCTAACGGAGCAATGATAAGGCTTAACGGCGTGCGAAATTCATGGCTCACATTTGTAAAGAACTTTGTTTTTAACTGCTCCATGGCATGGGCCCTTTCCGCTTCCCTGCGTTGTTGGGCTACTTCATAACGCATATGGATTCGCTCTAAAGTTATGCGCCGGATGAGTAAAAATAAACCTGCCGCAATGAGAAAGTATATAATATACGCAAGCGGTGTTCGCCAGAACGGCGGCTCGATATTGATTTGTAAACTTTTTACATCGCTCCAGGCGCCATCCCTGCTTAAGACCTTTACTTTAAAAGTATAATGACCGGGCGCCAGATTGGTGTACGTAGCCCGCCGCTGGCCGTCATCGGCATACATCCAGTCTTTATTGAACCCTTCCATTATATAGGCATACTTTGCCAGGGAGCCGGGCGCAAAATCGAGCGATGCGAATTCAATGGAGAACACGTTTTCTTTATACTTCAGGTCAATGCCCTGTACCTGTGATATAGTCTGTTTCAGCAGAACGCGGTCATTGACCAGTTGGCCCGGTTCTATTTTATTATTCAACAATTGCAAACCCGTAAATAGGATCCTGGGACGATACGCAGATTGATGTATAGCCGCAGGCTCAATGATATTAAATCCGGAAGGCCCGCCGAAGATCAGTTCACCGGCCCTTGTTTTAAGGGCTGCATTCTCATTGAATTCCCGGTTTTGCAGGTTATTGCTTTCATCATAACCAATGATAGAAAAACTAAGGGCATTATCTTTTTGGGCGGGAATGGCGTTGTATAAACCGCTGGTAGTGGAAAACCAGAATGTGCCATGGTTATCTTCCAGGAAATCCAGGATCATATACGGAGGCAGGCCATCTGATGCACTGAATACCCGGAATTTTTTTGTTTGCTCATTGAACAGGTTCAGGCCTTCCCGGGTAACTACCCATATTCGCCCCCTGCTGTCTTGTAAAAAAGAGAAAATGTTATTATTACTTAAACCGCATTTGCCATCGTTTTGCTGATAAAATACAGGGTCACTCTTATCCTTTTCAAATACAACAATCCCCGACGCTGTGCCCACCCATAAACTTCCCTTCCTGTCCTGAAAAATGGCAGAAATATAATTCAGGCTTTCCGGGCCGCCTTTTATGTTATAATGTTTGAACCGGTTACTTTCCCTGTCGAAGAGATCCAATCCGCCGCCAAGTGTGCCTACCCATAAATTCCGTTCACGGTCTTCATATATTTCCCACACTTTATCGTCGGTCAGGCTCGAAGGATCATTATCGTTATGCCGGTAATGCGTGAATTTCTTTCCGTCAAAACTATTGAGCCCGCCAAAATAGGTTCCGATCCAGAGTATATTATTATGGTCTATACACAGGCTTACAATTACATTATTGCTCAGGCTGTTTGAATTACCCGGGTCGTGCAGGTATTGTTTGAATGTATTGTTTTTCCTGTTGAAACAGATCAGTCCCCCACCGTTTGTCCCGATCCAGATATTTCCCTGGCCGTCTTCCACAAACCGGTTCACATCATCATACTGAAGGCTGCCGGGTTTCGATGCCTGTTGATGATAGTGCGGAAAATGCATAATGTTGCCATTATAATAATTTACGCCCTGCTTGTAAGTCCCCAGCCAGATAATTCCGTTATCATCCTTTAGAACCGAGGTAATGCTGTTCTGGCTAAGTGTTTGCGGTTCTTTGGGATCGTTGAGCAGATAACTGGTGCGAAAGTTATTTTTTTTGTCGATCAGCGTAACACCACCGTGGTCGGTACATACCCAGATCAATCCATTGTTATCCTGAATGACCTCACTTACCAGGTTGCTGCTTAAAGCCGATGGAAAAGATTTTTCGTTGAACTGCCTGATGGAATTGCTTTGCGGATGAAAAAGCATAACGCCGTAAGCAAAATTCCATAACCAGACGTCTCCGCCGCTATCAACAAAAAGCTCATGAAGCGTGTTGGTTTTAATCAAAGCCTGTAGCGCCGTACTGGAGAAAACAACTTTGTTTCTGGCTATATCATACTGTTGCAACAAACCGTTTTGATATACCACCCACAGCATACCATCTTTTGTTTCCTGAACCGAAGTAATTTTTTCGGCAGCATTGAATTTGAAACCCGGCCTGAATGCTTTTACCTTTTTTTCTTCGGATGAATAAAGGTACAGATCAAGATCTTCGTATACGAACCAGTATCTTCTATTATTTCCTTTTACAATGTCAATGATATTGCCTGAAGGTAAACCGAGTGTTTGAAGATAATCATAATACCGGGCCTCGAATTTTTCCGTTTGGGAATTATAGATACAGGGACCGCTCCTGGTTGCCACCCACATTTTTTTCTCCGGCAATTCGCGCAATTGAATGATACTATTATCCAACAGGGAAGAGCTGTCGTTAAATTTCTTATTATAGACCTTGAAAGAATTGCCATCATAACGGTTGAGGCCCGACATGGTGCCGAACCACAAAAAGCCATCAGTATCTTTATAAATAGCATTAACCTGGTTATGGGATAACCCGTTATGTATATCGAGCTTTGAAAAATTATAATGCTCACTTTGAGCCAAAACAAAAAAAGACGGCAACAGCAATACAATCGAAATAAGAAAACGCATCTCAACAAGTTTAGCTACAAGGATTTTGCGCTATCAGGCGCCCATCCTTTCCATATACGGCAAAATCGCGTATCAAGTTAACAAAATAGGGTGGATCAAATACCCTTTTTGTAATGATATTTATAGCGCTGCCGTATCTTTTTTCTTAATGAATATTCATTCGTTTTTTTTAAATGATCGATTGGGTACTTGTGGATGAATACAATACTTAAACATGCTGTTGCTTATATGCGTTTGGCTTAAGCCGGGAATGCTTCCCAAGCATTCCCGGAACCGCCAAATGATTATTATTTAACAATGAGCTTCCTGGTAAAACTAAATGTGCTCCAGTTTATTCTCACAATGTAGTGCCCTGCCTTAAGCCGTGCATCTATTTCTATCCTGTTATTGCTGCGGGTGCTCTTTTTGTAAAGCATTCGTCCCTGGATGTCATATATGCTGATGACCGCATTCTCGGAGGCTTCGGGAAGAAGGATCGTAAACCTTCCCTTACTCGCAGGATTCGGATACAGGCTAATAACCTGCCCGCTCGTATTGGCCTCCGGTGTTATCCTGGCGCCCGTTGAACCGCCTGCACCGGTAACGAACGGCGAAAGATAGTTACCGGCAATCACCTGTTGTGATATGCCGGGGCCCTGCCAGGCTACAGCTACATTATCACCGCCGCCACCTTCTTTATGGAGAACTTCGACATAGTATTTTTGTCCGGCCGTAAGGTTAATGGCAGCGGACTGCTGTGTGGCGTACTTATTCCATTCCCGTGAATTGGTCCACCCGTTTACATAAGCTATTCTTACGCTATTGGCCGGGTTGTCGGTGGTGCTGAGGTATAGTTCGGTATTGTCATCGCCCGCAACCCAGAAAGTGTAGCTTCCGCTAACGGCAGGATGGATATATCCCCGGATCCTGGTCCCGTAGTTTTCCGCCCAGTTCGTGGGGCCTTCCAGGCTCTGGATCTGCTGTGTACCCGAAGGGTTGTTTGGATAATTGATATTAGAGGTAAGGCTGCTAATTGCAGTTCCGCTAATTCCTGTCCAGTATTCTCTCAGTATAGAGCCGGTTACGGCTAAGTTAAAGGTCTGTGTACTCTGGCATCCGCCGCTATTGGTGTAAGTGGCCACATAGTTACCGGCCTGGTTCATTTGAATGTTTGAAATGCCTGCTTCACGCGTAGCAGCATTAAAATTATCAGGTCCGCTCCAGCTCCACGATCCGCCCGTTACGGGCTGCGGGCCAAACAGCACGCTGCCACCAGCAGTTACAGTAGCATTGGCTGTCTGCTGCCAGGTTCCGCCATTAAGCTGTACGTATGGAGTGATAGATGTAGGCGTACATGCCGCAGGCTCCCAGTAAATAACACCTCTTCCTCCACCGGCGCTCATATATACCCTTCCGGCAACGTTCATGTCCCCGATCAGCAATGGCGCGCCTGCAAACTCATGGGCATCGTCATTTAACCTGAGCCATGTAACACCCTGATCTGTTGATCTGAAAAGACCCGTAACACCCGACACGGTTCCCCAGATGAAAATCGTAGGATAGCCGGCTCCCGGCATCGCTATTCCCACGCCAACCGTTTTGCAATATGTTACATTGGGAACAGTGGTATAAGCCACGCCGGCGTTGGTAGAATATTTTAATCCATTGCGGCCAAGCGGTACCCACATATGCCCTTCAAAACCCGGCACTGTACGAATGAGAACAGGTTCCCACGGATAGTTTGCTGTTGAGGCGCCCGGCGTGCCTGCTACGGAAAAACTGACTCCCTTGTTGGTGCTTCTGTACAGCTGCCCGTTAAATGGATGGTAGATGTAGAAATAATTTGAATTTACCTGGTCAGCTACCGGTGCAGCGTCTCCGAGCGACACACCCGAACAGGCAGACCAGCTTCCTCCATTGTTGGTGGTGTAGTAGGTTGTGGAAGAACCTGCAGGGCAATGCAGTATAGTGCCTCCGTCGGCGCTGACGGCCACCCTTCCCGCTGCGCCCATATTACTTGAGGCGGCCGTCCATGTAGCACCCATGTTTGTGGAATAGTAGACAACGTTTCCTTCATTGGCAATTCTCACTACTTTGTTTGGGTTGGCCGCAGC
Source organism: uncultured Niastella sp. (assembly GCA_966211305.1). Lineage (GTDB taxonomy): Bacteria > Bacteroidota > Bacteroidia > Chitinophagales > Chitinophagaceae > Niastella. Next base: position 67,411 of record CBIHPC010000008.1, read on the forward strand.
ATAAGCAATGCTATGGTTATTATACCCTCCTGGCGGAGAAAGTTTTTGCGATGGATAAGAGGTCAGCGGCTCATGTATGAAGCCCGATACGTCGCCGAAAGAGGAAATAAACGGGCCGCCGGGAATGCTTGTCCCGTCAAGCAACGCTGTTTCTTCAATTCCAACCACATCGTATTTCCAGGAAGGATTTGCGGCGGTGATATCGGAACAGGTATAAACACCGCCTCCGCCGATTACCCGCACTTTTGAAAGATTATCCTGGTCAAACTCGATACAGTCCATCCAGTTAACTGCGCCCCCGTTAGACCATGCCATACCGTTAGCATCATAGGTGGCATTCGTGCCGTTTTTAAGCGTCCACGAAGATCCACCGTCGGTTGATAGGAAAATGAAGTCGCCCCAGCCGGTACCAAACTGGTTGTTCCAGTACATGCCGCAGGTAGAAACAATTACCCGGTTAACATTAGTAGGGTCAATACTTACGCCACCGTATGCATAATCCTTCGAATGAACGGGAGTAACGTTTGTCCATACACCGGTAGCCGTGTTGAGCTTGTATAACTTGCCATCGCCGTTACCGGATTGCGGACCCTCATTATCAGAATAGGTAACATACATGGTAGTTCCCTGCAGGGCAGCCCGGTGCGGCATAAAAACCGTGGTTGCCGAAATGTCGGTAAAGGTGGCGCCGCCGTCTGTGCTCCTGTAAATGGTTGCGGCGCCGGTGCGGGAAACGCCTATGTAAATGGTTTGACTGGCTCCGTTTACCACACTACCCGAAGGATCAAAAAGAACAAAACATATTCCGTTACCATTAGCCGTGGCCGTTACCCCGTTCCAGGCAAGGTTCCAGGTAACGCCGGCATCTGTACTTTTCCAAAGCCCGTTTTCCCTGGTTCCGCAGAACAGGATGTTACTGTTGTTGGGATCTACCGCAAGCCGTTCCCCGTTACCGCGCCCGCTTCCATTTCCATGCGTTTTAAATTTGGCGGTAACATCTGTATAGGTGAACGTATTGCCTTTGTCGGTAGATTTCAGGATAGCGGTCCTTCCGCTGTTGATATAGGAGGTACCGCAAAGCATATACACGTTATTGGCATTTTGCGGGTCCAGGGCCAGTGCATCCACGCCAATAAAACCGTTTTCCGACTCATTAAGCCAATCGAGCAATTGCACCCATTTATTGTTTGCGGCATCCCAGCGGTAAGCGCCGCCTACATCGGTGCGGCAGTATCTGTCGCCCGATGTTTTGTGAGTAATGATCCCTGTCACAAATCCGCCACCGCCAATAGGTGCGTTTTTCCAGGTATAACCTGAAGTTTGGCCCTGTACCTGAAAGGCAGGAAACAAATTGATCAAAAGAAATAAATACAGTAAGGCACGTGGTTTTATACCGGCCGTTGGGTACACTTTGGCCGACAGAAAACCGGGTAGATAAAAATGCAGCATAATCGTTAGGTTTTATGGCATAAATCTACCCCGATGTTCTATGCTACAGGGTTCTCAAATGTTACATAATATGGCCCAAAATGTTACTTCGTTCTATACAAACCCTGCTTTTTAGTAAACTGGTGCAGGAAACAGGTTCTATGAAGATTTCTCAAAGATCTGTAAAGGGTAACAGGCATTACACCAAACAAATACCGGCAACAGCATCAGTCGGTTCATCCTGCCTAATTAATCTTGAATACAAGAGCATAGGTAAGCGCAGGCCTGTTTTCGGGCAGGGTAATTTCCAGTGCTTCACTATTTCTTTGAAAACGCAAATCACCGCCGCCTGTCATTTCCACTTTGGTTATTGCACCGGGCCGCAGCGCATTTCCTTCAGAAAGGCTTTTGATCCTCACCTTTCCATCTTCGGGCCAGCCAAATACGATCGCATATAACGTGTCTCCCTTAACTGTAAAACGCATATCGGCCGCGCCGAAAGGTTTACCCTTGCCTTCGTTGAATCCGGGGCCCGACAATTGAGCCGTTTCAGTGGTAGCAGGCCCTTCGCCATATACCTTCCAGGGTCTTGTATCGAAGATACATTCGGCATTCAATTTCATCCAGGCCGCTATTTCTTCGAGGATAGCTTTTTCCTGGTCATCGATAGTGCCATTTCCTTTTACCGGGATGTTCAACAGCAGGTTGCCGTTCTTACTAACTACATCGGCCAGAGTATGTATCACCGTTTTGGCCGATTTGTATGATCTGTTATCATACACTCTTTTATCGTAGTGCCACCCGCCGATACAGGTATCTGTTTGCCAGGTGAAAGGCTCTATTACATTGCTTTGCCCGCGTTCAATATCCCACACCATGCATTTGCGCTGCATTTCATTGAGGATCTTTCCGTTCAGCACCGCGTTGAGTGTGCCTTTATTCCGTTTAATGCTCTGGTTGTAATGATGTGCGGCAATGCGAAGGCCTACGTCATTGAGCGTATGGAACGGCAGCACCGTATCGTCGAAGTAGATCAACTCGGGTTCATACTTATCGATAAGCTCAATGGTTCTTTTAAAGAATTTTTCGCAATACGCTTTTGACGGAATTGACGCGCCGCCGCCCCAGTTCCACTGGCTATGGATAATGCCATTGTCGGTTGAACTTTTACTGAGCGGGTGGTTCTGCGCATAAAGTTCCTGTGGGTCCAGTCCTTCCCACCAGGCGCCTTTTCCATCTTTTTTTGTCAATTTACCGTCATAGGGAATGCCAGCCATGGGTCCGCTCTTATCTGCCCGTTGCGCTACCTCGAACCAGGTCCACGCATGCGCTGCATGCACGCTTACGCCAAATGGCAAACCCAGTTTTTTGGCCGCTTTGGCCCAACCGGCAATGAGATCTTTTTTGGGACCTACTTTTACCGAGTTCCATGACTGGTACTTTGAATTCCATAGGTCGAGGTTATCGTGGTGATTGGCCATGGCAAAAAAATACTTTGCACCAACCCGCTTGTACAATGAAACCAGCTCTTCGGGGTTCCATTGTTCAGCTTTCCACTGATGTATCACATCTTTAAAACCAAATTTTGAAGGATGGCCATATTTCTGAAGATGGTATTTGTAATGATCGCTTCCTTCCTCATACATGCCACGGGCATACCAGTCGCCATGTTCGGGCTCACATTGAGGCCCCCAGTGCGCCCATAAGCCAAACTTTGCGTTCCGGTACCATTCGGGTACCGAATAGCCCTGTAATGATTCCCAGGTTGGCTGAAAAGGGCCTTTTGCAACCGGGTCAAAGTTTTCGAAGAAGGCCGCACCTGCCTGTTTTGATAAAAGATAAGCAGGCAGGGATAAGCCCAATTGTTTTATAAGCGTTCGCCTGTTCATGGCTGTTGTTTATTTTGGTGTAATTCGAATATTTTATTCATAACGATCCATTTCTCCCCTTCTTTCGCCCAGGGAAGCGGCTGCTGGAACTTCCACATCAGTTGTTCCCATTCCTGCACTTTCTGATTGCCGGCGTCCATTGCGTTTTTTTCCTCGAAGGAAAAGCTTTCGTCCGTTTCCATGATCATGAACAACCGGTTGCCGGTACGATAGATCTCCATGTTGGCTATTCCTGCATCTTTAATACTTTTTCTTATTTCGGGCCAGCCGTTTTCAGCCCGGTGCCAATGTTCATATTCGGCTATGAGCGCCGGATCATCTCTTAGATCCAGCGCAAGGGTGTATCGTTTCATGGTTATACTACTAACGATGTTTTAGATGATGAATAAGTCCGGGATTATATACAAAAGGCCAGGAGAATAAAAAGACAAAGAAAGGCGATAGCAGTAAGATAGTTTGCTTATTATTCATATGGCTCAAATGTAAATGTAAATAGCAACCTGTACATCGTTATCCAGGCGGCAACAAGCATAGAACAAATTTAACCGTAGTATTCCTGTTACAGTACAATGAATAAGACTTTGTTTTATACAAATCCGACTTTTTAGCATGTCGTATGGAAACGGTATCAGGCAGGCACATTGAAACAACTTTTTCGTACCGTGGTTCATTGTTTAACCGGGTATTATCTCAATTTTCCTTATTCCCTTTCTTTGGTGGCATAATTTTTAAAATAATAATTATACATTTTTTCATTTAAAACTTACGTTATGCCAGGAAAGAACAGATCGATCGGTGGCCGGGGGAACGAACAGGGCGGCCCGAATATGGGTAATGATATCAGCCGCGATATCAGCCGTGAGGTACAGTCTGACGACACTCCTGCCGAAGTAGTAAGGGATAAGAAAAAAAAGCCGGAGAAATCAAAAACAGAAGGTGAGCAGAAAAATCCTCAACAACAGCAGGAAAATGATGACGAAATAGGACAATAGGGTGCTTTTGTGTAAAGTACAAATACATTCATGGAATTAACAGAAAATTGGTAACAGTAAACTGGCTGCTTAGCGGCCGGTTTATTTGTAGCTATAAGGTGAACTATTTAAAATTCCTCGCTTCCCCAAACAGATTACCGGTAACCGGCTTTTCATCGCCGCCGGCCAGGGTTGATAAAGCGGCCTGCTCTTTTTGTGTAGCGGTTAAACGCTTCAGCAGTTTTGAAAAGTTATAACATGCAGCTACCACTACATGTATTACCTCCCCTTCAATTTGCAGTTTACCTTCAACCATTATAAGCCGTGACTGCAGAATGTCCTTCCGGTAAAGATCGAACAGGTTTTGAAACACTACCAGGTTGGCCCAGCCGGTTTCATCTTCAATGGTCATAAAACATACGCCGCTTGCTGTGCCGGGCCGCTGCCGTACCAAAATAAGCCCCGACACTTTAACCAGGTCTCCGTCTTTCAGGCCTGACAGTTCTTTTATGGGCGTAATATGTAACTGATCGAGCTTCTCCCTGATAAAACTTACCGGATGCGCCTTTAATGAAAGCGATAGCGAAGCATAGTCCTGCACCACATGTTCCGATTCGGTCATTTCGGGCAACTGAACCTTTTCATCTTTTGCTTCAGCAGGCTGCTGACCTTTGAACAACTCAATGGAAGTATCTTTTGTTGAAACCTCCCATAATGCCTGCCGCCGGTTGAGCCCTACAGAACGAAAAGCATCGGCATCCGCCAGTTTTTCAAGGCAGGTTTCCGGCAGCTTCAATTCACGAATTGCATCAATGGAAGCAAAAGCATTTATACGGTGTGCCACCATTTTTGCAATATCTTCTTCTTTAATCCCTTTCACCTGTCTGAACCCAAGCCGCAATGCGCAGAATTTTCCTGATTTTTCCTCCAGCGTATTATCCCAGCAGGAATAATTAACATCTACCGGCCTTACCTCAACCCCATGATTTTTTGCGTCAATAACTATCTGCGCAGGCTGGTAAAAGCCCATAGGCATACTATTCAGTAATGCACCCGCAAATACATCGGGGTAAAAACATTTTAACCAGCTGCTAACGTAAACCAATAATGCAAAACTGGCTGCATGGCTTTCGGGGAACCCATAACTGCCAAAACCTTCCAGTTGTTTGAATACCCTTAGCGCGAATTCGGCGGAATACCCCCTTGCAGTCATTCCGGTGATCAGCTTTTCGCGAAATTTAGCTACCATTCCTTTCGCCTTGAATGTGGCCATGCTCCTTCGAAGCTCATCGGCTTCGGCCGGCGTAAAACCTGCCGCTACAATAGCTATTTTCATGGCCTGCTCCTGAAATAAGGGAACCCCTAGTGTGCGGCCGAGTATCTCTTCCAGTTCTCTGGAAGGATATTCCACCGGTTCTTCGCCATTCCTGCGCCTCAAATAAGGATGTACCATGTCGCCCTGGATGGGCCCGGGCCTTACGATGGCCACTTCAATTACCAGGTCATAAAATGTTTTTGGCCGCAAACGCGGCAACATACTTTGCTGCGCCCGGCTTTCTATTTGAAAAACACCTATTGTATCGGCATGGGAGATCATTTCATATACCGCAGGATCATCCTGGGGTATATTGGCCAGCGTAAGGTCAAGATCGTAATGTTGTTTTGCCAGGTCAAATGCTTTGCGAATACAGGTTAACATGCCCAATGCCAGCACATCCACTTTCATGAACCCGAGCGCATCGATATCATCTTTATTCCATTCAATACAGGTGCGGTTGTCCATTCTTGCATTCAACACCGGCACAAGATCGGTGAGTTTTCCGCGGGTGATCACAAAGCCACCGGTATGTTGCCCCAACTGCCGCGGAAAGCCCATGAATGCATTCGTTAGTTCGAGCACCTTTTGTAAATGCGCATCGCCGGGGTCAAGTCCCTGCTGCCTGATCGTTTGCTCTTCTATTCGTTCAGCAATTGAATCCCAGATGGCGCCAGACAACCTGTTGATGGTATCAACCGAAATACCCATGGCTTTAGCCACATCGCGCAACGCCCCTTTCTGATGCTGTTGGGTTACGGTAGCTACAATAGCTGCCCGGTGGCGCCCATACTTTTCATACACATATTGAATTACCTCTTCGCGCCGCTCGTGTTCGAAATCAACGTCGATATCGGGCGGTTCATTACGGGCCGAACTGATAAAGCGCTCAAACAGGAGATCGAATTTGGCAGGGTTTACACTGGTGATACCCAAACAGTAACATACGGTAGAATTAGCCGCGGAACCGCGCCCCTGGCACAGGATGGCTTTCGACCGGGCAAAACGTACTATATCATACACCGTAAGAAAATAAGAGGCATAGTTCATTTGTTCAATGAACGCCAGTTCGTATTTTATCGCAGCCGAGGTTTTTTCAGGAATGTTGTCGCCGAACCGCTCATGCGCCCCCTGCCAGGCCAGCATGGTCAGTTCTTCCTGCGGGCTACGCCCTTCAGTGGTAATTTCTTCGGGATATTCATACTTCAGGGAATCGAGGTTGAACTGGCAGGCATCAGCTATTTGCTGTGAATTTGAAATGGTTGCAGGATACTGCCTGAACAACCGCGCCATTTCCGATTGTGGTTTCAAAAATCTTTCAGCATTGGCATGCAACAAGAAACCTGCATTATTTATTGTGCATTTTTCGCGTATACAGGTTACAATATCCTGCAGCTCGCGGCGGGCAGGTTCATGATAATGCACGTCATTGGTGGCAACAAGCGGAATATGGAGGTCATTCGACAATTGCATGAGCCTGTAAATATATTTTGCATCGTATGCATAATAACGCCGGGTAACGGCTATGTAAAGCTGCTTTAATGCCGCTCTGTATTCTTTTAAGTTTTCTATAAACGGATCATCGAATTCCCATTGTTCATTTAACTGATCGGGCGGCAATGCGATAAATAACATTCCCGCTGCATGTTCAAACACGTCTTTTTTATATAAATGGCACTCCCCTTTTTCTGCCCGTAAATTCCCTTTCGACAATAACCGGCAAAGGTTTGAATAAGCAGCATTATCTGTAGGGTATGCAAGTAAAGGGGCGCCATCGAGCAGATCGAGCCGGCAACCAACGATCAACCTGATGCCGGCTTTTTTTGCAGCCACATGGGCACGCACCATTCCTGCCAGTGTATTGCGATCTGTGACAGCTATAGCCTTATAACCCAGCCCGGCGGCATAGTCGATCAGTTCTTCGGGATGACTTGCTCCGCGGAGAAAACTAAAATTGCTGGTTACCTGTAATTCAATATATCCCATACCTCATTTCTTTTTTCAGGCAAAAAAACCATGCAGATACCAGCCATAGGTTTTTGCTGCATCATAATGCCCCGAACGGAACAACCAGAACCGCTGCCCGTTCTCGTCTTCTACACAGTAATAATCGCGGTGTTGCCCCTGCTGCAGCCACCATTCCTGTTCTATACGTTCCGGCCCATCGGCCCTTACAATTTTATGCAGTTTACCTTTGTAACGGAAATGCAACGGCGGATAGTCAGGAACAGGCGCAGTTACTTCTATAGCCTGCGGTTCTGCCAGTAAATGTAAAGGCCGGGGATGATCCGTTCTCCAGTTGGTTGTTGGGTGCTCCTGCAGTGAGATCACCGGTTTGAAACTGCGCTCAGGCCAGTAATGTTCATCGGGCACATACCGGTGATAGCAATTATTGCCAAAGCGCATAGTAAACCTGTCTAATAATTCTGATAAACCGGTATCATTCAAACCACCCTGTTGTTCCCATAATCTTTCCTGCCCGTGCCCGTGGTCTTCGGTTTTTAGTGCTTCAAGAATGAATAACTCGATACCTAAGGCCGGTTCAATGGCTGATAATTTATTTTCAAATAATTTAAATAAGTGCTGCGTATTCCGCGAGGGGCGGTTGGTGCCTATCTCCACCTGTATGGTTATATCATCAACCCGGTGACATTGTAACCGGGCACACCGTAGCCCTTTTTGTTCTTTTTCGAGTCGATGACACAATTTCTTCAATAGCGCTTCGAGGGCAATTTCAATCCCGGTTAAGGTAACAATGGGTTCAAGGCAGGGCAAACGTTCCTGGTAAGGCGCTATGGGTACTACGGGCTGCATAAACTCCGGTTCATTACCGAGGGCCTGATCGAGTTTCAGTAAAAATGCCTGTCCGAACCTTCGCCGTAATGCAGATCGCTGTATGCTTATGAAATCGCTTACCTGGTGAAGTCCTAATTTGTAAAGGCGTTCTACCAGTTCCTGATCAATACGAAGGGATGCAGGTGGTAATTCAGCCAACTCATCTGATTGCATATTGTGTTCTATCACCGGTGATCTTTTTCCATACCGCGCAATGGCCCAGGCCGCACCAATGGTGTCGGCCATTCCAACCCGTACCTGGTAGCCCCGCTCCTGCAACCGTTTAATGATGGCTGTTAAATAGTCAACATCTCCACCCCATAAATGCGCGCAGCCTGAGGCATCGAATAGCAATGCATCAGTGCCATCGATGGCCACACAGGGTGTAAACCTGATACACCATGCCGCTAATTTTTGCAATAGTTTTTTACTCAGCTCAGGTATGGGATCTACAACTTGAAGTGAAGGAATGATAACACGGGCATCGGCCAGTACCATTCCCTTTTTTATTCCCTGCTCTTCGGCCAACCGGTTAACGGCGGTGATGATCAAACGGCCATGTTCGGGAGTGGCAATAACAAATGGAATTTGCCCAAGCACCGGCTGCCGTTGAACAAACCAGTCTGTTTGGAGGTGATGAAACCAAATGGATACAAAACGTTTGTTCATGTTAACCTGTTTTTCTGTGAAGCCGGTCAATGACAACAGGTTCCTGGCCGATAGCAACGAATTTCCCATTCATGAGGGCTACTTCCCAGCTACCAGGTCTTCCGTTCCTTACTTTCAGCAACTCAACCTTCCAGCATGGGAAACCAACGCCTGGTAATTCATCGGGTATAATGCCTGGTAATGCAGTTATTTTCCACCGGGTAAGACAGGCATTCGTTGTGTAGCGCTCCTTTTTATTGAAAAGAAAACCTGTAACCCGGCTTTGCTCTACAGCGAGTTGAAAACGCCTGCTGGCCATAAAGTTTATATCAGTCATTTCGCCAACGACCGCGGCCAGGCCATGAAGTTTCAATGCTTCATCCATTGCCCAGGCAACTTCTTTTTGATTTTTAAGATCGATGAAAACAACTCTATGCGGGTCGATACGAAAATGTTTCAATGCAGGCGGGAAAATGGTGCGGGAATCGCTGATCCACAAAACTACGCCATTATCGCCCATGAGGTTTGAAATAACGGGCGCAATAAAACCAGTGGCGGCTGCCTGGTTAACCATACCGGCGCTCACCAGTTCATGTATGGCGCCTACGGGGAACCTGCCATCAGGAAAAGCTTCAGTGATGGGTCCCAGGTCAATATTCAGGGGTATTTTGCCCAATGCAGTTCTGTATCCCTGTAATTCAAGGATCTCATTTTCAAGCTTTTTTATAATATCCGACTTTTGGTTGGGCATGTGTTGGCGGATTTAAAGGAATCTCCGGCACAAAAATACTAATTATTTTAGTAATCAGTGCTAATAAAAGTGGTTGATGTGACCGGTGATTTTTCCCTTGACATGGTAATTATTCCATATCCCGTAAGCCCCAGAGCTGGCCGCGATGTAACCAGGGCAGATCAACCGGTGGGTTCGCACCGGGTTACATCTGACCAGTTATTGCTTGACGCTCCGGCCAACCCGTCGACTGCAAAAAGTTCTATTGAACAGGAAACTACGATCGATGTGTATGGTGCATCCGGGGATTATCTTTTTGTTGAACACAAGGGGTTGAATGGATGGATACGGAAACTTTAGGGTTATTATTGCCAAAAAATAGAAACAATTTTTTGTATTGCCAGGCTAATTATATGATGTTCGTACCAAACTTAATACAGGCGTTTTGGCGTGATTGATGA
>CBIHPC010000009.1:0-74623 GCA_966211305.1 uncultured Niastella sp.
CGTTATATACCTGGCTGATGTTGTTGTAAAGTTTACTGATGCTTCTTCTGCCTTTGCCCGAGCGTTCTATCATTTCCACCGCTTTTGTATACGCGGCAAAAGCGGTATCGTAATAATGTTTGCGGCCATTTGTTTTGCCGATGTCGCGGTACAGGATGCCGCACATGTTCAGGCTTTCTACCATACCCGCCGTATCGTGAATGCTATTGTACAGGTCATAGCCATGTTTGCTGTAGGCTATGCCTTCGTTGATATACTCCAGGGTTTTGGAGTCGCCGCCCATATCCTTGTATACCTGGGCAACACGGAGGTAATTATTGCCGGCAGCCGCATTATTATGTAACGCTTCGTAAATTTTAATGCCGTGTTGCAGTTTATTTACCGCGGCGGTATAATCGCCCCGTAACCGGTAGCAGGATGCCTGGTGCGCTTCTGCATCAGCTTCACCTTTACGGTAGGAGATCTTTTTTGCCAGTTGCAGCGCGCGGGAGGAATAATGGTCGACTGAATCGGTACTGGTTTGGTAAAATGTTGATGCAAGGCTGTTAAGCAGTTTGACCTTGTTTGAATCGTCGGGTAGCGCTATTGCAAGTCGTTTACGAAGGCTGTCCTGTTTTACTGAACGGTTCTGCCCGTAGACAGTAGACAAGCTACAATACAAAAGCAGGCTAACAGCGGTTAGATATGTTTGGCTATTGGTCAGGCAGAAAGGGTTTATGCGCAAATGTAATAGAAAACGCTAAGTATATGTGAAATAATGATAATCTGTTGTATTAAATATAGTTTAAAAGTGAATCGGCCTGCTAGTCATTAACAATGGCAAATACCGGCATCAGGGTTTTGAAACACCTTTAACCCTAAGCGCTTCCCCGGGTTTGATTGCCAGGCAATTAAGCAGTCACATGTACCCGTCTATGTATTTCTATTTAATCTTGTTTTAATGACGTTTAATGACTGAATATTTTACAGGGCGGATACGCTTATTGGTTAACCGATAACCATCTAAGTTATGAAACAGCCCTTTCTTTCTTTACTTTTCTGCTTTTGCATAGGCGGTGCTATAGCCCAATCGCCGGGTATCATTGTTCGTCCCGCCGCTGGCATTGGTGTTACACCGCTTACAGAGGCAGGTAATGTAAAAGCAACCGGTAATAGTAACTGGCGTATTAAATATGCTTTTACCGATAACAAACCGGTGAACGGCGCTGTGTGGTATCGCCTGCGCACAGTTGACCTCGATGGCACTTCGCGCTACAGCAATGTAATACGGCTTGTTAATACAACAAGTCATATCAATGTGTTGTCGGTAACGCCCAATCCGTTTGAAAGTGTGGTGCGTGTGCAGGTGTATTCCGATAAAGTATTACCAACTTCAATAAGATTGGTTGATATCACCGGCCGTGAAATGTATTAAGTGAAAAGCATTCTTTCAGCAGGAAATAATACTATTTCGCTGAACCCTTCCGCTTCGCTTGCAAAAGGGGTGTCTGTTTTGCAGGTGATAGCCGGTAATGAAGTGGTGTGGAGCCAACGGATACAGAAGGCTAATTAATGATGCGTGATTAATATAAAGGCAGCAGGCTGTACAAAATGTTCACCTGCTGCCATTTAAGGATAATATATTCATTTGGCCGGAATCCCTTCGCCGTAGTCGTCAGCTGTTAGTGGTTCCAAAAAACAATCACAGTCGCAATTCTTTGGTTTCAATCCTTCCGCATTCTTTAATTCTTTTATGGCCTGCCGTAATTCCGCTGCTTTTTTATTTTCATCAACTTTAATGGAAATATCGCTAAGCTGCAGGCTGGCTATTTGTTGCTGAAAGGCCTGCCTGGTAATAGTCGTCAGTTCAAGATCGAATGACTGTTTCTCCTGTGTTATAAATTCTTTCTTAGCAAAGATCACTTTGTCCTCAAATTCGCCCATGGTTATTATAAACGCTTTAGCCTGCCGGGGCAGGGGAATGCTACCATCGGCCTGCACAAAACCGTAAACATCTTTTTCTCCCTTTACCGGCCCGCCGGGTGACAGTAGTTTAATTGAAGGAATTACCAGGTAAATTGTGAACTGTTGTTTATATTGTCCCTGTATGCGAACCGTCAATTCGCTTTGTACCAGGCCCGGGATATCTTTCATCAAAATATCAATATTATACCAGCCAAATGATTCTATAGTGAACTGGTAGTACAACGATCTGTTTTCGGCAGGAGTAACATACTGCAGGTCACCGGTTGTTGGTGGGTTGGAAACAGGTAGTGTTTCTTCCGCATCAATGTGGTATCGGGAAGCGTGGTATCAGCCGGAAAATCTCTTATTCCTTTGAAATGTCGATGATAAAAGTTTGTGAAGGCAACTTGCCGGTGTTGAACAGTTGGTTTAGGGTGCTGTTGCCATGGTTACAGGCATAAATAATAGTTGCCAGCATGGAAATAACGAGCAGGGGTTTCTTCATACGTGAAGGTTGTGCAAAGACATTAAAGTTAAAAGTGTATAAGCATGCGTTTGTGCCTATCATTTTGTCTGATCACTTTTTCCTATGTCTCCGGGCAATGTCACAATTCGCCACTTTACCCTTCAAATATAAGCGAGAATACGATCATGCGTGAGTTCAGCTTATCGATGGCGCTGGAGTATTTCAGGTTTTTATCACGTGAATGTATATCGGAAAGCCCGTTACTGACCTTGATCTCGGGCGAAAGAATAAATACCGGGAAGTAAAAATTGAACCCGATACCTGCTTCTACCCCAAAATCATATTTTTTAAGTTTTACCAGGTCTTCCGCCTTACGGGCTGTTGAGTTGGAGGCGAGGTCATACTCGAACTTACCGCCGCCAAACATATATACCCTGAAGTTGCCGATACGGTCGCTGCGGAATTTAACATGCACAGGCAGCCCCAGCAAAATACTTTCTACCTTTTTGGTCATAACGGCCTGTTCGTTCTTGCTGGCATCGGGATACTTGATATGATAGGTGAGATTTTTATACGCAAATAACAACTGGGGGAAAATAGCGCGTATTTCAAACCGCTTCGAAAGACGGAGGGTATGTATACCCGCAAGGCCAAAACCGCCCACGTTTTCGGGTTCAACTACCATTACGCTGTCGTTCGTCAGAAAGGAAGGGTGCTGACTAACCTGGAACCGGGCATTATTATAAATAAGACCGATACCCAGATAATACTTTTTATCATCGTGGTCTGGGAGATTTAATTCGTCGCGTAATTGAGCGTTTACCTGTTGTGAGGCGATCAATAGCATTAACCCTACTGCCCATCCTGTTAACTGGCTTTTTTTCTGCCGCAATAAATTGTACATATTCCTAAACTCAGCCGTTTTAGTGATGTATTTGTAAACCCAACTTGTTGTAAAATATGTAGAAATGTTTCGCCTTCGGGAAATGCTTTTACTGATTGATTTAAATACTGATACGCGTCTTTGTTTTTTGAAAGCCATTGCCCCGCACGCGGCGCAATGATATTCATGTACAAATTGTATAAACTTTTAAAACCCATTTTACGGGGTTTCGAAAATTCAAGTATAACTGCCTTACCACCAGGCTTTAGCACCCGAAACATCTCAGATAGCCCTTTTTCAAGGTTTTCGAAGTTCCGAACGCCAAAGGCAACGGTAATGGCATCAAACGTTGCATCGGGAAAGTTTATTGCCTCACTATCTCCCTTTAACAATTCTATATCCTTAGATAGCAATAATTTATCTATTTTCTGCCGCCCTAAATTGAGCATTCCTTCCGAAATATCTATGCCAATTATTTTTTCGGGGCGAAGGTATTTCCATGTCATAATGGCCACGTCAGCTGTTCCGGTGGCCACGTCGAGCACCTGGCGGGGTTTTATCTCCTTCAGTTCGCTGATGGCCCGTTTGCGCCAGGAAACATCAATTCCGCCCGATAAAAACCGGTTCAGGAGGTCGTAACGGAAGGCGATCTTATCGAACATAGCCGCTACCTGCTCCTTTTTTGTCTGCTCCGAGTCGCTGAAAGGCACTATTTTATCGTGTGAATACTTAGCCATGGGGCGGCAAAGTTAGGAGTTTATTGTTTCTGGTTTATAGTTTATGGTTGGCGGCCCGATTTTCAGGATGCCCAAAATAAATCGGGCATTTTGAAATGGGAAACCATAAACAGGAAACCTCAAACCATAAACTATTCTATCTTGCACTATGATCATTCAATCAGCCACCTACCTCATCAGCAGCCCCGATTATACGAAATGCCCAAAGGCCGACCGGCCCGAATATGCCTTTATAGGCCGCAGTAATGTGGGCAAATCATCCCTAATAAATATGCTGTGTGATAACCATAAGCTGGCAAAAACCTCCGGTTCGCCCGGAAAAACACAATTGATAAATCATTTTGATATAAAAAGTTTTGCCGGAAATACTGCTGCCGGTAAGCCAGATGCCTGGTACCTGGTCGATCTGCCCGGGTATGGCTTTGCCAAGGTTTCGCAAAACCAACGCAAACAATGGGAGAAAATGATCGAGAATTACCTGCGCAAGCGCGAAAACCTCATAAATATTTTTGTACTCATCGACAGCCGTCATAATCCCCAGCAACTGGATCTTGATTTTGTAAACCAGCTGGGCGAATGGGAAGTGCCGTTTTGCCTGGTATTTACCAAGGCCGATAAAGAAACGCAACGCGTAGTGGCCAAAAATGTAAAAGATTTCCTCGATGCCATGCGAAAAACCTGGCAGTTCCTGCCCCGGAATTTTGTGACAAGCGCTGAGAAAAAAATGGGGCGTGACAAAATGCTGCAGTTTATTGAAGCCTGTAATAACGAAGCTGCACAGGCCGGGAATAACGAGGGATAACTTGTTTTTTATTCCCGCCAGCATGATATATAAATTATGAAACTGTACCTGTTCGATCTCCTGGCAGAGAAGATAAAATCAATTATTAGAAATAACGGTGGGTGAGTTTGAAGGCGACAGATCCTCGGGTCGTGAAAACAACACAACCAAAAATTAAAAAACCCTCCGTTTACAGCGTGAGGGTTTCTAATTGACTACTTTGTTGGCGCAACTGCTGCTGGCAAAGGCCTCGGGTTTGGCTTTGAAGGCAAAGCCCATTCCCAGTATGTAACCCATGGCTTCTTTTAACGCGTCATTGCTTTTGAAATGCGGATTGGTGTTGATATCCGCATGCACTTCCATGTCTACATCATACATAGTGAACAGGTGGCAGAGATCATAAGCGATCTCGATGCTTTTGGCCACCTCAACCAGCATCCTTTCTTTGATACTGTATTGCTTCCTTGTCTTCTCATTGTGAATGAACATAAATCCACCATGACCTTCACGCAGGAAAACAATTACAGTAGCAAATTCTGTTTCAATACCCTTTACCTGACTGTCGGTACCAATGCAAACTTTAAGGTGGTATCCCTTTTCGGTTTCGCGTTTGATAGCATGTTCAACGGCATCGATAATCGGCAGGTCGATCGGGTCGCCATTAAATTTTCTCCATAACATCATAGTGAAACGGGTTTTCCGAATTTACCGAAAAACCCGTTTTTCACCAAATCATATGGCTATTATTGTTTTATTAACTTCCAGGTGTTGACGCCTGTTTCGCCCTGAATACGAAGGAGTACCAGGCCTTTTTGTGCATTTGTTATATCGATGTTATTTGTTCCTGAAACCAGTTTGCCGCGTTGTATCAGGCGGCCGGTTCCATCGAGCACCTGGTAGCTGGCTTCTTTATCGGTATTTATTACAATTGAGTTTACTACCATGGTGTTCATTATTCTTACAGCAGCCTTATCGTCATACTGGTCACGTATGGTAATGATGTTTGAGTAATACGATCTGTCGTCATTTGCTGTTACCACCCGTACGCGATAGAACGGTGCATTACTTAGCGGTTTCCATGTGAATGATCTTGTACCGGCACTTACCTGTGCCAGGGTTTCAAAGCGTTCGCCGTCTTTTGAGTTTTGGATCTCTATATGTTTAACGGTTTCATCTGCTTCATACGACCAGTTCAGGTTGTGCGTACCTTCACTTGCCCTGCCCGACAATGCCAAACGGTGTATTGGTAATACGGTCAACGGGGAAGCCTCGATGGAATAATATCCCAGACTTTCGTTTTTAACCAGGTGATCGTTTGCTGTTCCTTCCACTACCACATAATAAGTGCCACTGCTCAGGTTGCTGTCGATACCGGCATTTACCGCACCGATTGGGTTGTATTGCCCAATGGTATCGCCTTTGTGGTTAAGCAGGCTCATTTTGATATCGAGGTTGGCGCCTGAGTTGTTGGTGCTTTTGGTGCCTACGTTTTCCGGAACGGCGTTCAGGTGAACATAGGTTTCTGATGAAATGGTGAATTTGAAAACATCTTTATCGGTGCCGGTATTAATTAAACCGGTTGTGCTGAAGCCGGTTGAGGTGAAACCAACCGAAGTAGCAGTTGTATGGCTGTTACCGATGTCGTCGGTACGGTAGCCAAAATTATTGGGCGAACCGGCAATGATAGCCAGGTCGTCCTGGTAATAACTACAGCCATAGGTATTGGTACCATAATGCCAGGTGGTGAGATTCCTGTAGTAACCAACTCCCATAATAGGAGCCCAACTGGTTTCACCGGTACCATTGCCCGGGTTGTATTCTGTTTTTCCGCAGGAAGTATTGTAGGAACTTTGGTGTTGTAAACCCAATGTGTGGCCGGCTTCGTGCGAAACCGCTTCAGCAACATACTTGGGGTTGTTTGCCAGCAGGCCGCTGAACACCCAGCAGGGTGTATTGTCGCCCCAGGTAAAGGAGCCAACGAAAGCTACACCACCTACGCCGCCGCCATACCATTGGTACGTGGGGGTGATGATCACCCGCATGCGCTGGAATTTTGGTGCCGCAGCATATACGGTTGAGTCGGTAGTGATATTTAAATTGAAAATGCGGTAGTCTTCAGATACGCGGTTGAAAATTTCGGTAATGCCATCGGCTGAAAAGCCGGAAGGTTGAGCGGTTATTGGCCCGCTCCAGTTCCAGGAGGAACCTGTTACATATTGTCCGTCAAAGTCCAGGAATATGGTGGCTCTGGCCGATGGATAACTGTTTAACAAAGGCACCTGAGCTTTTGCCCCTGCCGCAATAGATATTGCAAACAGTACGGAAAAAATGGTTTTCATGGATCAAAGGATGATTTGGAGGTTAAGTTAAATAGTGTTCAGGCGGATTCAAAGGTTATGCGATCATAGGTTTCAGGTCGGTTATGGAACGAGGAAATGCGCTTTATTCTTCTTTATCCAGAAATATCGGTTGTTTTCTTCCGTTAGCACCAGCACTTCATCAGATTGCGGGTTGATGATCCTGCCTACCAGTTTTTGTGTATTATCGTCCTGGGTAATTACCGATACGGTGCACAGCGCGCCAGGTATACTGGTTGAACGGATGTTCATGCTTTGCACACCTTGTTCGGGTTGCACCTTGTCAACCAACTCTCCTGCAAATTCAAAATTGCCGAGGGTCAGTGCTACTTTATCAGATATCCGGGAAGAAGAAAGCTTTTGTAATGCCGGAATATTGCATTCCAGTTTGGATGGTAACTGCGCGAGATTTGTTGCCTTATGCAAAAAAGGCTTTTGGGTTACGGGTTGTTGTTGGGCAGATATTGACTGGAATGCAAAAATGCATACCACTAAGAGCCCTGCAGCATGTAGGTTTTTCATAATGTACGGGTTTTAGTGTTCGGATCTGGATTACGTTGGTATGGGTCTTAGGAATACTAAATCTGTTGTTCTTACGATTCAATACGAAGATAGAACGTAAATGATATTCGGTTATTTTACCGGTGGGTAATAATCAATGTTTATGAGTGTAAAATAAGGATGTTACTAAGTGTATTTACTAAACACTACTAGTACTGCCCCGTGCTTAACATCACTAATGTGCAGGCTTCCAACGGTTGAATGCCACTGTTTTTTGCAAGGTCATACAACTCAGGGTTTTCCGTACCCGGATTAAATATAATGCGTTTGGGGCGAAGCGATAGTATATAATCGTAGTATTCTTTCTGATGAAATGGGTTCAGATAAAGGGTTACCGTATCGACGGTTTCGAGTGGTTTTTTCTCTGTGGTAATGTCAACATCCAGTACTTTACCGTTTTTGCGGCCTATGGCTTCAACGGAATGCTGATGCCTGCGTAAGCTGTTAATAGCCAAAAAACTATAACGTGAGGGATTTTCCGATGCCCCCAGAACCAGTGTTTTTTTATTGCCTTTTTCCATATGCTATATAACAACCTGCTTACTCAAATGGTTGTGTTTCAAAACTATAACATTTCCCTGTAAACAAAAACAGGCGTTATGCGTTCTGCATACCATTCGCTGGCGTTATATCAGCAGGTTGCCAGCTTTTTCTGAAAGATATTATTTTTTTTTACGGGGGTATGAAGAATGATCTCTCGTAGCGCTTGCTCCAGTGCGTTATACCTGAAAACAAAACCTGATTGTAATAACCTGGCCGGGTAAACCCACCGGCTTTTTAACAGAAGTTCAGTTTCGGTACCAATGAATGCCGCACCTGCTTCCAGTAACCAGGCGGGCGAAGGCAGGCCATATTTATAGCCGGTTAGCTGGCGAAGCGTTTTCATGAAATCAGCATTCGTCACCGCATTGGGTGCACTGCAATTGTATACGCCTTCCATGTCTTTGTGTTCATAACACCATTCAACAATGCGGCAAAGGTCTTCTATATGCAGCCAGCTGTACATTTGGCGCCCGTTACCCTGATGGCCGCCAAAACCACTTTTTAACAGGTTGTAATAAGGTTCCAGAATACCGCCCTGTCCTAATGCGATGGCAATACGTAATGCTATTTTTCGGGTAAAGGGCGTGCGCTGTTCGAAAAGGGAATTTTCGCAATGTTTGCTTAACCGTACACCGAAGTCGTAGTCCAGTTCTTTATACCGCGTACTGTGCTTTCCTTCGCGTAACCCGGTTTTCCATTTCCTGTATTGTAAACGCAGGCGGTCGATAAATGTATAGGGGATATTATCAACACGCGCATCGCTAATGACACCGGTTGATTCATCATTGGGTTTATCGGTAGTATGGCGGTAGATAGTAGCTGAAGAAGCGTTGATCCATAATTTTGGTGGAACCGTAGTTTGCCTGATGGCCTCGCCAAGCGTTTGGGTCGATTGTGTACGGCTGCTGATAAGCTCCTGTTTGTTCTTTTCGGTATAACGGCAGTTCACCGATTTGCCGGCCATGTTTATTACCATATCGGCGCCCTCAATTTCCCTGAACCAGTGTTTTTCTACATGTTGGGCATCCCACCGCCAGTAAGTGATATTATAGCCGTCGGCTGCTTTTATAAGCTCATGACCGTAATTATTATTTTGATTGCCTGCCGATTTGCGGGTTAGCAGAACGACATGATTGTCTTTCCCGAAATACCTGGCCATGGCCTGTGCAATAAAACCCGATCCGCCGGCAATGACGATTTTTTTATGTTTCATAAAGGTTCAGTTTAAAGATTGACTGATCGCATTATTGATTAAAAGGCACAAAGAGGCATATGAATAAACCAATAATACAGGCGAGGTTGATAGTGACCACCGGTTTGTAGCTGTTAATAATATTTGCATAATCCATACGCCTGAAATATTCTGAGAAGATCACCAGGGTCAGTAAACCGAGGTACAGATAGTTTACCCAGTTGTGCAGGTTCATGTAAGCATCGGTGATAAGCAGGGGGATAAGCAATAAATTGGTAACCAACGTAAGCATGTTAACCTGGCCAAGGTATTCGATGGCCGTTTGTTTTGGCATGAATGAAGCCGCTAAGCAATTGATGGCTACCATACCAGTATGTAACAGGAACAGTTGTTCAACAGAGAGCGAATAACCGGGCATCTTTGATAACAGGTGCTGGTGCACGGGAAATATCATCAGCGTATTGGCTGCCAGAAATACAAGCATGAACAACACGCGGTAGAACAGGTTGAACGAAGGCGAGCAATCGATCTTTTGCGGCGATGTTTTGGCCGCAACGATCACTTTGCGGTTGTAGGAAATAAAACTGTACAGTTTGCGCAGGAACCAGTTTACCGGTTTAAAACGGCCGATGGTTTTTATAAGCGAACATCTTTGTCCAAGAACTTCAAGCAATGCATCAATGCCGTACCATACTTTTTTTGAAACCGGGTCGAACAAAGGGATCTCATTTTTGCTGCGTTGCCAGTTGATGCTATGCAATAGTTCAGGGGATGCATCGGAAAAGGGTTTGCGGCCTTCGGCAGTAAGCAGGCCTGTTTTTACAAAGACGCCTGTATAGGCCACGCAAAGCGGACAGGCATCATCATAGACCAATATCTTGTCGTTGTTTTCCATATTTTCAGAAATTAGTGAAAGTATAAGGTCAAATAAAAACCGGGGTTTCCGGTTGTAAGTAGTTTGTGGTTTATGGTTTGTTGTTTGTGGTTGTTCAATCGCTTGCCTCGCGATCTATAGTGCGCAGGTGCCTCCTTTAGGTGTTTTACACAGCATTAGCATTCGCAACAAAGCGAGGCGTGGTTAAATTTCGGCACCCTCAAAGCGCGCCAGCAACCATAAACTAAAAACAATAAACTATAAACTGTATCTATCTAAACATCTTCATCAAATTCCCGAGGAACCAGTTCTCATCGGCTTTGATCATCAGCTCAAGCATTTTGTCGGCCTGCAGGCCGAAACGCCTGATGTTGCCAACGGTTTCGGTGAACTGTTTTATATGTTTATCTTTTTTATCGCCTTCCACCTCCTCCAGCGTATCGAAAAGCCGCAGCATGGGATCGAGCTCCCGTTTTTTGCGCTCCTTTACAATTTGTGTAGCCACTTTCCAGATATCTTTTTCTGCCGAAAAGAACTCCTTGCGTTCGCCCGGAATAATAACCCGGTTTACCAGCCCCCAGTCGATCAGGTCGCGGATATTCATATTCACATTGCCCCGGCTGATGGCCAGCTTTTCCATAACATCATCCTGGCTTAACGGGTCGGGACTGATCATCAACAGGGCGTGAATTTGCGCCATGGTGCGGTTAATGCCCCAATGCGAACCAAATGCCCCCCACGAGGCAATAAACTGCTGTTGCGCTTCTTCGAGTTTCATATTTTTTTCCTACAACTCAAAGATAAGTGCTGTTTTTGAATTTTCAAAAATAATTGAAAGATATTGCTTTTCCGAAGGGCGGTAAACGATGGACATACGATTTCACATTTCTGCCGGTACTGAATAGCCGGGAGCCATTTAGGGGGCTTTAAAGTACAGGGCTCAATTCCACAAAACTGTTTGGGAAGCTGAAAATGATCACCGGGGCGGACAACTCAACTTTTGACCGTGGCGGTTCTTTGAAAACTTAGTGCCAACCGTTGGGCAGTTGAGCCGTTTATCGGTTCGTGCTGAAGTTAATTTGCCTTTGCCCGGTCTTATTACCAGCGCGAGATAAGCGCCGCCGTTCTGCATTTTGTTTTTCGAAAATAAATTGGCCCAGTTATGAATGCCTAACAGCAGCGGGCCTGCTTTAAAAGCGCCACCCACCCAAAATTGTTCCCTGGTGTTGAAATGCACCGGCATATAAAACCCAAAACGCCGGGTTTCCCAACGCGGCGTAACCGTTAGCATGTTCAATTCGGTTAGCCGCCACTGGTTGCTGCCCGGTGAAGATAGATTTACCGATACATTGCCGTTCACATACCAGGCCCCGGTTATGAAATGATCGACGTTCAATACCGCCCTTGCCGGATTAATTACCCGGAACAACCCGCCGGGCTGTTGTATGTTACGAACGATACCCGTGAGTTCATTATTGAATTCCTGCAGGTTGCTGATATCGGTGAATTGCGCATCGAGCACCGTATCGGTAACATTATTCTGGAAGCCGCTCAGCACCCGGCTTTGCTGCCCGAATTTGAACTGATTGAAACCGATATCAAGCAGTGATAAGCCGATCTTCCAGTTATAATCGTAATAATCATCATCATCAAAAACGGAAGAGATCAATCCGGGTTTTATGATATACTCAACACCCATATCGAAAGAAAGGCCGCCGCGCGAATCGTTTATAAAATCACGCAGGTTGGTGCCGGTAGTTTTTTCATCTTTCCAGTTGTCGTAGTTTGAAGAATAGGCATATTCGGCAAATGCATCCTGCATGGTGTAGTTAAGGTCGCTGCCATGGGCCGTTTGCGCCACGGTACCGTTGAGTAACTGGGTGTAGGCGCCCGAAATGCCGCGGGAAATTTTTGCTGTAATGCCGGCATTAAGGCGCGAGTCGGTGCGGTCCCAGATGGTTTGTGCCCAGGTGGCAAACACTTCTATCCAGCTGCTATGAACAAGATCGCCGTATAATTTCCGGTTGTAATTGCCGAGGTCGAAGAAGTCGCCGGTTGTTTTTAGCGTGTCGATAAAGTTGATGGGGCCCGAACTTAGCTGGGCATAGCCGCGCAGGTTTACTCCAACACCGAACGCCTGCCGCCGGTTGATGGCAAACCGGGTATTCAGCAGGTTGATATTATAGTCTGCATAAGCGAAGCGCCGGTAATCGCCTTCTTCGATGTTGTATTGCGAATTGGCGGGGTTACTTACAAGCGAATAATTATGAATGGTTACACCGTTTGTTGCATGCTTTGCCTGTGCGCCCAAAATGGTGATATCCCATTTCCAGGGCGTGTTCACAATAGAGGCGGGGTTATTGCCAATACCGAGGCCTCCTGCGTAATTACTGCCCTGGATGGCATAATAATTCTGCGTGTAACCGTGCAGGTTGATCAGTAAAAGCAATAAAGCAAAAAAAGACCGGGTTCCTTTTTTAAAAAGGTTTTCCATGCGTTTGTTGTATTAGGAACGCTACAAACTTTGGAAAGGGTTTTACCAGTTTTATGAGTACGTTTGACAGGATGGAGCTTCCAAAAAAGCTTTGTAACAATCGCCCGGCCTGCAGGCGCCGGCCAAAATATTTTTCCCATTGCTGGGTGTACTGAATTTCCATTTCATAGCGGTTGATCCGTCCCTGCAGGAACGAATTGATCTCTTCAAACGCCAGCTTACTGCTATGCAGCGCCATGCTCATGCCGTTACCGCACAACGGAGCAATAAGCCCGGCGGTATCGCCAATCATCAGCACATGGTTTTCAATTTGTGTTTTCTTGTTGAATGAGATCCTCGAAATGGTCAATGGTTCATCGTACAGCATCTCAGCGTTGGAAAATATTTTTTCCAGGAATGGATTTTTCATAAGAATATCTCTTTCCATACTGCTAATATCATTCCTGCATTTGCGCAGGTTGGCTGCCGTTGTGAGGTAGCAGAGGCAATATTTGTTTTCCTCAATTTGGGAAATTCCACAATAACCATTTTCAAAATTGTGGAGGGCGATCAGATCGGCCGGGTGATGAGTGCGAATGTGGTACTTTACGGCAATATAGTGATTGAGTTTATTGGGTTTTACTTTGGTGAACTGCCGTTTCCATTTTACATCGAGGTTACCGCGTTTGCCATAGGCGCCGGCTACCACGCCTGCTTCTGTTTCGCCTTTGGAGGTAAATACAAAAAAGCTATTGCTGCGATAAACGACGTTCATTACTTTGGTGTCTTCGAGCAGGGTAACTCCTTCCTGGCGCGCTATATTGGCGAGTAAATGATCGATGGTATAACGGCTGATGCCGAAACCGCCCAGCGGCAGGGGCGATTCTATATAATTGCCATCGGGGGTTGTAATAAGCAGGCGGTTGATAATGGGCAGTTGCATATCACTGAGGGGGAGGCCGAGGTCCTGCAAAAAATTCCAGCTTTCAAGGCTAATATACTCGCCGCATACTTTGTGAAAGGGATACTTTTCCCTTTCAAACAATACCGTTCTATAGCCTGCACGGGCACTTTGAATGGCGAGTGCCAAACCGGCCAGTCCACCACCTGCAATGGCAATATCATATTTGGGTTGAAGGCTCACAATAGAATTATTCAATGCGCTCAGTACGCCGGGTTAAAAAATATGTCTGTTTCCCCTGAAAACGCCAAAGGCGATGAGCTATTCCGGTTTCACATTTACAGGATCTGCATTTCTGTATACAACGAGCCAGCGAAAGGCCCATTTCCATTCTATTGAGAAATTGCTGATGCCGGCAAAGTTGAAGAACTGTAACCATTCTTCTTTGGTAAATCCGCGGGCAACGGATAAGGGTGCGTCGTGTTTTACAAGGTAGCTGTTCGAGAACAATTTCGTTAGCACCTTTATTGAATAATAGGCCACTTTATGGCGGTGCAGATCGTTTATAAAGAACCCGAGCCGGGCATTGGATTTCATCCATTGCAGCTGCTTCACCATTTCCCGGTCAGAAAAGTGATGGCAAAACAGCGAGGAGAATATAATATCCGGTTGTTTTTCAAGTTGGGCGTCTTTATAATCGCTTTGGATCAGTTGTATATTGGTTAGCGCGCGTTTCGATGCTACATCAATACAATGCGGATTGATATCGATGCCAATAAATGCAACCGGTATATTTTTCTTTTTGCACCATTTTTGGATGGCCACCAGGTTATCGCCACCGCCGCAACCTATTTCACAAATGGTAACTGCTTTCGCTGAAGCTTCAGCAGTCGAAGCCACCTTCGCCAAAACTTCGGCCGCCGGCGCGGATTGTAGCCTTTCCACCAACGCTTCCACGCCGGTGAGGGTTATGGCGTGTCCGCCCAGCCAGGTGTTTATGAAGTTCAGTTCCTGCATATTCCGTCGAATGTCTTCAAATGGAATGTCAGGGCGGTCGAGCAATTCGGATTGGTATGATCGGTGACGAAAATTCACGATTGTAATATATGATTTTCTGATTGACCCGCGAAACGGGCTGCAGGTATCCCTGCTATTATTTCGTTGCCGCGGGGTCAAAATATTACGTCATTACCATCCACAATAACAAAACATTAGGAATTCGCTGATGCGGTAAATGTTTCCAAGGTGAGGCCCGGACCAAATGCGGCGCCGAAAATATGTTCTTTCCTGGTGTGGTTGTGCAGGAGTGAGGGCATCATCTTTTTCAATACGAAGAGGATAGTGGGCGACGACATGTTGCCATATTGCTGCAGTACGTCCCACGAAGCCTGCAGCTCGCCATTGTGCAATGATAACGTTTTATGAATGGCTTCGAGTATTTTTTTTCCGCCGGGGTGAATGCACCAGTGGGTTATGTCCTGCCGGCTTAACCCTGCCCTGGCCAGCGCTCTGCCGGTGAACTGGCTGAAGTCTTCTTCCAGCAGGTCGGGAATGTAACTGCTAAGGGTCATCAGGAACCCCGAGCTGGAAAGTTCCCAGGCCATATCTTTTTTTCCCTTAGGGATCACTTCTGAATAAAATCCATCGAGGTGAAGGCCGTTTGCGGGGTGGTCGTTACCTGTTATTACGGCGGCGGCGCTGCCATCGGCAAACAACAGGCTGGAGGCAATATTGTCGATCGACGGCTCGCGTTGAAAATGTAACGTGCACAGTTCAGTGCAAACGATCAGTACTTTGGCCTGTTTGTCGGTTTGGCAAATGGCGTCGGCTGCTTTCAGGGCGTGAATGCCGGCATAACAACCCATGAAGTTGATGGAAGTGCGGGCGGTATGGCGGGGCAGATCGAGCAGTTCCATCAACTGCAGATCGAGGCCCGGTGCGCTCATGCCTGTGCAACTTACGGTGATCAGGTGCGTGATGGCTGTTTCAGATAATTTTCCATCGAGGCAGTCACGAATGGCATTCACCGATACCTGGGGCGCATATTTGTGGTACCAGATCATGCGTTGTTCGAGTGAAGGAAATGGTTCCAGATTTTCGGTGTGGGGGTAGAATTTCCATTCGGGAGTGGGGCGGCTGTAATCGGGAATAACGGAATAACGGGTATCGATAGCGCTTTGGTGGTACAGGAAACGCAACCGGCGCCTGTCGGCTTCACTATACGAATAGATCAGTTGCATGAACTGCAGAATGTCCTGTTGCCGGTGCCTGAATGAAGGCACCGCTGTTCCGATGGCGATAATTTTACTCAAATGCCCTCCAGATTAATAAGATAATAAAAGCCAGATTCGTACAGATGGATGCCAGTAAATTCATGCGCATCGTATGGTTGAAATCGGCGGTTCGCACATCTTTCCACACCAACCCTGCCCACCTGAAAAAATATACGAGAATCGGAAGCATCATAGTTGCTAAAGCGAAGAACTTTTTTTGTTCGCCATTTGAAAAGATCCACCAGGCCAGTACACTCATGGCCAGTGTATAAATGATGGCTGTAAAAATAAAAGTGCCCCGGTAGCCTAATAAGGCGCTGATGGTGGTTACGCCGTCCTTTTTGTCGGCTTCGTGCTGGTATATCTGCGTAAGCGGGTAAAAACCGCCTATAAGCAGGCTGGCGGCCAGCATGCCGGCAGGCGGTACTGCCAGTGTTTTGTTTATGCTGCTTCCGTGATATACCATAAAATATGTTACTGCCCCCTGATATATAATTACGGTGAGATAACCAATTACCGGGTATTTCTTCAATCTTATGCCCCGGTAACTGTATGCCCTCGATGCGGCTATATAAGCTGCTATGCAAAATGTAAACCAGTAACTGATGAACAGGCTTAAGGCGATTGCCGCTACGTCCATTATCAGGCTTATGTAAAACAACTGCTTTGTGGGTTGCAGGGGAGCAGCTACGCCGCCGATGGGTGTTTCATCGCGGTCCATATACGAATTGTACCCGTTGCTTGAGGGATATATCAGCAAATGCAGAATAAAAAATATCAAAACGGCATGTGTAGTGTCGATGGCTGGTACCTGGCTGAGCGCAAACAGGTATACAGGTAACAGGAAAAAAGAAAAATGGAACCGGAGTAATTGCGTGGTAGATGGTGCAAGCATAAAAAAGAGCCCCGACAGCAGTCGGGACTCTTTAAAGATAGAATATTTTGAATAACTGAATTATTCTTTATCGCTACCGCTTTCCACAACGAAGGTGCCGCTGTTGCCGGTGGTTTTAGGCTCTTCGGTCTTCTTGTTATGCCCCAGGTAAGAGGGGAGGTCCATACCGGCCATATCGAAGATGTCTTTTAACGGTGGTACTGCTTTGTACATTCCTGAAATGAAACCGGCGGTAGAGCTTTTGCCGGAATCGTTCTGTCCGTTTTCCCAAACCGTTACCTTGTCGATCTTGATATTCTTGATGGCGTCTGTCTGCATTCTTACCAGTTCGGGCAGTTTATCGCTTATAAGTAACAGTACGGCGTCTTTCGGGTTGTTGCCGGCCGCTTTCACGATCCTGTCTAAACCTTCGGCCTGTTTGGTAAGGATCTCATACATACCTCTTGCTTCCGCTTCCAGTTTGGCGAAGATAGCGTCGGCCTCACCTTTTGCTTTTTCGCGGATCTTTTCTGCTTCGGCCTGCGCTTCGATGATGGCTTTTTGCTTTTGTATTTCTGCCGTTACCACAATGTTGGCATTCTGTGAAGCTCTTTCCCTGTCGGCACGGGCCGCTTCCGCTTTTTGTTCGGCGAGGTAGGCTTCCTCCAATGCCATGGCGGCCTGAACTTTTTCAGCGGAAGTAGCGCGTTTCAGGGCTTCCGCTTCTTTTTCCCTTCTGGAAGCTTCCGAATCGGCGATCTGGATCCTGGCAAGGTTTTCCCCCTGCACGGCCACTGAGTTCGCCGCGGCCGATTTGATACGGGTATCCCTGTCGGCTTCCACTTTACCGATCTGCTCATCTCTTTTGGCTGCGGCGATCAGGATCTCTTTATCTTTTTCCGCTACGGCGATCATCGAGTCGCGGTCACGTTGTGTTTCGGCAATCTGTACGTCGCGCTCTTTCTGGGTTTGCTTCATGCTCACGTCGCGTTCTCTTTCGGCGATGGCTTTACCAATTTCACCCATTCTATCCTGCTCGGCCACGCTTTTCTTTGCTTCGTTGATGGCTTTTGCCGATGCCTCTTTACCCAGCGCTTCAATATAACCGCTTTCATCTTTGATATCGGTTACGTTCACGTTGATCATTTTCAAACCGATCTTGTTCAACTCGGCCTCAACGTTAGAAGCGATATTGGCAAGGAATTTATCGCGGTTGCTGTTGATCTCTTCAATGTCCATCATGGCAACCACCAGGCGCATTTGGCCCAGGATGATATCTTTTGCCAGATCGTGGATCTGCGCCTGTTGCAAACCGAGCAAACGTTCCGCTGCATTTTGCATAACTCCCTGCTCAGTTGAAATACCAACGGTAAAACGCGAAGGCACGTCAACCCGGATGTTTTGTTTGCTCAGCGCATTGGTAAGGTTCACCTCGATGGAAATAGGGGTAAGATCGAGGAAGGAGTAGTCCTGGATCACAGGCCAGATGAAGGCGGCGCCCCCATGTATACATTTGGCGCTCAGGTTACCATCTGTGCCATCTTTTGAACGGCCTACTTTACCATATACCACCAGTACGCGGTCGCTGGGACACCGCTTGTACCTGCGGAACATGGAGAGAATGAGAATAAAAAAGAACAACACGGCCCCGGCGACCACAATCAGGATCATATCCATAGCGTCATTAATTTTAAGGGTTTGAAATTGGAGTTTATATTTTGTAAGAAAGATTGTTCTCGGCAAGCGTTACCAGTAAAATACTGTCGTTGATGATGTTCTTTACCCTGATGAGTTTTCCTGTAGCAATTTCCTCCTCATCATCGGTTATGGCCGGTAATTCGCGCAGGCTGCCCTGCACTTTTATATGCACTTTACCGGTGCCGCCGCGTTTGGCGGGAATAAAGAGGTAGGTGGTGCCTGTTAAATTGATGGCATTGGTCAACTGCATGGTGCCACTGTGCCGCAGGCGGCTCATATAATTCAATACCAGCACCGTCATTACCACAATGGCAGTACCGGCTACAAAGGCCACCACTACAGTGGCTATATTACCCATTCCGCCATAATGGGCGGCAAGGCCCGCCCAGCCGAACATGGTGAAAAAGGCGATCATGTTCTTGATGGTGAAGAACTGGTAATCCATTCCATCGTCATGATCGATAGCGGCATCTGCATCGCCTTCCGCATGGTCAACATCGCCGCCTGAGAGCGATAGCGTGCTTTGGACCAGGTAAATGGTGGAAAAGATAATTGCAATGCCCCACAGGATCTTTTCAAAGGAAGCGAGATGCTCCCACCAGGTTGAAATGCTTAGTAGCATAAGGGTTCTTTAGGTTTTGGTGTAAATTTTTCAGTATGGTGTGATCTTTTTCAATGATATGTAAAAACCAGCATGCCGGTTGTTTTATTGTTTGTGCTGTTATATATAATTGGTAGGGAAGAGAAAGCAAACATTACATGAGCGGAGCGAAATTTTCATGGAGTTTATCATTATTTAACGCGCCTGGTTCTACACTATGAAAAATCAGTAACTGTAATTTTTAATGTTCCTGCTGTTTTCTGCTGGTAATTCCTTTTTAAAGATATATTAATTTGGCGCCCATGAAAAGGATATTTATCATTTCAATGTTGCTGCTGGCAACGAGCGTGTTACATGCTCAAATTAAGTCTTTTCGGTTTATACATATCAGTGATACGCATATAGGTTCGCCCAACGGTTCGGCCGAGGAAGACCTGCGCCGTACGGTGCACGATATAAATACGCTGAACGATGTGGCCTTCGTGATCATTACCGGCGATATTACCGAACTGGGCACCGACGCTCAACTGGCAAAGGCCAAAGAGATCCTCGACAGCCTGAAAGTAAAATACTATATCATTCCCGGTAACCACGATACGGGCTGGAGCGAAAGCGGCGGCGATCATTATACCAGTACATTTGGTTACGATAAGTTTTCATTTGACTATAATGGCATCCGTTTTATCGGTTGCGCCTCAGGGCCATATGTAAGAATGAGCGATGGCCATATCCCGCGCAGCGCTATTGTATGGCTCGATAGTTTACTGGCTAAAACGCCGCGCGACCTGCCCGTCATATTTTGTAATCATTATCCCATTGATGATGGAGTCGATAACTGGTACGAGATCACCGACCGGTTAGTAAAGTATAATACAAAACTGATCATCTGTGGCCATGGCCATGCCAACAGGGTGCTCAACTTTGAAACTATTCCAGGCATAATGGGCCGCTCGAACCTGCGGGCAAAAGCCCCGGCAGGTGGGTATAACCTGGTTGATGTGTTTAACGATTCCATTGTTTATACCGAACGCCGGCCGGGTGGTGAGCCGCTTCCTTCCTGGGCAAAAATTGATTTGAATAAGCGCGATTTTCCTAAAAAATATAAGCGGCCTTCCTATGCTGTCAATAAACAATACCCGCAGGTAAAACCGAAATGGATATTTTCCTCCGATGCCAATGTGATCTCAACCCCGGCTGTTGTAAATAACCTCGTGATCTTCGGTAATCAGAATGGCCTGGTTACTGCGGTGTCGCAGCCCGATGGAAAAAAGAAATGGACCTATAAAACCAGTGGCGCTATCTTTTCTTCCCCCGCGGTAAAGGCTGGTAAAGTAGTGCTGGGTTCCGGCGATGGCCATGTGTATTGCCTTAATATATATACCGGAAAACTGGTTTGGAAAACAAAAACCGCTGCATCGGTACTGGGTTCTCCCGCTATTGTGGGCGATACTGTTTTCATCGGCGGCAGCGATCATAATTTTATGGCATTGAACCTGAAGAACGGGAATGCATACTGGAAGTTTGCCGCTTTGCAGGGGCCCGTGGTGAGCACCCCGCTGATCTATGGCAATATGGTGATCTTTGGCGCCTGGGATAAACATTTGTATGCGGTTAACAGGAACAACGGGCAACTGGCCTGGCAATGGAACCCCGGTTTTTCGGTAATCAACTTCTCGCCCGCTTCCTGTATTCCGGTTGCGCACGACAGCGTGGTGTATGTGGTTTGTCCCAACCGCACCTTGTACGCCATCGATGCGGTAACCGGTGCTACCTTATGGCAGAACAGTGAAACGCGGGTGCGCGAATCGATTGGTATTTCGGAAGATGGAAAATATGTATATGGAAAAACAATGCAGGACACCGTTGTGGCGTATGCAACCAGCCGTACGGCCCAGCGCCCGGCCTGGGTAATGCATGCCGGTTTTGGTTATGAGCATGTGCCTTCCATGCTGATAGAGAAGAGTGGACAGGTATTTTTCGGAACGCGTAATGGCGTGGTGTATGCCATTGATCCGGCTACGCAAAAGATCAACTGGGAATATAAGATCGATAACTCCATGGTGAACACTGTTCGGGTGATCGACAAAAAACATGTGGTGGCGTCAACCATGGATGGCAAGGTGGCGTTGCTGGAAGTGAAGTAATGGTGAATGGTCAAAGCTGAATGGTGAGTTGGAAAAAAGGGAACTGGGTATTAGGGATTGGCTGAAAGAAGTTTCTTACAACGAAAAAGGCCTCACTTCAACAGTGAGGCCCATTTATATGAATTACTTACATTTTACTTACACCAGCATTCTCAGCGGCTCTTCGAGCAGGTTCTGCAGTGTTTGCAGGAACGCAGCTCCGGTAGCGCCGTCAACCACGCGGTGGTCGCAGGTTAAGGTAACCTTCATAACATTACCTACTACTATCTGGCCATTCTTAACGACAGGAACCTGGTTAATAGCCCCTACAGCCAGGATACATGAATCAGGCGGGTTAATGATGGCGGTGAACTCTTCAATGCCAAACATACCCAGGTTGCTGATGGTGAAGGTGCTGCCTTCCCAGTCGCTTGGCTGCAGTTTTTTATCTTTTGCTTTTTTCGCGAACTCTTTTACTTCAGTACCGATTTGTGATAATGATTTCAGATCGGCAAAACGCACAACAGGCACCAGCAAACCTTCTTCAACCGCTACAGCCACGCCGATGTTCACATGATGGTTAACGCGGATCTTGTCGCCTAACCAGCTGCTGTTTACTTTCGGATGCTGTTTCAGGGCAATAGCGCAGGCTTTCAGCACCATATCGTTGAACGAGATCTTAACCGGAGCAACTTCATTGATCCTGGTTCTGCTTTCAACTGCTTTATCCATATTGATCTCCATGGTGAGGTAGAACTCCGGAGCAGTGAATTTGCTTTCAGAAAGGCGCTTGGCAATTACCTTACGCATTTGCGATACAGGAACCTCGTCAAAGCTTACCTGACCGGCAACGGCTGGCGCTGTTTTACCTGGTTGGGCAGTTGCAGCAGCAGCAGCAGCCTGTTGGCCACCTTCTGCAGCAGGCGTATAATTGTCGATATCTCTTTTAATGATACGGCCACCGTCGCCGGAACCGGACACTTTGTTGATATCGATACCTTTTTCAGAAGCTAATTTTTTAGCGAGGGGAGAAGCAACTACACGGCCGTTACCGGTATTGGCAGCGGGTGCGGCTGTTTCAGTTTGCGTGCTTGCCTGCGTGGTTTGGGCAGCAGCTTCAGGCTGGGCCTTTGCAGGGCCACCGGTGGCAACACCACCTTTGGCGGCAGCAACGATCTTTTCTACATCAACTTTCTTTTCATCGCCAATGATGCACAACAGGGCGTTCACCGGAACTTTATCACCTTTTTGCGCGCCTATATATAATAATTTACCTTCTTTATAGCTTTCCAGCTCCATGGTAGCCTTGTCTGTTTCCACATCGGCCAGCAGGTCGCCTTTTTTCACGGCATCGCCTACTTTCTTGTGCCATGCGGCAATAACGCCTTCCGTCATGGTATCGCTCAGGCGCGGCATGAGGATAACTTCCTGCATGTTGGCCAGGTCAAGTGATTCACCGGTGGGTTTTGCTTCGGTTTTGGTTGCTGTTTTGGCTGGTTCGGCAGCTGATTTTTCAGGAGCGGCGGCAGCAGCGGCTTTTTGTCCACCACCACCAAGCAGTGAACTGATGTCTTCACCAGCGTTACCAATGATAGCCAGCAGATCATTTACCTGTAATTTTCCCCCTTTTTCAGTACCAATGTGAAGCAGGGTGCCATCTTTATAACTTTCCAGTTCCATGGTAGCCTTGTCGGTCTCTACCTCAGCCAGTAAGTCGCCTTTCTTTACTTTGTCGCCTACCTTTTTATGCCAGGCCGCTATCACGCCTTCTGTCATGGTATCGCTCAGGCGGGGCATTAAAATCACTTCAGCCATAAATTCTTATTTGATATTCTGATTTTTTCAATTTGAGTGGTCGAAATTACAGCAAAATGAGCAATTGGAAAACTGAAAGGTTGCCAGTTTACCAGTTGCGCCTTTCCGGTTGGCTGAATTTGTTGCCCCTGTTGAATTTCAGGAATCGGCAGCAGGTTGCAGGCGTCCAGTCAAATTGCCGGAAAAGCCTTTCATTACAGTGATTTTCCCGCCAGTCGGAACCCGGAAACCTGAGCCTGCCGATCTCTCATTTATTTCATTTTTGGACATTAAAAGCCTCCGCCATTTTGAATTATTCAAAATAAACCGCTTTTTTTAACGACCTTATAATGTGGAGCCAACAGGCGGGTTCCTCAAACTTTTGCCCAGATACCAGGGAACCGGCACCGGGCACCCGGTTTAATCAAATCCCAGTTTCAGTTTTGCTCTTAATTCATTCACCAGCGGGTATTGCTCTATAATTTTTACATACTGCTCTTTGGTTGAGAGCGGCTTTTCAACCGGTGTAAAAGCTACCGGGTTATCGGTAACTACAATAGTGAAAAGTATGGTGCGGTTGTTGAATTTCGTTTGAATGTACTCCGACAGTTCGCGTCTTTCTCCCTCAATGAACTTCTGCTCGAGATTATTATTGGTAATGATCTCGAACGAATTTGCCGAAGTGATGGTCAGCCTTGCCATATCGAACGACTGGGCGGCCGGGTTCTTGTTATCTTTCAGGAGTTGAGAGAAGTTAGCCCAGTCCTGCTGCAGTTTTTCAAGCGTAAGCGGAATGGCCGGGTTGGTGGCGCCTGCTGTTTTGTTGGCAAACTTTTGCCTTATAGATTCAAGCGTTCCCAGTTTAGGCCCCGCGCCGGTTTTGTTAGCTCCCTGTTGCGTATTCGCCGGTTGCGTATTTTCGGCCGGCATGTTATGCATGGAGTTGATGTAATTCAACTCTTCTTCCTCCGGGCTTAAATAACCCATGGCCGGTTCTTCAATGATGAGCCTCGCTTCCGTGTCAGGCTGGTTATAAACCGGTTTCGGTTGTTGAACCGGTGTTTCGGGCTTGCTGTTTACAGGTTGCTGTTGCCGGGCCACCGCTTCCTGCCGTTGTTGGGGTTGCGGGGTGCTTTCAGCTTTCTTACCTTTATCTTCAACAAAGGCCAGCTTGCGGAACGCTACCGAAGAAGCTCCTTCAACTAGTTTTTTTTTACCTGCACCGTCGCCGGATGCTGTTAGTTCAAGCGCCTGTTGCAGATAGGTTAGCTTTATGATGGCCAGTTCGGTATGTAATCTTTTATTGCGTGCACCTTTGAAATTGATCTCTGCTTCATTCAGGATATTCAAAGCGCTTATGAGGTAGGCCACCGGCGTATTCTTTCCGGTAGCAATGTATTTGTCTTTAAAGCTTTCAACCACTTCGAGCAGGCCGGCTACTTTTTCATCTTTACATACCAGCAGGTTGCGAATGAATTCAGCAAAGCCGTTCAATACCAGGTCGCCCTCAAAACCTTTACGGTCTATATCGTCATACAGTAACATGGCGCCGGCAAGGTCCTGCTGCTGCATACAGTCGAGCAGTTTGAAATAGTAGTCGGCATCGAGAATGTTCAAATGTTCCAGCGTGTTCTGGTAAGTAACCGTACCGCTGGTAAAACTTACTATTTTATCGAGGATACTGAGGGCATCGCGCATACAGCCTTCGCTCTTGCGGGCGATTACCTGTAAGGCGGCTTTTTCAGCATCTATTTCTTCTTTTTTACAAATGTTCTGCAGGTGGTCTACCGTATCGTTGCCGGTGATGCGTTTGAAATCGAAGATCTGGCATCGGCTGAGGATGGTAGGCAGGATCTTGTGTTTTTCCGTAGTGGCCAAAATAAAGATGGCATAGGAAGGCGGTTCTTCCAGCGTTTTCAAAAAAGCGTTGAAAGCCGAGGAACTGAGCATGTGTACCTCGTCAATGATATATACTTTATATTTCCCGGCCTGGGGAGCGAAGCGAACCTGCTCAACCAGGGAACGGATATCATCTACCGAGTTGTTACTGGCAGCATCGAGCTCATGAATATTCAGCGAAGTGCCTTCATTGAAGGCTACGCAGCTGTTGCACTCATTGCAGGCTTCGC
Source organism: uncultured Niastella sp. (assembly GCA_966211305.1). Lineage (GTDB taxonomy): Bacteria > Bacteroidota > Bacteroidia > Chitinophagales > Chitinophagaceae > Niastella. Next base: position 25,205 of record CBIHPC010000009.1, read on the forward strand.
CTTCTGCCGTAGGTTTTTCGCAATTGATGGTTTTGGCCAGAATACGGGCACAGGTTGTTTTACCAACTCCGCGCGGACCGCAGAACAGGAAGGCATGCGCCAGCTGCCGGTTCTTTATGGCATTCTGCAGGGTGGTGGTAATATGAGCTTGTCCAACAACCGTATCAAAGGTTTGCGGACGGTATTTACGGGCTGAAACAATGAATTTATCCATGATATGAGCAAATGTAAGTCAATGTACTGATTTGCTGATGAGCTAATGTGATAATGATATGTGCATATGTTATTTTGTTGATTTTATGATAGTTGCAATGGGGCTCCCTTCCTGAAACAATGGTTTTGCCTCCTGTCAGTTTGCCAGTTTTTACGGGATGCTGCCTTCCGGCCGGCCATCTAAAACGGTTCACTTCCAACGCCACCCACCGTCATTCGACCTGCCCACACTCAACCCTTTTTAACCCCCGCATCTTACACCTCTTATCAACCTTTCATCCTGGGGTCATCTTAGGGTCATCCTGGGGTCATCCTGGGGTTTTCTTAGGGTTTAAAACCAAAGATAACCCTGAGACTACCCTAAGAATACCCTAAGATGAAAGGTGGTAAAGGCCTGTAAACGCCCTTATTAATGGTTTCAGGAACCGTTATGAACTAACCCGCTTGAAAAATTCCCACAAAAAAGTCGAAGCTTTGTTTGGAAACTTAACGGTGTTAAGTATATTTGTGTCGTTAATTAAATAATATGGGCATACCGGAAAGGAAAGAAAAGCAAAAGCTGGAGATCAGAAAAGCAATACTGGATGCTTCTATGAAACTGTTCATGGAACAGGGGTTCGAAAATGTTTCGATGCGAAAGATCGCAGATCTTATAGAATATAGTCCCACAACGGTTTACCTCTATTTTAAAGATAAGAACGAGATCCTGTACAACCTGCATGAAATGGGCTTTCAAAAAATGGCTGAATATACCACCGACCTGTGGACAATAAAAAACCCGCTCGTTCGTCTGCACAAAATGGGGGAATACTATCTCAGGTTCGGGCTTGAGAATCCGGCCTTCTACGACCTGATGTTCATATTACAGGCCCCTATGGAAGCATTGCAGGGAATGGAGAATTGTGAATGGAAAAGCGGCGACCAGGCCCTGGGCAGGCTAAAGGAAACGCTTCAGGAATGTATGGATAAGAACCTGATCATCAAAGGCGATATAGATGCCATGGCAATAACTACGTGGAGCCTGGTGCATGGCATGGTATCCCTGGCAATACGTAACCGTTTCGATAAAGTGGTCACCGGCGATCAGGAAGCCGCTGTATTAATGAATAAAGGATTGACCTGGTACCTGAATGTATTGGATGCATCAGGAAATAAAACCTGACGGTTTTTTTTGAACCATTACTTAACACTGTTAATAATATTTACAATATAAAATAAACGGATTGACTTATGAAACAAAGTCTTTCAGTCCCGGTAGCTATCGGGGTTGCAGGGGTGCTTTTTGCCTGTTCGGCCGCTGCACAAACTACCCTGGATGCTTATGTAAAGAAAGGGTTGGAAAGTAACCTGGCCCTGCATCAGAAAACATTCGACCGGCAAAAGGCCGGGCTCGATCTTAAACGGGCGAAAGCATTGTTTTACCCGCAGGCCAGTTTGAATGCACAATATACCCTGGCCTCAGGCGGCAGAACGCAGGATATTCCCATTGGCGACCTGTTGAATAATGTATACTCAACGCTTAACCAGTTGACCGGGCAAAGCAAATTTCCGCAGGTAAGCAATCAGTCGATCCAGTTCCTGCCAAACGACTTTCACGACACAAGGGTAGAAGTAGTGATGCCTGTTATAAATACAGATCTGTATTATAACAGGGCAATTAAAAAAGAGCTCATCAATACACAGCAGGCCGAGATCGATATCTATAAACGCGAACTGGTAAAGAACATCAAAGAAGCGTATTATCAATACCTGCAGGCCGGTAAGGCGGTTGATATATACAATAATGCGCTGCTGCTTGCAGGTGAAAACCTGCGGGTTAGCGAAAAGCTGGTGCAGAACGGGCAGGCCACCAAAGAATCGGTAATGCGGGCAAAAGCACAGGTAAGCCAGGTAAAGGCATCGGCTATTGAAGCTGCTAATCAGCAACAGAACGCCGCCGCTTATTTCAATTGTTTACTGAACCAAAATCTCGAGGCGCCCATTACGATCGACTCCACTCTTTTGGAAAGAATCAATACAACAACTTCCGCAATAGCAGAGGCGCCTTCTCCCCTGGGGCGTGAAGAACTGGTGAAGCTGCAGAGCGCCCAAAAGGTGGTTGGCACCAGCATAAAAATGAACCGTTCTTATCTTATTCCAAAACTCAACGCTTTTTACAATATCGGTTTCCAGGGCTTTGGCTTTCGCTTCAACGGCGATCAGTTTTACCAGTTGGGCGGATTGCAGTTCAAATGGGACCTGTTCAGGGCGAATGATAATAAATACAAGATACAGCAATCGCAACTTGACCTCGATGCGCTGAATACCCAATACAAAGATGTTGAACAGCAATTGACATTACAGGTGCGCACCTCAACCAATAATTACCGCTCGGCAGTACAAACCCTGCAGGCAAGGGTTGATGAAGTGCAAAGCGCGCAGGAAACCTACCGGTTTGCCGAAAGACGTTTTCGCGAAGGACAGGCTTTGCAGATAGAGCTCATAGATGCACGCACGCAGTTGACGAATGCCCAATTGAATTATTCGCTGGCGCAGCTGGCCGTGCTCACCCGCGCAGCCGAGTTGGAACGGGTCACTGCGTCGTATAAATTTTAATTCGGCAATCGGCAATCGGCTCGAAATTCGGGCGGCGCAAGGACGTAAATAAATCCCAAATTTCGCGAGGCCATTCACGTTTGCCGTTTCAAATTTCGCGAGGCCATTCACGATTCACGATTCACGATTGAAAAACCCAAAATCGGCAACTCCATCCTGCTCATCAACAATAAAATCATTAAAAGATGAAACGCATATTATTCCCCCTAACCTTTTTACTGTTCGCAGCAACTACTGTTATATTCACCGCCTGTAATGGCGATTCGCAGGCCGCTATCACCATCGATGATGCCATTGCCATAAAGCTGCAACCTGTTACTACTACTCAATACGCGCCCATATTAAAATATAGCGGCTCTATGGCCTCCACAGCTGAAGCGCGGTTATCGTTCAAGATCGGGGGTATTATTTCAAGGATCTATGTAAAGGAAGGCGATCATGTAGTGAAAGGGCAATTGCTGGCTACACTCGATCTCACCGAGATCAATGCCCAGGTGCAGCAGGCCGCGCAGGGTGTTGAAAAGGGCCGGCGCGACGCTAACCGCGCGCAACGCCTGTATAACGATACCGTAGCTACGCTTGAGCAGTTGCAGAATGCCAACACGCAGTTACAGGTGGCGGAAGAAAGCCTTCGCATTGCCCGCTTCAACCAGCAGTATGCGCAAATACGCGCTGCCGAAAGCGGTATCATTCTCAAAAAACTGATGAATGAAGGTGAAATGGCCGGTGCGGGTACGCCCGTGTTTATGTTGAATGGCACGGCCGGTAATGATTGGGTGATCCGCTTTGGCGTATCTGATAAAGACTGGGCCGTGCTGAAAAAAGGCGATAAGGCGTCTGTGGAGATCGACGCCTACCCCAACAAAACATTTTCCGGTATTATAACTGAAATAGCGCAGGGTGCAGATCTCAGCAGCGGTACTTACGAAGTGGAAGTAAAAGTATTACCCGGCGGTGCCCGCTTTGCCGCCGGCCTGTTCGCTACCGTACGCTTACAACCTGCCGCCGAACAAACTGTAACCATGATACCGGTGGAAGCGCTTACCGAAGCCAGCGACAAAACAGGGTATGTATATACGTTGAATGCCGATGGAAAAACGGTCACAAAAAATAAGGTCACTATAGCATTTCTTGAATATAATAAAGCCGCCATTGTGAGCGGACTGGATAACGCCCGCGAAGTGGTGACCAAAGGAGTGGGTTATCTCACCGATAAGTCAAATGTAAAAGTGATAAAATAATAAAGTCATGAAAGTAAATAATTCAATCGGCGATGAACTGCTGACGGTATTGTCGCAATGGTATACGCAGGTCGGCAAGAGGTATCAATTCATCTTCCCGTCATTCGCACAATAAAAAGAAACGTTACAAATTCAAATCAGGCTGTTATGAAGATAACTGACTTTTCAGTAAAAAATTATCAGTTCACACTCATTGTGTTTGTGATGCTGATCGCTATAGGGGTAAACTCGCTGCTGAATATGCCCCGCGGGGAAGATCCCGATTTTGCAGCGCCGAATTTCAGCGTTGTGGTAATATACCCCGGAACCAGTCCGAAAGACATGGAAGAACTGGTGGTTGATCCCATTGAGAAACGAATGAACGAGCTCGATGACATCAAACGCGTTATCAGCCGCATGGATGACGGGCTGGCCGTAATTCAGATAGAATTCAAATACGAAAGCGATCCCGATAAAAAGTACCAGGATGTAGTGCGCGAAATGGATGCATTGAAGAATGAGCTGCCGCCCGATATTTTCGATATCAATATTCAAAAGTTCAACCCTTCCGATGTAAATATTATTCAAATAGGCCTGCTAAGCGAAACCACACCCTACAAAGACCTTGAAGAGTGGAGCAAAAAGCTGAAGGAGCGGCTTGAGAAAGTAAAGACCTTAAAGAATGTCGATAACTGGGCCTTTCCCCAGCAACAGGTGCGCGTATCGCTGCAGTTGGAAAAGCTGGCGCAATATGGCATTCCATTAAATAAAGTGCTGGGCGCTATTCAAAGCGAGAATGTAAATATTCCCGGCGGCAGTATTGAAATGGGGGAGAAGAAGTTCAATATAAAAACCAGCGGTAATTATAAGAACATCGAAGAAATAAAGAACACCATCGTAAGCAATGCCAATGGAAAGCTGGTATATGTAAAGGACATAGCCGAAGTGAATTTTAATTATGAAGAACAAACCTATATAGCCAGGCTGAACGGTAAACGCGGCGTGTTTGTAACCGCCAGCCGTAAAATGGGCACCAATATTTTTGCCGTAGAAAAAGAGGTAAAACCAATACTCGAACAGTTTAAAAAAGAACTGCCCAAAAGCATAACGTACGAGCAGAGTTTCGACAATGCGCACAGTGTTCGAACCAGGCTGAGCGGGTTTACCCGCGACTTCGCCATTGCGATCTTCCTCGTGTTGTTGACGTTGCTGCCACTGGGCCTGCGTGCATCTATTGTGGTAATGGTGTCAATTCCTTTATCGCTCGCTATTGGTTTATTTCTGCTTGATATGTTTGGCATTACCATTAACCAGTTGAGTATAGTAGGTATGGTGGTAGCCCTGGGTTTGCTGGTTGACGATAGCATTGTTGTGGTAGAAAATATTGAACGGTATTTACGCATGGGCTACGGCCGCCGCGAAGCAGCCATGGAGGCTACCAAACAAATTGGCCTGGCGGTAATAGGTTGTACGGTTACGTTGATCTTTGCCTTTTTGCCGCTGATGTTTTTGCCCGAAGGCGCCGGCGATTTTATCCGCAGTTTACCGGCAGCGGTGGTAACCACCGTACTGGCGTCGTTGTTTGTATCCCTTACAATTGTTCCTTTCCTTTCGAGCCGTATTTTAAGCAATCATGAAAATCCCGAAGGCAATTTCTTTTTACGTGGGTTGAAAAAGTTCATCGGCGGATCGTATCGCCGGTTACTGAATGTGGCCATTGCCCGCCCCGTTGCCACCCTGCTGGTAGCACTGGCCATCTTTGCTGGTTCGCTGGCCCTGGTGCCGGTAGTAGGCTTTAGTGTATTCCCCGCTTCAGAAAAACCGATGTTCCTTATAAATATTGAAACGCCGTTAGGTACAAGCCTGCAGTCGACCAACCAGGTGGCGCGTTATGTAGAGAAAGAGATCAGTGATCTTCCCGATCTGAAGAATTATGCTACCAACGTAGGCCGGGGTAATCCGCGCATTTATTACAATGTGGTGCCGCAAAATGAAGTGAGCAACTACGCTCAATTGTTTGTACAGTTGAAAGAAACGCCGCCGGCGGAAAAAAGAAAACTGATCGATCAACTGCGGGCGAAGTTCAGAAACTATCCCAATGCCAAAATAGAGGTAAAAGATTTTGAACAGGGGCCGCCGGTAGAAGCGCCCATCGCCATCAGGTTGTTCAGCGAAGACCTGGATACGTTGCGCAGCCTGGCTTTCAGGGTAGAAGCCCTGTTGAAGAAAACGCCCGGAACCATCTATGTGAACAACGAGCTCACCACATTGAAAACCGACCTGCGCGTAAAAGTGAATAAAGAAAAAGCCGGTTTGCTGGGTGTGCCGGTGAATGAGATCGACCGCACCATTCGCATGTCGGTAGCGGGACTGAACATAGGCACGTTCAGAAAAGAGAATGGCGATGAATATAATATTACAGTTACGCTGCCCCGGCCGGCAGGCGGGGAAGAAAGACAAACCTTTGAGGCATTCAGTAAAGTGTATGTTACCAGCGTTACCGGCGCTTCCATTCCGCTGAACCAACTGGCCGATATTCGTTTCGAAACTTCGCCGGTTACCATTAAACACTATGAGAAAGACAGGTATACCGTAACCACGGCCTTTGTGCAAAGCGGTTATAATACCGGCAAACTCACCGGCAGTATTATAAAACAGCTCGATACCATGCAATTCCCGGCCAACAGCCATTATGTAGCTGCAGGCGAGGTGGAAGCCAGTAAGGAAAGTTTTGGCGGGTTGGGTACTATTGTGCTCATTACCATCTTCGGTATCCTTGGTACGCTGATCCTCGAGTTTAAAACTTTCCGCGGAACGCTCATTGTACTTTCCGTAATACCACTGGGCATCATTGGCGCGGTGCTGATGTTACTGGCTACAGGCAATACATTCTCGTTTGTTGCGGTAATTGGTTTGATTGCGTTAATTGGCATTGAAGTAAAAAACTCTATATTGCTGGTTGATTATACCGATCAACTGCGCAAGCAGGGAATGAGTCTCGATAAAGCCATACAGGAAGCCGGCGAAACGCGATTTGTGCCCATTATTCTAACCACATTAACTGCAATCGGTGGCCTGCTGCCGCTGGTAATTGAAAACAACCCGCTGTATTCACCACTTGCACTGGTGATCATTGGGGGACTGATCAGTTCTACTTTATTGACCCGGATCGTGACGCCGGTGTTGTATAAACTGCTTGCGCCGAAAGTTACTCAATAAAGGGGGAAGGCATAAAGGCAACGAGTCACAAAGGCACAAAGGTGAAAAGGCGAACATTTGAGCGGCGCAAGAAAGTAAAGTATTTACGAAGCCCGCGAGTCATTTCAGGTTTGCCGTTTGCCGTTTCACGATTCACGCCAGCCAGACGCTTACTAAAATAACAAAACATACAATTGAGTATTAAAAATATTATACTATGAACATCCATACCATCTTCGGCGCCGGCGGCGCTGTATCGGACCAGTTATTACCCGTATTATTAAATAATAAAGAAAAAGTGCGGCTGGTATCCCGCACCGTAAAACAAATTGATGGTGTTGAATCCGTAGCGGCAGACGCTACCAATTATCAACAAACATTACAGGCCATCAAAGGATCATCGGTAGTTTATTTATTGATCGGGCTGCCGTACGATATCCGCGTATGGCGGACGCAATGGCCCGTGATCATGACCAACGTGATCAATGCCTGTAAGGAAACAGGGGCGAAACTGATCTTCTTCGATAACGTATACATGTACGGGAAAGTAAATGGCTGGATGACGGAAGAAACACCCTTCAACCCCTGCAGTAAAAAAGGAGAGGTGCGGGCAGGTATTGCCGGTCAGTTATTACAGGAAACCAGGGCAGGTAACCTGCAGGCCATGATAGCACGCAGTGCCGATTTTTACGGACCGGTTGGTTTTAAAACAAGTGTTCCCAACCTGCTGGTGATCCAAAACCTGTTGAAAGGAAAAAAGAGTCAATGGCTGGGCAGCGCCGATCAGCCGCATTCCATTACCTATGTGCCCGATGCTGCAAAAGCATTGTACCTGTTGGCAAATAAACCCGAAGCGTTTGGTGAAACCTGGCATTTGCCAACCGCCAGTGAACTGATAACGGGTCGCCGTTTTGTACAACAGGCAGCCGCGTTCATGCAAAAACCTGATGGGGTAACTGTTATTCCCAACTGGATGTTATCGCTGGCCGCTCTGTTCAACGTTACCATGAAAGAACTAAAGGAAATGAATTATCAGAACGAATATCCATACCTGTTCAGTTCCGAAAAATTCAATAAAGCATTTGGATTTACTCCTACGTCGTATGAAGAAGGAATTAAAGAAACGGTAGCATGGGCCTTGAGGAATAACCAATAATGAATTTTGAATATCGAATGTTGAAGGCTGTATTTACTTCGACATTTGACATTCGTTATTCAACTCACCATCGGATGCCGTTTAAACTCCCTCGTCCTGTCGAACAAATACCGGTAGGTGGTGAGCACCCGGCTCTGAAAGGTATCGCCAAGGCTGGCGGCAACATTCAGCATTTTGGGATTGAAATCGCCGATCCATTGCATTTCATATTCTGTATACGGCGTTTGCCATTGTATCACCTTGCCGCTTTCAACGATCATATAGGCATCCAATCCCTTGCCCTGGTATTCGGGCACGATGCCAAAAACCAGTCCCGTACATTTTTTACAGGGTTTGGTCTTTTTGATCCACAGGAATTTCAGTTTATGATACAGGCTGAATTTTCCATCGAGGTATTTGAACCACTGGTTCAGGTCGGGAAGGTTGATGAACATGGCAATGGGCTGCTCCTTATGATAAGTGAACCAGATGATGCGCTCATCCATCACCGGCTTCATTTTTTTGAACATCAGCATTACCTGGTCTTTCTTCAATTCTTTTAATCCGCCGTGGCCGGCCCAGGCTTTATTATATACGTAGGAAAAGTCGGCGGCGAATTTTTCCAGTTTCTTTTTATCGATGGGAATGCACCGGTATTCGGAATTGGCGTAAATGGCGTGCCGCTCGTGCAGTTTCTCACTGAGCTTCTTTTTGGGGTCTATTCCAATACAGATCTGGTTAAAGAACGGCCGGAACCCGTAGTGCTCAAACAGCTCGCGATAATAGGGCGGGTTATAATTCATGCAGTACAGTGGTTCCTGAAAACCTTCCGTTACCAGCCCCCACCAGCGGTCGCGCTCCCCGAAGTTGATAGGGCCATCCATAGCGTCAACCCCTCGCTGCATAAGCCAGTGCCTGGCAACATCGAACAGCATGTCGGCGGCCGACTGGTCATTGATGCAGTCGAAAAAGCCAATACCGCCTACGGGGAATTCATCGCCTTTGTTTTTATATTTCTTATTGGTAAAAGCGGCAATACGGCCTATGCCTTTCCCGTCGGGTGCAAACAGTACCCAGCGGATACATTGGCCATGGCGGAAGGTTTTATTCTTTTCAGGATTGAATACTTCATCCACATCCTTATCGAGGGGACGGATATAATTGGGGTTGGACCGGTTCAGTTCAACATTGACCCTGATAAAATCTTTGGCTAATCCAGTTGTGGTAACTTCAGTTAATTGCATGTTCGGATATAAGGATATCGCATAGTTCCATGAAACAAAGTACAAATAAAACGAAAAAGCGGTAAATAGTTACCGGTTTCCGGATGCAGGTTACCGGGTGCCTGAAAACAAGCTCCGTGGTTACTCCCCACTTGCTGGTGTTAACCTGTGTTACAGGTTACAAGGTGCAGGTTACAGGATCGCAACATTCGGACGTAATAATTATTTTCCAGACCACGCGAAAACTGAAACCTGGAACAAGGGACCGGATACCGGGAACCTGGAACCAGCAACCCTTCCTTGTCCCTGAAATGAATCATATTAAACAAAAAGACAACTAGTAGTGCCCGGTAACCGGCGCCCGGTAACAGGTAATCTGGTCTTTTTCCGCGTCTGGCGTTACTTTCCAAAAAATCTATTCCTTTAAAATACCAAAATATCGGCTGTTCACTTACCTTTGCAGCCGAAATTAAAAATACTGCTTTAAAACACTATTAAGTGATTGAGGATCAGTAATTAATTAAAAACGCTCACGCTAAATCAAACTATTATATGCCAAATGTTGGTAAGATCAAGCAGATCATCGGTGCTGTAGTAGACGTGCAGTTTGAAGGAAAACTCCCTGAAATTTACAATGCGCTTGAATTAAAGCGCCAAAATGGTGAAGTGCTGGTATTGGAAGCACAGCAACACCTGGGTGAAGACAGCGTTCGTTGTATCGCCATGGACGGTACCGAAGGCCTGGTGCGGGGAATGGTTGTAACAGATACCGGTGCTGCGATTGCCATGCCAACCGGCGAAGCTATCAAAGGCCGTTTGTTCAATGTAACCGGCGACCCTATCGATGGATTGCCTGCTGTACCTAAAACGAATGGTCGCCCCATTCACAGCAAACCCCCTGCATTCGAAAACCTGAGCACTGCTACTGAAGTATTGTTCACAGGTATCAAAGTAATTGACCTCATTGAACCATACGCAAAAGGTGGTAAGATCGGTTTGTTTGGTGGTGCGGGTGTAGGAAAAACCGTTTTGATCCAGGAGCTGATCAATAACATCGCAAAAGCATATTCCGGTTTATCAGTATTTGCCGGTGTGGGTGAAAGAACCCGCGAAGGTAATGACCTGATGCGCGAGATGATCGAAGCCGGCATTATGAAATACGGCGAAGAATTCATCCATAGTATGGAGAAAGGCGGCTGGGACCTGAGCAAAGTGAACATGAAAGAGCTGTCTGATTCAAAAGCCACCTTCGTATTCGGACAGATGAACGAGCCCCCGGGCGCCCGTGCTCGTGTGGCACTAAGCGGTCTTACCATCGCTGAGTACTACCGCGATGGCGACGGACAGGGCAAAGGCCGCGACATCCTGTTCTTCGTTGACAATATCTTCCGTTTCACCCAGGCTGGTTCCGAGGTTTCGGCGCTGCTGGGACGTATGCCTTCTGCCGTGGGTTACCAACCTACGCTGGCTACCGAAATGGGTCTGATGCAGGAGCGTATCACATCTACCAAAAACGGTTCAATTACATCGGTTCAGGCGGTTTACGTACCAGCGGATGACTTAACCGACCCCGCTCCGGCTACTACCTTCGCCCACCTGGATGCTACCACCGTATTAAGCCGTAAGATCGCTGACCTGGGTATCTATCCTGCGGTTGACCCGCTTGATTCTACCAGCCGTATCCTTACGCCGCAGATCGTTGGTGATTCACATTATAACACTGCCAACCGCGTAAAACTGATCTTACAACGTTATAAAGAGTTACAGGATATCATCGCCATCCTCGGTATGGATGAGTTGAGTGAAGAAGATAAACAAACCGTATTCCGCGCCCGTAAAGTACAACGCTTCCTGTCGCAACCTTTCCATGTGGCTGAGCAGTTTACCGGCCTGAAAGGGGTACTGGTGCCCATCGAAGAAACTATCCGTGGTTTTAACATGATCATGGACGGTGAAGTAGATGAGTATCCTGAAGCAGCGTTCAACCTGGTAGGTACCATCGACGATGCTATCGAAAAAGGTAAGAAGCTGTTGGCTCAGGCCCAGGGTTAGTGAGCTGATTAGCTAATTTGCTAATTAGCTAATGCTTAAACGCGGCCTTCAATTTTCGAATATTTGAGAGCCTGATATAATTTAGTCTGTTACACAGAGAGAATTAGCACATTATCATATTAGCACATTATGAATTTAGAGATTTTAACTCCGGAAAAAAAGCTGTTCAGTGGTGAAGTGTATGGCGTTCAACTGCCGGGTATAACCGGTTTGTTCGAAGTGCTCGATAAACACGCTCCGCTGGTAAGCGCGCTGAAATCAGGCCGGGTAAAGGTTTTAAAAGATAAAAGCAATCACCTGGCCTTTTACGAGATCCAGGGCGGATTTGTTGAAGTGCTCGACGGTAAAACAACTGTGCTGGTAGAAGGCGCTTCCGTTGTTGGATAACAGACTTTGAAGCTTTCAGCCAGATTCAATTATACGTCTCCCCCGTTTTGCCGGGGGAGATTTTTTTTTGGCTTCCCCCCGCCCCCCGCCGGTGGAGGAGGGAGATGAAAGCCCGGGCATTAGATCTGGTGTAAGGTTCAGGACAAAAAAAAATCTTCCGCCAGAGGAGCCGGAAGAGATATCGCAAATATAATATGTAAAGACTCCTCCCCCTCCGGGGGATGCGGGGAGGTGGCCTCAGGCATTCGACTTTTGAATAACGGCTGATGGCTTATTGGCCATAAGCCAGATATCGTACAGCAGGTCCGATTTATCGGCGCCCGGTTCAAGCGACGCATCGGCCGGCAGAACCGCTTCGCTGTTCTTTTGCGCCTGCCAGCCGGTTATACCGGCAGCGGCCAGGAAATGACCGGCGCCTTCATTGGTGGTGAGCCTTGCTGCTTCATATAACGGCAGCGCACGGTGCCCAACCAGTGAAAGATGCCCCAGCCATACGTTCAGCAGTTGCGGCAGCTCATCGAGGCTCGTCTTTCGCAGGAATAAACCAATTCTGCTGATGGAAGCGCCGTTCTTCTTTTTATCGGCGTCCTGTATAATGGTGTTGAACTTAAACAAATTGAAAATACGATAACCACGGCCGGTGCGCAGGGTGGAGAACAGGACCGGTCCGCCCGTGTCGAGTTTCACCGCCAGCGCAATCAGCAGCATTACGGGGCCAAGCGCCAGCAGCAGGGTAGAGGAGATGAGCACATCGAGGCCTCTTTTTGCAACCGCACGTACGCTGGGGTACCTACGAAATACCGTTTCCACTTTGCTAACCTGTGGCTGCTGCAGCCGTTTTTGTTTCATCTGCTTCAGGAAGTTCACTTTGCGCAACAGTTCTGCGGGGGCAAATTCATTCAGCACTATCAGGTCGTCGATGAACTCATATCGTTTAAAGCGGGTCAGTTCCTCTTTCGATAAACCGGTCGCCTCAACAATGAAAGGCACATCGGCCATTACTTTATGGTCATAGATGAATTTATGCAGTTCTACCAGGTGCTCCGTGCCCTGTGCAGCTTCAGCAATGATCATATCGGGAATGGTTACCGCATCCTGTTTTTTCAGCAAACGCTTCAGGCTGAAAATGGCGCCTTCGGCAGAATTGCTGGCGTAACCAAATTCAAAAGCGGCTTTCAGTTTGGCTGAATTGCGGGGTTGGGTACCTACATAAAAGAACTGCAACTTACCGATGTCGGTCGGTTCTTTTTCGGCTACAGGCAAACTATAGCGTTTGTACGTATCGATTAGTTTTTTCGTGGGTAGAATTGAAAGATCCATAGAAGACAATTTAATTGATCAATCCCGGCATTAGCCGGCTTTCACTGTCGAAACCGGTACAACCCTGCTCATGACTTTCTGAATTGTTTCGTTTAATTCAAGCGGATTAAATGGCTTCGTATAAAAATCTGAAATACCATATTTCAGGCATTTCGCTGCTGTAACCTCCTTATCGAGCGATGACAAAACCACCAGGGGAATATCCCGGTAAAGCGCGCTCGAAGAAAATTCTTCGATCAGTTCCCAGTCCTGCACATCGGGTAACTGCGGGTCAACGATGATCAGGTCGGGCAGGTTCTTTTTCGATAACCAGAACATAGCCGAACAGGCATCGGGCGCGGTAACAACCTGGTATTCCTTTCCCAGTACCGTGTGCAATAAAAACCTTATCGCTTTGCTGTCGTCAATTGCCAGAATACATCTCTTCATTATCGTTCATTAAGTGAAAACAATTTTTCGTTTTCCGATAAGACATAAGGATGCGTTCGGTTCGCACAGGCATTGGAATACAGATTCCGGGACATAGATATGGCTGTCGGAAATCATATTACAAAATGTACAAAACGGCTTTACAGGATTGTTAGATTAACTTTTTTAAGGTGTTAACCAGTTTGGGGGGATTTTCCAGGGATTTGTGGTATGGTAATCTGTAAAATCTTTCGGTCTTCAAGGGATAGGCACAATAAAAGTAATAACAAAATCCAATAAAGCAAATACCCGGCGGCACGTAGTAAAAAAATATATATAAATGCTTAGTTATAAGGCGTTCGCTAAGTGCTGATTAGGTAACAGTTTGATTATTAGTACTATTTATCCACATGCATTGTTGTTATTACGCCGATCGTATCTTGCTGATTAATAGTTGAATAGTTCAGCTGTAATTAGTAACATCTTAACATTAATTAAGTTCGGTTGCATGTAATTTGCGAATGTGCGCCGCCTGCCAGAACTGCGGGGATTTACTAATTTGCATGTTAATAAGGAATCGTAAGTTCCATCTGGCCAAAACTCAATAAATATTTTCAGATGAAAAAATATATACTGACCGCCTGTTTAATAGCCATGTTTAGTGTTGTAGCTGTAGCCCAGGATGGGGAGATGGAGCCGGAGCGCAGGGGTTTTGATAAGGAAAAACTGTTCTTTGGCGGGAATTTTGGTTTAGGTTTCGGCAATGTGTCAACGCTGGTAAATGTATCACCGCAGGTAGGCTACCGGTTCAACCGTTATCTGGCTGCCGGCGCCGGAGTCAACTTTATTTATTCGAGCTACAAGTACGAGTGGTTAGATTATAAAGAACAATTTGGCGTAGCGGGCCTGAATATCTTCGGCCGGGTATATCCTATAGAATATATCTTCTTTCAATTGCAGCCGGAGGCGAATTATACATGGGGCAAACAGAAAGCGTTAAGCTCCGATGCAGAGTATAAACTCGACAGTAAGATCGTTCCGTCGTTATTGGGTGGCATTGGTGCTGCGATCCCTGCCGGCCGTGGTTTCTTTATTGTAAGCGCCAACTACGATCTGTTGCAAAATGAGCGCAGTCCGTATGGCAGCAGAACGTTCTTTAACTTTGGGTATAACGTAGGATTTTAATTTGATAATGTGATAATTCGATAATGTGATAATGAAATACAGGTTTTCGGATCGCTTCGCGTGAACCTGCCATTTATAGTGACTGATCGATCTTAATCGTTATCAAATTATCGAATTATCACATTGGCTTTACCCGATCTTGTTGAAGATCTCAACAGGCGTTTCACAAAAGATAATTCTTTCTTCTATTGCCTCATAAAGAAAGTCTTCTTTCTGCAGGTGAAGTAAATGCAGCCTGAGGTGGTTGTAAAAACCTTCCGAGTTCAGCACGTATATTTTTTTATCGTGTATTTTAAGCTGGTTCCAGGTAAGCATTTCAAACAACTCATCGAGGGTGCCAAAGCCGCCGGGGAGTACGATAGCCGCATCGCACATTTCATACATCATCTTTTTTCGGGTATGCATATCTGGCACTACAAACAGTTCGGTAAGCCCTTCGTGCTGATGTTCCCATTCAATAAGTATTTTAGGAATTACCCCCATCACCTTACCGCCATTGCCCAGTACGCCATCGGCAATGGCGCCCATTAAACCTGTATTGCCACCGCCATATACCATACGCAGGTTCAGCACTGCTATCAGTTTACCGAGTTCTGCCGCATGCTTCATATATAAGGGGTTCCGTCCGGTCTTTGATCCGCAAAAAACTGCTACCGATTCAATCTTCATGCTCGCTGTTTTTTATAGGGACATAGATTGTTAAAAAAATGCCCGTCGGGCTCTAAGATAAAAGGATTATCAGCAATAGTGAAACACAATTTTATTATCTTCAGACCTAAAGTTTGAACAGAGGAGCGCTGTGGTGTTTGGGTTTTTATGCCTTTGCAAATAAGCGGATGCGCAAACAAAAACGTCGTAAACTATCTTCTATTCAGGCTTTTAGGCTATTGAACGTATCCGACTTTATTGAACCGTTTAATCAACGTTAATTATGTCTGCATCGCTGTTATTCTCCTTTGTGATCGGTTATTTCGTTTTATTGCTGGTTGTTGCGTACTTCACTTCCCGGAATTCAAACAATGATTCATTCTTTATCGGAAACCGTAATTCAAACTGGATGCTGGTGGCATTTGGTATGGTGGGCACATCGCTGAGCGGTGTAACTTTTGTATCGGTGCCCGGAACCGTAGGTGATTTTGCGGGTAGCGTGCATAAGGGATTTGCTTATTTTCAGGTGGTGATCGGGTATTTCTTTGGATACCTCGTTGTGGCCTTTGTGCTGTTGCCGCTGTATTACAAAATGAACCTCACCTCCATTTATAATTATCTGCAGAAACGGTTCGGCACCATTGCGTATAAAACAGGGGCATTATTCTTTATTATCTCGCGCACGGTAGGCGCCACCGCCCGCCTGTACCTTGTGATCTTCGTATTGCAGGAATTTATTTTGAAAAGCTTTGGCGTTCCGTTTATAGTAACCGCGCTTATTATTCTATTGATGATCCTGCTGTACACTTTTGAAGGCGGGGTTAAGACCATTGTTTACACCGATACTTTACAAACCTCGCTGATGTTGCTGGGGCTGGTGGTAGCTGTAGTGTATATTCTCAACAACATGGATCTTTCTGTAGGCGATGCCATGCAAACGCTTTCTGCCAAAGGGTATACAAACATCTTCAATACCGATCCCATGAGCGGCGGGTTCTTCCTGAAACAGATCATCGGCGGTATGTTCATTACCATTTCGATGTTCGGCCTCGATCAGGAAATGATGCAGAAGAACATTAGTGTAAAAACGCTGAAAGATTCGCAAAAGAACATGATCACCTTTAACCTGGTTAGCGCCGGGGTGAACTTTTTGTTCCTGTTGTTAGGTGGTTTGTTGTACCTGTACGCATTGAACCACGGAGCTGAATATGCCCAGGCTGCAGGCGGGAAGATGCAATTGTTGAGTGGGAATAAAAACATCATGGGTGACGAGCTTTTTCCCACCATGGCCTTACAGTTTATGCCGCAGGCCATATCTATAATATTTATCATTGCGCTCATCAGCGCCCTGTTCCCCAGTGCCGATGGCGCACTGACCGCATTGACCTCGTCGTTCTGTATAGATATGCTGGGCCTGAAACGCCGCGATGACCTTACCGAAAAACAACAAAAGAAGATCAGGTTAACGGTGCACCTGTCATTTACGGTTATATTCCTTTTTTGTATCATGATATTTTACCGCATTGGCGACCGTAGTATCATCGATAAAATACTTACACTGGCCGGGTATACTTACGGGCCGTTGCTGGGGCTTTTCGCATTCGGCATCCTCAGTAAAAGAGCATTGCCTTCCACTTATTTAATTACCATCATTTGTTTGGCCGCGCCTTTTATCTGTTATTTTCTTAGCCAGAACTCGGCGAAATTGCTTGGCGGCTACCAGATAGGTATAGAACTGCTTATCATAAACGGATTACTAACATACCTCGGGTTATTGAGCATTTCAAAAAAAGCTGTGGTAACACAATAACGTTTTTAAGTTTATTAAATACTAAGTGTGGCGCGCTTTTGAGGTGCGCCACACCTGGTATTGTGTTGCATGATAGTACTTATGCGTTCAAAAAAATAAACGGCCCGTAAACTAAAACTTTATTTCCCCCGTTTAATACGTACCATTGCAATTACCGTTGTACAGTAAACGAAGAAGATGTTATGCATACAACCGCAAAGCGCCCTGATTAAGTAGTAAGAATTACCACTAACAATATTTACGATAGCTGGAGTGTTTAGTCTGAGGTCGGGAGGCCATTTTTTGAAGGTGAATGGATTTCTGACTCCCGACCGATGGCTAAGCAAAAAGCAGCCCAAAGCCCAACACTTAAAGCCGAAAGCACGCTACAAGCTGCAAGTTTCACGCTGCAAGCCGTTGCGGTAACCCGAAACTCAGAACTTATAACCGGGTTCCTTTATCATCTATATCAACGCTATCAACTTTTCAACTCCCTCTTCAAGGCTTATTTTTGCCAAAATTTATCGATTTTGGATATAGTCAATCCTCAGGCAGAAGAATACGCCAGCCGGTACACATCACCGGATGATGCTCTTTTGGCGGAAATTGCGGCCAGTACCGCGGCCACTCATGCCCATGCACATATGTTAAGCGGTCATGTACAGGGGAAGTTCCTCGAAATGATCAGCTGCCTGCTACAGCCCCGGCGGGTGCTCGAAATAGGCACTTTTACCGGTTATAGCGCCATTTGCCTTGCTAAGGGCTTGTTAAAAGATGGAAAAATACATACAATTGAGCTCCGGGATGAGGATGCATCTGTAGCCCGGACAAATTTCAATAGGTCAATTGACGCAGGTAAGATAATTTTGCACGTGGGTAACGCGTTAAGCATTATCCCCGGGTTGAATGAAACCTGGGATCTTGTGTTTATTGACGCAGATAAGGTAAATTATACCCAATATTACCAGTTGGTGTTGCCAATGGTACGGCCTGGCGGTCTGATCATAGCGGATAACGTGCTTTTTCACGGTCAGGTATTGCAATCCCGCACAGGCGGGATTTCCGGCAAAAATGCCAAAGCCATCCATGCATTCAACGAATATGTTTTGCAGGATGCCCGCGTTGAGAAAGTTATGCTGACCGTCAGGGACGGATTACTCATGATTCGAAAAAAATAAACAAGGATGCCGTTGAAACGATTACTGGTTGTAATTTCAATTATCGCAGCGCCGGGGCTTAAAGCACAGCGCAACAGCGACGTGATCGATTACATTAATACCTATAAAGAAATTGCCATTCGCGAAATGCAGCGAAGTGGTATTCCCGCTTCTATCACCCTGGCTCAGGGTATACATGAAAGCATGGCCGGCAAAAGCGACCTGTGCTCAAGATCGAATAACCATTTTGGTATAAAATGCCGTGCCGAATGGAAGGGTGAGAAAGTATACCACGATGACGATGCCCGCGGAGAATGCTTCAGAAGTTATAAAAAAGCGGAGGAGTCCTATGTTGACCATTCCGATTTTCTGAAGAACGGAGCCCGCTACGCCTTCCTGTTCAATTATGAACCCACCAATTACAGCCAGTGGGCATACGGGTTAAAAAAGGCCGGGTACGCCACCAATCCCAAATACCCGCAGATCCTCATTAAATATATTGAAGATTACAACCTGCAACAGTATACGCTCATTGCCATGGGTAAATTATCCCCTGCCGATGAAGTACTCGCTGGTGGCGGCCGGCCCGTGAACATCAGCAACGGGGTAGCTATACAGGAAATAAAACTCCCTCCAACGGTAAAACCGGCGGTTGAATACCCGATGGGGCAGTTCCATATAAACCGTACTAAAGTGATTTTCGTCAAGGCCGGCGCCTCCATGCTGGGCATTGCCAAACAATACGATATTTCCCTAAAACACCTGCTCGATTTTAACGAATTGACGCAGGATGATGAAGATGTGTTAACCCGTGATCAATTGATATTTCTTCAACGCAAACGAAAATCGGGTGAAAATGAGTTCCATGAAGTGAGCGTGGGCGAAACGCTGTACGATATAAGCCAGAGCGAAGGCATCCGCCTCGAAAGCCTGATCAATTACAATCATTTACATAATCAGGGCGAACCCGCCCCCGGCGAGAAATTGTATTTGCAGGAAAAAGCGCCGTCCCGACCCCAATTGGCAAGGAATGTAGTTGTACCCGAAGCGCCGCTGCTGCCGGTTGCCCGTAGTGAGCAAATTACCGCCTCCAATACTTCGGCCGTGACCGCCAGCCTGCACATTGTACAGGAAAAAGAAACTTTGTATAGTATTGCGAAAAGATATAGTATTACAGTAGAACAACTCAAAGACTGGAATAAACTGACAGGTGATGGCCTGAGAACCGGACAGGAACTGGTTATATACAAAAACTGACTTATGGGTGAAATTCGCGTACACGACAAACAATTTGAACCATACCTTAGTGCAGTATCGATTGCCGAACGGATCAAAGACATTGCCGGCAAACTGAATAAGGATTATGCCGGAAAGAAACCATTGTTCATCGCTATTTTGAATGGCTCATTTATGTTTGCGTCCGATCTGTTCAAGGAGCTTGCCATAGACGCAGAGATCTGTTTTATAAAGCTCGCTTCGTATAAAGGAACAAAAAGTACCGGGCATGTAATTACGGCTATTGGTCTCGATATGGACCTTTTTGGCCGCGATGTGGTGATCGTAGAGGATATTGTAGACACCGGTAAAACGCTCAGTGAATTTCTGCCACAGTTAAAACATCAGCAACCGGCCTCGTTGAAGATCGTAGCGCTGCTGCATAAACCCGAAGCAACGGTTTTCCCCATTGCCATCGATTATCTTGGATTTTCCATTCCCAACAAGTTTGTTGTTGGGTACGGCCTCGATTATGATGGGTTAGGACGAAATATTCCGGAGATTTTTAAGTTGATAGAATAATAGGTAACCAGTTAACGAGTTAACCAGTTAACTCGTCAACTTGTCAACGACATCAACATATTTGAAGACTGCTGTCGCCATATTAACCTCATTCCTGTTTGTAGTAGCTGGTCACGCGCAGTATTATTTGCGAGGTGAGATCAGGGACGAAAAAAACAACCTTCTGTCGAATGCGCGCATTGTGCTTCATTCAACAGGTTATGTATATTCTTCAGGCAGCAGCGGCTCATTTGGCATCATGACCACAAAGCAGATCGACTCCATAACCGTTTCGCTCGATGGCTACCAGCCCCTCTCTGTAAAACTCGAAACCGCCAGGTACCATTCTCTCGTATTAAAAACATTACTCACTTCGGCCAACCTGCAAAAGAACAGGCTGCTTTCCTTTACGCGTAATTTAAAACCGGGCGACCGGCGTAACTGGACGGTGGGCACCGAAACCTATAATTCATTACTGGAAAATGATTTTGTGCAGGCCGATAAATATCCCGAAACGGGGTTTGCAATCAATACCGATAAAGCTTCGTACAGTAATGTGCGCCGTTTTCTGAACATGAATACCACGGTGCCGCCCGATGCCGTGCGAACTGAGGAACTGTTGAATTATTTTAGTTTTAAATACCAGGCGCCGCCCGCCGATAGTGTGTTTGGCTTTCAATCTTTTGTTTCTGATTGTCCCTGGAACAAAACAAACCAGCTGCTTGCGTTGCATGTTTCAGCACGAAAGCTCGATCCCGAGAAAATACCGCCCAGCAACCTGGTGTTCCTTGTAGATGTGTCGGGTTCAATGGATATGCCCAACCGCCTGCCACTGCTGAAATCGGCTTTTACCTTACTGGTGAATAACCTGCGCGATAAGGATACCATTTCCATTGTTGTATACGGCAGTACCATCGGTGTATGGCTGCAGCCTACGTCAGGGAAAGAAAAAGAAAAGATCCGCCAATCGATCGAGGAGATGTATCCCGGCGGGTCAACACCCGGCGAATCGGGCATTAGAACGGCATATAACCTTGCCCGCAGCCAGTTCATAAAAGGCGGAAATAACCGCGTTATCCTTGCTACCGATGGCGATTTCAATGTAGGGCAAACCAGCGACGATGAACTCGAAAAACTGATCACCCAGCATCAGCAGTCGGGCATATATTTAACCTGTTTGGGTGTAGGCATGGGCAATTATAAAGATTCGAAACTGGAGGTGCTGGCGAAAAAGGGGAATGGCAATTTTGCTTATCTCGATAATGAACGTGAAGCGGAGAAGGTGTTGGTGAAAGAACTGACCCAAACACTGTACAGTGTAGCCGATAATGCATTTTTGAATATAGAGTTCAATGCCGGCCTGGTAAAGAATTACCGGTTGATCGGCTTCGATAACAAATGGAAGGCCCTCGTTGATTCGGTAAGTGAGCTCGATGGGGGAGAAGTAGGCTCGGGGCATTCGGTGATCGCCCTGTTTGAAATAGACCCGGTGTATGTTGATGAACGGGCTGCCGGCAATAAAGGCAACCTGGCAAACGTGAACATACGGTACAAACTGCCCAACGATACATTACAGCGTTATACCAATTATAAATGCCCGTATACCGTAACGCCGTTTACCTCATTACCGCCCACCTACCGGTTTGCTTCATCGGTAGCCATGTTTGCTGCATTGCTGAAGGAGTCGAAATATGCCCGCACATATGGCTGGGGCGAAGTGATAAAAATGGCCGAAGAATCGGCAGATACACAGGATGCCATTCAGCAGGAATTCATAACTATTGTTGAGAAGGCGAAGAAGGTGTATAGTAAGGTGAGGAAAAAGAGAAGAAAAGGTTGATCTCTTAACTGTAAGGATAGTGATAGTAAAGTGCAAATTAGCTAATGTGATAAGCTGATAATGTGATAATACTTTCTACGCATCCCCTTAATAAATTGCAGCACTCCGCTACTTAAAATTGAAGGCCGCGAACCTGCATTATCACATTATCGAATTATCCAATTATCACATTAAGAAAACATCTCTCTCACTTTATCGAAAAAGCTTTTATCCGATTTTTCCGGTTGCGGTTTGAAGTTAGCAGAGCCGTTCATTTTCTCCAACTGCGCTTTCTCTTCTGCAGAAAGGTTCTGAGGCGTCCATACATTCACATAGATCAGCTGATCGCCTTTTTCATATGAGTTCACACCGGGGAAGCCTTTGCCTTTCAGCCGGAAAATTTTTCCGCTTTGGGTACCGGCAGGAATTTTGATCTTGGCCCGGCCATCGATGGTAGGCACCTCCACCGATGTGCCGAAGCAGGCATCGGGGAAAGAGATATGCAGCTCGTATGCCACATTCAAACCATCACGATGTAATTCTTTATGTTGTTCTTCCTCAATTAAAACAATGAGGTCGCCGGGAGGGCCGCCGCGTTCACCGGCATTACCCCTGCCGCCAAGGCTTAGTTGCATGCCTTCCTGAACACCGGCCGGAATATCGAGCGTTACGGTTTCTTCACCATACATTCTGCCTTCGCCTTTACAGGTTCCGCATTTGGCGGTTATGGTAGTTCCTTCACCATTACAGCTGGGACAGGTAGTAACCGTTTGCATTTGACCCAGGAAGGTATTGGAAACACGGCGCACCTGTCCGCTGCCGCCGCAGGTTGTACATGTTTGAACGCTGCCTTTATCTTTTGCACCACTGCCCGAACAGGTGGTACAGGGCACATGTTTTTTTACTTTAACCTGTTTGGTAACGCCTTTGGCTATTTCCTCATAGGTAAGTTTGATCTTTATTCTCAGGTTGCTGCCGCGAACGCCACGCATCCGCTGGCCGCCTCTTCTTCCGCCGCCGCCACCAAAAAAGCTTCCGAAAATATCATCACCGAAAATATCGCCGAACTGGCTGAAGATATCTTCCATGTTGCCACTGCCGCTAAAACCACGACCATTGCCCTGCACACCGGCGTGTCCAAAACGATCGTACTGAGCCCGCTTGTCGGCATCGCTCAAAACTTCATAGGCTTCAGCTGCTTCCTTGAATTTTTCTTCGGCAGCTTTATCGCCAGGGTTACGGTCAGGGTGAAACTGCATTGCTACTTTACGGTAGGCCTTTTTGATCTCATCCTGCGATGCACCTTTTTGAATACCCAGTATTTCGTAATAATCTCTTTTAGTAGACATATATTAAAACAAGTGTGATAATTCGATAATTAGATAATGTGATAATAGCACTGTGCTAATAGGCTTTTGTGAAACGGTTCAATAATGATCAGGCGCTTAAACATTTATAGTGAAGGCCGCGTAAAGGCATTATCGAATTATCACATTAGCTAATTATCACATTATTTTCCTACTACCACTTTAGCGAATCGTATAATTTTATCGTTCATAAGATACCCTTTCTGCACTTCATCGATGACCTTGCCTTTCATTGCGTCGTCAGGGGCAGGAATTTCGGTGATCGCTTCGTGTTGATCGGGGTTGAAATCGGTACCTATGGTTTGCATGGGTCTTACGCCCTTGCTTTGCATGGTGTTTCTGAATTTATTGAACACCAGTTGAATGCCTTCTTTGAGCGGCGCATCTTCGCTGGACTGTAATTGTTTTTCAGCCCGGTCGCAGTCGTCCAGTACCTCCAGCAGCGAGGTGATCACCTCTTTACCGGCGGTTTGTATCATATCTATTCTTTCCTTCGCTGTACGCCTTCTGAAATTCTCAAATTCAGCTACCTGCCGCAGGTACTTGTCTTTCAGTTCCGCTACCTCAGCTTTCAGCTTTTCCACCTCATCTTCACTGGCAACCGGTTCGTTAAGGTGCGAAGTGCCACTGATGCTTTCATCAGTGTTGATATCCATGTCTGCATTGGTACCGTTTTCACGGTTAACGGTGTTTTTATCTTTATCTGCCATAACTAGTGCTTACGTGTTTTTCACTTTCTTAACTGCAAAATTGACGGTCAAAACCCTCCCCGGCTTTGAGTCGGGACGGTGTTTTTACGCCAAAAAGGGCGCTGCCCTTGCGGCGGCGCTAAATAATACCAATTTTCACTGGTAAAGCTATACTATTCAATTACTTTGCCAGTGCCACCGGAAAAGCCAAATTGTCTTATTTACAGCGATATATCGGCGAAAAAGACACCTTTTTTGCCAACCTGAAATAAGGGCAGAAGCGGTTTAACGGGCTGCAAAGATAAAAGTTTATGGCATAAGGGGGAAGAAGGCAAAAAGGCAAAAGGCATAAAGCAAAAGGCAGGTTAAGGCCAAATGGTGCAGGCTTCCGAACTGAAGGCTGCACCCCGGAACAGCCGAAGCTGCCCAGTTCCCTGCGGTGATGTTCCAATTCAAATAGTGAACTTCCGGCATGTTGCCATTGAAACGCCCAACTTTCCTGAGAACGCATCCAATGTGCCCGGGGCGATCACATAGAATAAATCTCAAATCGTATATTTCAGAATAACCACGATTTTTCTATAGCTCAATACATCTTTAACCGATACTACCTGTTTTTTAACAGGTTGCAGCATTTGCAGCAGGCCGGTTCTCTAAAAAGGGAATTCGCCGGCCGTTTCATGTTATAAAAAAACATACTGGTATCCGTTACGTTATAAAAAATCTCCGATAGATTTAATTTACAGCAGGTAAGATATATAATAAATAACAGGTCCTTCTTCGTTACTAACGGTATATCAAAAACGTGAATTTTTATTTCAGGGAACGGTAATTAATCGCTTAATTTAGTAACTGCGTTTTCACAACCAAACATTTTAAAAACAAACGATTATGCCCTCAAAGCTAACTGTTAGGTTGTGGCTGGCCATTCTATTGCTATTACCTGCCACAACGATTCTTGCTCAGCAAAAAACCATTTCCGGAAAAGTAACGGACAGTAACAATCAGCCCATCACCGGTGCTACTGTTTCTGTGAAAGGCTCAACCGTTGCCACGCAAACAAACGCGGAAGGTTCTTTTTCCATCATTGTTCCCGGTTCTTCGGCAGTGTTATTGTTTTCTTCCATTGGCTTCGAGCCAAGAGAGCTGCCCGTTGGAAACAATCTTACACTCACTGTTGCTTTAAAGACAACCACTTCCAATTTGAATGAAGTGGTAATTACCGGCTACACCGCTCAACGGAAGAAAGACATTACCGGTTCTGTAGCGGTAGTTGAGGTAGACAACATGCGCCAGATCCCTACCGGTACGCCTGAAAAAGCGTTGCAGGGCCAGGCTGCCGGGGTAACCATCGTTACATCGGGTATGCCAGGCAGTAACAGCAACATCAGGGTACGTGGTATTACTTCAGTAGGCGCAACCGATCCGCTGGTGATCATTGACGGTACACAGGGCAACATGCACGACCTGAACGTGAACGACATTGAATCAATTCAGGTTTTAAAAGATGCGGGCGCTGCCGCTATTTACGGAGTGCGCGGTTCTAACGGCGTAATTGTCGTAACCACCAGGCGTGGCCGTACCGGTAAAGTACGCATTAACTATGATGCTTACGTAGGCACCCAACGGCCATTGAAAAACGGGTTCAATATTGCCAATACCCAGGAAACGGCCAATGCCATTCAACAGGGGTACATCAACAGCGGTTTAACGCCCGGCCATAAACAACTGGGCACCGGCCAAACACCTGTAATTCCCGATTACATACGGCCAACAGCCGCCATGGAAGGTGATCCCAACACCGATCCCTCAACGTACAAGCTGTACGACAACCAGATCACAAAAACCAACAAACAGGGTACCGACTGGTTTCATGAGATTTTTAAACCTGCGCCCATCACCAGCCATAACCTGGCGGTGTCATCGGGGTCCGACAGGTCAACCTTCTTTTTGTCGTTGAACTATTTCAATCAGCAGGGCACGTTGATTGAAACTTATTTAAAGCGATACTCAGCCAGGATCAACACTACATTCAATTTAGGTAATAAGGTTCGCGTTGGTGAGAACGCGTACATCTTTTACCGCCAAAACCCGGGGCTTACAAACGGTAACCAGAACGAAGGCAATCCCATTTCGCATAGCTATCGCGAAAGCCCGTTGATCCCCGTATATGACATCATGGGCAATTTTGCCGGTACCGGCTCCCAGGGCCTGGGTAATGCGCAAAACCCTGTTGCCAACCTTAAGCGTACCGCAAATAATAAAGACAATACCTGGCAGGTACAGGGGAACGTATTTGCAGAAGCAGACGTGCTCAAACACTTTACTGCGCGCACCAGCTTCGGCGGCTTTTTCGATAACCACTACTGGAATGTATTTTCCTATACTTCTTACGAAAACGCCGAGAACAATAAAAATCCCAACAGCTTTACTGAGTTTACGATGTACAACAGTAGCTGGACCTGGACAAATACGTTGACCTATAACAATACCTGGGGCAACCATAATCTTAAAGTGCTGGCAGGTACCGAAGCCATTCAAAACTATCAGCGTGGTTTCTTTGGCCAACGTACCAACTACCCGGTCACCGATGCGGGTAACCTCACTGTAAATCCAAGTTTATGGACCCTGCTGTTCGGTCCGCCCCGCGGCCAGGTAACGGGTAACCTTAATATCAATAATGGAATTGCCATCGATGGCAATAACCCGCCCACACCGGTGCAAACCTCACTGTATTCGCAGTTTGGCCGCGTTGATTATAATTATGATGATAAATACCTGTTGAGCGGTACGTTGCGCCGCGATGGATCTTCGGTGTTTGACGAAAGTCAGCGCTGGGGTGTATTCCCGAGTGTGACCGCAGGCTGGCGCATCTCACGCGAAAGATTCTTCGGCACCATAGGCTGGCTGAATGAATTGAAATTACGCGGCGGTTGGGGTAAGCTGGGTTCAATCAGCAACATTAACCCAACGAATGCGTTCGACCTGTACAACCAGCTCGCGGCCAGTTCCTATTATGATATCAACGGCGCCAACAACTCTTCGGTATTGGGTATTTTCGCCAGTCAGAACGGCAACAGGGCCACTACCTGGGAAGAAGATATCATCACCAATGTAGGCTTCGATGCGGTATTGTTCAACAATAAACTGAACTTCTCATTTGAATGGTATAAAAAAGCCATCAGCGGATTGTTGTTCCGTCCGCTCGCACCGGCTACAGGCGGAGGCGCTACCGCTGCATTTGTAAATGCGGGAAATATTCAGAATACCGGTGTTGATATTGCGGCTACTTATCACGGTAACATAGATGAGTTCAGGTTCGATGTTACGGGAACGTTCACTTCCTATAAGAACCAGGTGAAAAGCCTGCCCGATGGTATCAAATATTACGACCAGGTGAGCACCGGTTCTGACCGTATTGGCGCATTCAGCCGTTTACAACCCGGTGAGGCCCTGGGTTCATTTTTTGGGTACAAGGTTGTGGGGCTGTTTCAAAGCGATGATGACGTAAGCAAATCGCCCACACAGGAAGCTGCGGCACCGGGCCGCCTGAAATTTCAGGATGCCAGCGGCGATGGCAGGATCGATGCTGATGACCGCGTGTTCTTCGGTAATCCCAATCCGAAATTCACAGCTGGTTTGAACATCGACGCTTCTTATAAAGGCTTTGATTTCTCCGCATTCTTTTATACATCTGTAGGGAACGATGCTATCAATTACGTTCGTTACTGGACCGATTTTCCACAGGTATTTGACGGGGCAATAAGTAAAGACGCGGCTAATAACTCATGGACGCCAACAAGACTCAATGCCAAAGTGCCCCGCCTCGAACGCGGCGCCAACTTCAGCACCACTACCCAGTTCAGTTCGTATTTCCTCGAAGACGGTTCCTTCTTCCGTTGTAAATCGATGGTGTTAGGCTACAATATTCCAACCGGCCGCATCAAAAAAATAGGTATCGAACGGTTCAGGGTATATGTACAGGCAGCCAACCTGTTCACTATCACCAGATATACCGGTCTGGATCCGGAGTTAACGACATCCAACCTGCGTGATAACACGAACTTCGGGATCGACTTCGGTAACTATCCTTCCAACCAGAAGAATTATAACATAGGTGTGAACGTATCTTTTTAACACTGAAATCAAAGCAAAATGAAACGAAATCCTTTTTTATATAAATATGCAACAGCAATGACAATGGTATTGCTGTTGCTGGTAACGTCCTGCAGTAAAAATTTTCTCAATAAAGAACCGTTGGGTTCCTTCAATCCCGATCAACTGGCAAACGCGGCCGGTGCAAACGGACTGCTTATTGGGGCTTATCATATGATAGGTGGTATGGGTGGTGCGGCAGGTAACAACTGGGCTTCCAGTCCTTCCAACTGGGTGTTTGGCAGTGTGGCCGGTGGAGATTCCTATAAAGGTTCTACCCCAAGCGATCAGGGTGATATTGTACAAATTGAAACCTGGGCCTACAATACCAATAATCCTTACTTTAACCAGAAGTGGCAGGCATTGTACGATGGTGTGCAACGTGCCAATGAAGTATTGCGTGTATTGCCCCGGGTTACCGATATGACGGATGCAGAGAAAAAGGTGATGGAAGGGGAAGCCCGTTTTCTGCGGGGGTATTTTCATTTTGAAGCAAAGAAGCTTTGGAACAATGTGCCTTTTGTAGATGAAACCATTTTCACCGCTGCAAAGAATACCAATGTGCCGAATATCGATGACGCCGGTAATTTTATCAATATCTGGGCTAAGATAGAAGCCGATCTGGAATATAGCGCAGCGAACCTGCCTGCCACGCAAACACAGGTAGGAAGGGTCAACAAATCGGCAGCAATCGCATTCCTGGGTAAAATATTCCTGTATCAACATAAATACGCACAGGCAAAAGAACAGTTCGATAAGCTCATTCCCGCAGCCTATGGTGGCACAGGTAATGGCGTAACTTCAGGCGGAAAGGCATATAAACTGGTAAATTTCCAGGATAATTTCAATGCGGCTACAGATAACAGTGCAGAATCCATTTTTGCTTACCAGGCTTCAGTGAACGATGGTTCAGGTACCAACGGTAACCATGGCGATGCCCTCAACCTGCCTAACAGCGCCGGCCCCGGCGGTTGCTGCGGTTTCAATAACCCTACCATGTCGCTTGCTAATTCTTATAAAACTGATGCCGACGGGTTGCCGATGTTCGACACGTACAACAGCACACCGAATGTAAGTGACCCTGCAGGAGCCTATACCGGTACACTCGATCCGCGGATAGATCTCACAATGGGCCGCCCCGGTATTCCTTATTTCGACTGGGGTCCAACACCTGGCGATGCCTGGATCCGTGATCCGGCCACCAACGGCTATTTCAGCCCTAAGAAAAATGCCTATGCGAAAGTGCAACAGGACCTGTTATCATCAACAGAAACCAGTTTCTGGGGGCCTACGCAGATCACAGCAAACAATGTAAATATTATTCGCTTCGCCGATGTACTGTTGTGGGCTGCCGAGTGTGAAATAGAAGTAGGAAGCCCGGATAAAGCGCTTGAATATGTAAACCATATTCGTGCACGGGCGGCAGATGCTTCCGGCTGGGTATACAGCGGCAGCGATTATGATGCCGGCAGCGGAAAATATATCACCAGAACAACCCCGGCCGACGATTATAATATCGGTGAATATCCCCCGGGTGCTTTTGCCGATAAAACATATGCATTGAAGGCAATTCGGTTTGAAAGAAAACTGGAACTGGCCATGGAAGGCCACCGCTTTTTCGACCTGGCGCGGTGGGACAATGGCACGGGTACCGTGATGGCGGCTGAACTGAATGCATTTGCTGCTGCAGAAAAGCAGCGCCCGACAATTTTCAATATCAACCAGTCGGCCGCATTTACGCCCAAAAAGAATGAGTATTACCCGATACCACAAACGCAGATAGACATACATAACGCCACCGGAAAAATAAACCTGAAACAAAATACCGGCTATTAACCGGTTGACGATAATGTAATAGATTGAATGTACATAATGAGCCGTCCCGGTCCTGGCGGAAAGCCAAAGGACCGGGACGGCCTGTTTTTACCCGGATCTGTGTGCAGTTGCTGCCTCAAAACCCTGATGCTGCCATTTCGCCCAATAATTCTACTTTTGCGCGAATGAAACGTCCATGGCAAAATTTTCATTAAGACACACAGGATAATGAAAATTTTGCCATAGTAAGTTCCATCTGGCAAAAACCCAATTATTATTTTCAGATGAATCAGGTAATCTTAAAAAAGAAGATCAGCCAGCGGGTGGCTAACGGGCATCCCTGGATCTTCGCCAATGAAGTGAATGAAGCCCCGGAAGGTGTTGAACCCGGCGCCATTGTAGATGTGTACACCCATGATAAAAAGTTTATCGGGAAAGGCTATTTCAATCCCCGTTCGCAGATACTGGTGCGGTTGCTTACCCGCAAAAAAGACGATGTGGTGAATGAGGACTTCTTTTACAACCGCCTGCTGGAGGCCTGGAAATACCGCCGGCAACTGGGTTATGTAGAGAATTGCCGGCTGATCTTCGGTGAGGCCGACAACCTGCCGCAAATGATCATCGATAAGTTCAACGACTATTTCGTTATTCAAACCCTGGCCCTGGGTATCGATGTGTGGAAACCAGCCATAGTAGCGGCCCTCGAAAAGATCTTCAGGCCAAAAGGAATATACGAACGCAATGATGTGCCGGTGCGCGAACTGGAAGGGTTGCCCCAGCAGAAAGGTTTTCTTTCTGCGCCGTTCGATACGAAGATTACCATTCAGGAGAATGGGTTGAAGTTCTATGTGGATATCGAAAATGGTCAAAAGACCGGTTATTTTCTCGATCAGCAGGACAACCGCCGTGCCATTCAGCATATTGTAAAAGGGGCCGACGTATTGGGTGCGTTTACCTATACCGGAACGTTTGAAATTCATGCAGCGCACTATGGCGCCAGATCGGTGCTTGGACTGGATATTTCACAGAACGCGGTTGACCAGGCAAACCGCAATGCGGCCCTCAATGGGGTAGATAACATCTGCAAATTCGAATGTATGAATGCGTTTGATGTGCTGAAGGCCTGGGCCCGCGAGGGAAAACAATATGATGTGGTAATGCTCGATCCGCCTTCGTTTACCAAAACAAGGGACAATATTCAAAAGGCCATTACCGGATATAAAGAGATCAACCTGCGGGGAATGAAGCTGGTGAAACCCGGTGGTTTCCTGGTAACCTCCAGTTGTACCAACCTGGTGCAGCCCGACCTGTTCCTGCAGATCATTCAGTTAGCGGCGAAGGATGCCCGAAGAAAGATCAGGCAGGTGACATTTCAAACCCAGTCGGCCGATCACCCGATCGTTTGGGAATGGGAGAATACCCATTACCTGAAGTTTTTGATAGTGCAGGTACTTTAATGCGTTTATAATCATAACAGGCAAGTTGTTGATTACAAGCAGCATGCCTGTTTTTTTATATCAGGAAGGGTTGGGTTCCCCGGCATTTCCATAATTATAAACGCCCGTTTAAAATTACAAACCATACTTCCATAATTACAAACACCCCATTTGTAATTACGGAACATGCTTCCGTAATTCTGGAACCCCTGTTTGTAATTACAAACCATGCTTTTAAAATTATAAATGGCCGTTTATAGTTACAAACGACCCATTTGTAATCGCAAACCATACATCTGGAATTACAACGGCCCAATTTGTAATCGCAAACAATATACTTGTAATTATAAACAACCTGTTTGTAATTACAACAAGGGCTCCCTGAAATATAGAATGGAGTAAGCTATGAACGCCCGGGCACAAAAAAAGTCTCCCGATGTAGCGGGAGACTATATAAATAAGTTGGAATAATCTATTACTTGGAAACCTGGAACTTTCCCGAATCGATCACCTTTCCGTTTTTATCTTTTAACTGGAAAATATAGATACCACGGTAAAAGTCGTTGAGGTTAACCGTAGTTTTAGGCGAAATGTTATTGATTTCCTGTACTTTTTTGCCAATAAAGTTAAAGATCTGCAGGTTCAGCGATTTTTCGTATCCGCGTTGGAAATCGAAGGTGATCATTGAGGTAGCAGGGTTCGGGTAGAACTTTACGACAGGGGTTGCAGGCTCCTGTCCAGGGTTTCGGTCCTGGCTTTTCGCTGTGAATGACAATAAAAGGATAGTGGACAATGCGTAAAAAATCTTCATGCGCGATGATATTTTACAGTTATTGCTCAAGATATTTCCTTTTAACCAAAAATACAACTCCTTTAGCATATAACCTGCGGTTGATAGGGGATTCTGCTTACAAAAATTGTACACAGTCAATAATTTAACCCTATTTTAATTGATTATAATCAAGTGATTGTGCGAAGGGTTGACTGAATGCCCTCGAAATTTGGAAAATCGCCCGCCTTTTCAAGTATTTCAGAAAAACGGATGTTGCCCTCCCGGTCGATAACAAACGATGCCCGTTTCGACACCCCTTTCATATTATAATTCCATTCCTCGTATAAACTGTTATACAATTTC
This sequence comes from uncultured Niastella sp., assembly GCA_966211305.1. Taxonomy (GTDB): domain Bacteria; phylum Bacteroidota; class Bacteroidia; order Chitinophagales; family Chitinophagaceae; genus Niastella. Next base: position 57,927 of record CBIHPC010000009.1, read on the forward strand.
GATACTTCCTTATTGAAGTCGCTCAGCAGGGGAAAATTGAAACCCTGTTCTTCCCTGAATTTAGCCAGGGTATACAGGGAGTCGACACTAATGCCCAACACCTGCGCATCTACATTATTGAACAACGCCATATTATCGCGTACATAACAAAGTTCTTTTGTACAAACGCTGGTAAACGCCAGCGGGAAGAAAAGCAGTACCACGTTCTTTCCTTTAAAGTCGTGCAAACTAACCGGGTGCTTAGCCGTATCGAAAAGGGTAAAATCTGGAGCCATAATTTGATAATTTGCTAATGTGCTTATATGCTAATGAAATACAGATAGCGTATTTCATTGGCGTTTAGTGATGCGCAAATTAGTTAATAATCACATTATTGGATGATGGATTTGGCGCTCGCCTGTATTTGAAGTTAACTTTTGTTCAGGCAGATGCTAACGCAAAATTCAGTCTTGCATATTTTTAAGTTTCGAAAAAATAAGAACAGCTGCACAGCGTATTAGCACATTAGCACATTTGCTATTTGTCCATTAGTTCGTAGCCAACGATAAAATATTTTTTTGCAACTCAATGTATCTCTTATAAAACCTTCGTAGCGGTTCGTATTGCGGATCGCGGAACGACAAATCGGCTAATCCATTTCCCACGGTAACGTATTGTATCAGCATGTCGTGATCGAAGAAGAACACTTCGCCGTGTTTTATTTCATCTTCATAGTAAGACATAAAATCAGTTTCGTATAATTCCATACAAATCAACCGTCCCCGGTTCAGGTAAAAGGTTTCTGTATACTCCAGTGAATCTATGCGGTAGCGAACCTCAAAAACAATGATGTTTTTATTGTGAATGGTGTAATACCAGGTTTCTTTAAGCGGCTCGTCTTTACGCAGGATCTTATTGAGATAAAAAGTGCGTTGCGAGTGAAGGGAGAGACTATCCGTTTCATGTATCACCTGGTCGATATTTGTTCGCCAGTCATACCTGCTTTGACTAAACGCAGATTGAGAAATGGTTAATGCAACAATGGCCATCAGCATTGCCAAAGGCAGTCCGTTTGGTTGGCTCGGACGCCGGAAAGTCCGTATCGCTGCGGGGATTCTCATGTTTATTAAATTTAAGATTTTATCAGCGAATTAAAAATATCAAACACGAAAAAAATATGCATGTGGATTAGTTTTCCGGGTAGGAACGATAAAGGTGGTTATGGTCTCGCACAAAAGGAAAAGGGTCGCAGTTAGTGGATGAGCCGGGGGCCAATTCTATATTACAATAAGTGTACCCGGCAGTGTGCTTTGTACTGTTCGTTAAACATTTATTTCTAAAATTTCAGCAAACGTTTGCGTGTTTGTTTTGTGGGGCAGTTAGGTATTTTTGGTTGAAAGGCTTCTAAATCATTGCTGTTTAATCCGCATCACCCTCGAAACCGAATGTATGATCCTGAAAAAGCTTGCAACCACTTTCTGTATTACTCTCATGGCATTATTCGTAAGATCGCAATCATCCGTTGCTTTAACGCCGCCGATGGGATGGAATAGCTGGAACCTGTTTGAAGAAGAAGTATCCGATAAACTGATCAGGGAAATAGCCGACGCCATGGTAAGCTCGGGTATGTCCCGCGCCGGTTATCAATACATTGTGATTGGCGATTTTTGGGTGGGCGGCCGCAATGCCAAAAATGAATTGTTTCCCGATCCTGTACGTTTTCCCAATGGAATAAAAGCGCTGGCCGATTACGTTCACTCAAAAGGATTATAGCTCGGGATCTATTCCGATGCTGCAACCCTTACCTGTGGCGGCGTTAGGGGCAGTTACAATTTTGAGGAACGCGACGCCACAACTTTTGCAAAATGGGGAATCGACTACCTCAAGTATGATTATTGTAATGCGCCCGACGATATGTTAACCGCGTTTACCCGTTACAAAAAAATGGGCGATGCACTGCCCAGCACCGGACGGCCGATTGTATATAGCATTTGCGAATGGGGCCAGCGGCAACCCTGGCTTTGGGCATGCGCCGCCGGCGGTCATTTATGGCGCACCACCCGGGATATGCGGGATACCCGGCTAAGCGATCGATACGATAATGGTCATAACGGCATCATGAATACCATAGATAAACAAAAGGAGCTTGAAAAGTATACCGGTGCCGGCGGTTGGAACGATCCCGGCCTGCTGGTAACCGGTTTAACGGGCAAAGGCAAATCTTCTTCCCTTAACGGACGCTTTACCGGCTGCAGCCTGACCGAATACCGCTCCCGGTTTTCGGTCTGGTGCATGCTGGCCGCACCACCGATGGTTAACCCCGATGTTCGCCATATGAACACGGCAGTGAAAGCCATTCTGCTCAACAAAGAATTGATTGCCATCGATCAGGATGTATTAGGCAGTCAGGCATCGGTGATCATCGATGCAAACGGCTGGCTGGTGTTTAAAAAAGAATTGTCGAACGACCGCTATGCGATCTGTGTGCTTAACCGGCAACATGTTGCCGCCTCCTTTTCTTTCAACCTGGAGTGCGCACTTAAAATGCATGGCCGGTGGAATGCGCGGGAAATATTTACGAAAAGAAAGCAGGTCTTCACGCTGGTAAAACAGGAAGTCCTTTCGCACAAAATGGTAGCCGACCAATTGGGAATTTCACCGGCCACGGTTGAAAAAAAGGTTGGTTTGCCACTCCGGTTTATAAGAAATGGGTTGCTGAAAAATGCTGCAAGAATCGGGGGTGTATATCGTGATCACCCGGGGTACGCCGCCTAATATTTCACTCAATGCTTTTGACAACAATACCACCGCGGTATGGCATACCCAGTGGAAACTGGCCAAACCGCCGCACCCGCATTTTTTAAAAGTTGATATGAACGTAACCAACGGCATGCATGGTTTTTATTTTACGGGAAGTAACAATACGGCGTTTTTTAGCGTCTATATTTTCGAACAACCGTTTGCGTTCGGTTTTTTGTTTGCGCGAACTTAATTTTATGCCATTGCCAATATTCTCTCTACATGTACCAGCCACAAAAAAGTAATAGCCGTCGTCATTTTTTACAATCGCTCACCGGTTTGGGTGGGGCCACACTGGCTGGCAGCCTGTTACCCGATCTTCTGCAGGCATCGCCATTGCTGCGTCCTGCCGATCCTGCCGCCGGGCACGTGTTTACCGCAAAGCCTTACCTGCAGCATCCCGCGCCTGACTCCATGGTGGTGATGTGTATTACCAACCTGCCTGCCTATAGCTGGGTTGAATATGGTGAAACCAATGCATTGGGGCAAAAGTCGCATAGCGTTACCAACGGGCTGGTTGATGCGTACAACCGGGTGAACCGTATAAAACTGAACGGCCTGAAGCCGGGCACAAAATACTATTACCGCGTAGTGTCGAAAGAGATCGCCGGGTTTGAACCGTATAAACTTACATACGGCGGAACCATCGAAAGCGAGGTGTATACATTCACTACACCAATGGATAATCCCGATGCCATGCACTGTTTGATAATGAACGATATTCACGACAGGCCGTATTCCATTCCGCATCTGGTGCAGCTGAATGGCGCCGACCCGTATGATTTCGTATTCTTCAACGGCGATATCTTCGATTACCAAACCAATGAACAGCAGATCGTAGACCATATGCTGCAACCCTGCATCAACAGTTTCGCCAGTGAAAAGCCGTTTATGTATGTGCGGGGCAATCATGAAACGCGGGGAAAATTCAGCCGCGATCTGCATCATTACTTTACCAATCCGCAAAGCAGCCAGTATTATAGCTTTACCTGGGGGCCGGTGCATTTCACTGTGCTCGATACCGGTGAAGATAAAACAGATGATACCCCGGTATATGCGGGTATTGTTGATTTTGACGCTTATCGCATGGAACAGCAGGTGTGGCTGGAAGATGTGATGCAAAGCAGGGCGTTTAAAAAAGCCAAATTTAAGGTGGTGCTGATGCATATTCCGCCATTTTATTCGGGCAACTGGCATGGCACCATGCATTGCCGCGAACTGTTCAACCCTGTATTCAACAAATACCATGTTGATATGGTCATTAGCGGGCATACCCATAAATATGGTGTACATCCGCCGGGAAAAGAACATCATTATCCCATTATAATCGGCGGTGGCCCAGGGGATGGACAGCGTACGCTGATCAAACTACAGGCCGATGCCGCCAACCTGCGGTTAACCATGCTGGATGATAGCGGGAAGGAAGTGGGGAATTATATAGTGGCCAAATAAAAACCGGGAGAGCAATTAGTAGTGGCACACTTTCGATGTGTGCCACTACTGTTTAAAATTTCGGACATAACATTTTATACTCACTACTATTGTCGCGTTGCAGAAACCCGATATAACAGAGCGATAGTTCGAACCCGCCCCGGCCCATACTGGCCGTTTTTAACGGCGATACGTTTACATCATAACTCAACGCGGTTGACAGATGGCCCCATTCAATTTTCACTACAGGCACCAGCGCATCTTTCCACCGCAGGAACAAACCGCCGCTTAACGTATAGGTGGGATTGTTATCGATATCATAGCCAAGTTTGTGCGAATACAATACACCGCCAATGGTTTCATTATAGCTTCCCTGCACGGAGTGGTCGGCCTGCAAGGTAATGGCCGATTCTTCATCGAGCGACCATTTTACACCGATAGATCCAACGTACTTGGGGCTCAACTCGATGCTCCTGTTGCGATAGAACGAATTTTTAGGCCGGTTCAGGTGATGAAAAGCTCCGCCAATGAACATACTGTTGCGCTGATCGGTGCCGAAGGTAGTATTGAAGCTCATGCCCACACTGGCATCCCAGGTGCTGTAGTTGGGCGATAAAAAGTTTTCGCCGGTGGGCAATGTTGGGTCAAATGCACCGCCGTTATACTGGTTATCGGTAGTGATCTTGGTTATATCAATGCTTTTGCGTATCAGACCACCCATAAAACCCAGCGACAGGTACATGGTTTTGTCGTTGCTCAGCGATTTGTGATAATTGAGCGCGGGCAGAATATGCGTGGTGGTCAACCCTACGGTGCCTGCTTTATCGAACACGGCCTGAATGCCGGTGGTAATAAAGTCATTACCTACGCCTACGGGCATTTTATATTCTGCATTCAGTGAGCCGGTCCTGTATGCATTGGTAATGCTGTTCCATTGATCGCGGTACACGCCCTGAATGCGATAGTCGCCAGTATATATGCCTGCCAGTGACGGATTGCGTAACAGGGGCGCTTCGAAGAATTGCGAAAAATGAATATCCTGCCCTGTTGCGGTCAGCAGGGAAAGCGACAATATAAAGCCGGCAAAAAAACGTTTAAAGCTATGGCCGGAAATCATGTATGTTTCTTTTTAGGTAATTAATTACTTTAATACTTTCAACCGGGTACGGTGGTGTTTTGTCGTGAAACGGCAAACGGCAAACGTGAAATGGCCCCCTCCGCACCTCATGTCAACTCGTCAACCCATCAACTAACCTCTAACGTACCAGCGCCACATTGCCTTTTACCGGAACGATGGCGGCGTTTTCACAAACAAACTCTATGATATAAATATATACATCGGCGCTGGCGGGTTTGCCTTTGTAATTTCCATCCCAGCCGCCACCGGGTGTACGGTCGTTGGCAACGAAATTCATTCTTTCATATACCATTTCGCCCCAGCGGTTGAAAATGCGCATACTGTTTACCCGGGTAATACCTACACCGCGGGGCGCGAAAATATCATTCACCCCATCGCCGTTGGGCGAGAAGGTATTGGGTAAAAAATAATTCAACCCGTTACAAACCGTTGTAACAGTTACATCGGCGTTATTGAGGCAGCCATACTGGTCGGCCACAGTAACGGTGTACGTTGTCGTTAGCTTCGGGTTGGCATATGGCGTGGGGCAATCGGTACAGCTCAGGTTTTTCGCAGGTGTCCAGTTGTAGCTGATTACCTCAGGCCCATAGGTGACCGGTAAATTAACGCCTGTCGACACCGGTATAACCGGCTGTTCCTTAACCGTGATCTGCGGTATTTCAGGTACAAATACACTCGTATTGGCAGTGTCTGCACAACCCAGCAGGTTGGTGGCCTGCAGCGATATGGGATAAGTGCCGCTGTTTTTAAAGTTCAGCGATATATTGGGTTGGTTGCTGTTTGAAGGCGTCCACTTCCAGGTAATGCCTGTGTCGGGTACGGCAAGCATGCCCTGCAGGTTCAGCGTTTCATTCAGGCAGCCAATGCTGTCGGCCACAATATAAGGATCGGGCGTACGGTAAACCCTGATGGTATCGGTAATTGTTTTCGCACAACCCTGTTGGGTAGTTACCGATTGTGAAACCAGGTACAGGCCCGGTTGCTGATAATTGTGAGCGGGGTCCGTTACAGATGTAGTGGGCGAACCATCGCCAAAATCCCAGGTTCTGGTAACAACCGGGTCGTTACCAATGGTATAGTTGGTAAAGTAAACAATGCCGGAGTCGCAGAATTTTTTCCGGTCGAGGCCAAAGAACGGTTCGGCGCCTATCACTTTTACCTGGGGGCCGCCAACGTTTGCCAAACATCCCTGATTGTCTATATACATTAAATAGGGCGAATAAAAAGCCGGTGATTTATAAAAATGTGTGTAACTGGTTGCCATGGTGGTATCCATTACGCCATCGCCAAAATGGAAAGTATACTTCATGTTGGGGATGGTGGACAGCGAAAAATTGACGGTTAGTTCGTTACAGGCATCGAGCGGACTGTAATTAAGTGTAGTTACATTACCGGGATTCAGCACATGTATGTTAGCGCTTACCGAATCCTTGCAGCCGCCATAACCGGTTAACACCAGCCAGGCCGTATAATTGCCAAACGAGTTATAAAAATGCGTTGGGTTCAGTAAGGAGGAAGAGGAGCCATCGCCAAAATTCCATTCCAGCGCTTCATAGTACATACCCTTGAAGGTGAATTTCGTTTCAATGGGCGGGCAAATAGTAAGTGTGTCAACAATGTCGAATGCCGGCACTGGTTTCAGTGTTGTAATATAACCGTTGCGGGTTACTGAATCTTTACAGCCGCCGCGATCGGTTATTACCAGTTTCACATCGTAAGTGGCATTATTGCCGCCATAACTGAAAATCGGGTCTTTGAGCGTTGATGTGCCGCCGTTGCCGAAATACCACTGGTAGCTCAATCCCCGGCCTGCCGATTCATCGGTAAACTGTACGTTCGAGGTGGGGCAAATGGTATCATAGTCTGAAGTAAAACCTGCCAGTGGCGTTGAAATAAAAACGGTATCTGTCAGCTTGTACGTATCAACGCAACCCATGGCGTCCTGTACTGTAAGCTGTGGGTTATATGAGCCCGTATCGGCATATGTATGTGTAAAGGGAGCGCTGGTAAATGATTTGGTTTGGCCATCGCCAAAATTGAAAGTCCATTCAGTTAAGGCGTTAGGCGAGGTTGAATTGTCTGTGAACGTAACGATATCATTTTTACAACCGCCTGGTGTAGCCGTAAAATTGGCAACAGGGCCAATTACATTCACTACATTATTTTTTATCACCGTGTCGGTACAGCCGTTTATATCGGTAATCACCAGTCCAACGCTGTGCGGCCCGAACGTTGAAAAATTACCGGTATAGCCCCTGCCGGCCACGTTCCATGGGCCTCCATCGATCGACCATTGGTATCGGACAATGTAATTCGTATTTGTAGAAAGAATGGTAAAGTTGGCGTTCCTGCAAACAGTAGCAGGTATGGTAAAGTCGGCCAGCTCTTTAACCAGTTTCACGGTGTCGATATAGGTATGGGTGCAGGAACCATTGGTTACGGTAAGCGTAACCGGGTAAACGTTGAAGCCGGGGAAAGGGAAGGTGGGGTTTTGCTGGGTGGAAGTGCCAACCGGCGGATTGCCGGCTACCGGACTTCCGAACGTCCATGCATAAGAAACAGGCCCGTACGAAGGATCTGTTTTTGACGAGTCGCTAAATACAATGTTCAGGCTGCCGCAGGTTATTGTATGCCCGAATTTTGCAATCGGCGGTTTTATATGCACCGTTTGTGTGGCGCTGGGATTGCCGCAGCGATTGTTGAACGCCGTTAATTGTACGATAAACGTGCCTGAGTCGAGATATAGATGAGTGGGGTTTTGTTCTGTTGAGGTTCCGCCATCACCAAAATCCCATTCCCATTCGTCTGCCCGTGGCGACGGCGTTGTAAGGTCGGTGAATTGAATAGGGTCAGAAGCACACGCATCTATCGGCGACATACTGAAATTGGTATTAGGCGGCGTGCCTACTTTTACCCCGCCGGCCGCCGTTGTTGTTGCCGTACAGCCACCTGAGGTGGTGACGGTGAGTTTGATATCGTATGTGCCGGTGCTGTTATACGTATGCGTTGGGTTTTGCAATGTAGAGGTAGTGCCATCGCCAAATTCCCATAGCCACGAAGCTATGCCGTCTACTGAGGTGGCTGTGGCTGTTGGCCTGTAGGTGAAGGGAACGCAACCGCCATCGCGAACATTATTGATCTTTACCGTTGGCGCTTCAATTTTAACTACCGAGGGTTTCGTAACTTTTGCTGAACAGCCATTGGCGTTGGTGAATGTACCTGTTACATTGTAAGTGCCCGTACCATTATATAAATGAGTAACAGGCGATCCCGTTCCGGTGCCGCCATCGCCAAAATCCCAATCCCATTTTGTATTGGGAACAGCCGATGCATCCTGGAAGGTAACCGTCAATGGTGGTTTACAGGCGGCATTGTTGGTAGCGGTGAAATCGAGCACCGGGGCGGGCTGAACATATATCTGCCTGATCGCTGAATCTTTACAGGTTGAATAGGTGTTGATGACCTTAACTGTATGATTACCCGTCGTTGAATAAACGGTGTTATCGTTTATATTGGTCGATTGCACCCCGTTGCCGAAATCCCAGAGCGTTTTTTGCGGAGCCACTGAGCCATCGTTGACAAACGATACCGTTTGGTTCTGGCACACCGTATCCGGCGCCTTGATTACGGTAGTAGGCCCTGATAGCGTAATCGGTTGGGTAATTGTGTTGGAACAACCGAATTCGCTGGTGGCGGTAAGGGTAACATTATAAGTATTGTTGGAAGTATAGGTAGTACCGGGGTTTGCCTGCGTTGAATTACTGCCGTTGCCAAGGTCCCACAGAAAGGTCATATTACCAGGGCCGCTCGACTGGTTGGCAAAAGTGATATTATACGGCGGCTGGCAGGAAAGCGCCTGTCCATTGGTGAATGCGGCTTTTACCCCGGCAACGATGCGGATGAGCCGGGTTGCTGTATAAGTGCTTTTACAACCGGTACTGCTGGTAACGGTAAGGCTTACATTATAAAATCCGGTATTGTTGTAAACATGTGAAGGGCTTTGTGCGGTGCTGGTGCCGCCATCGCCAAAATCCCATTGCCACGAAACTATATTTCCTGCCGATGAAGTACTTTGATCGGTAAACTGAATGTTTACCGGCACGCAGCCCAGGGTTTTATTTGCAGTAAATCTTGCGGTGGGCGAGGGGTAAACAGTTATGTAATCTGTTTTTGTAATACCGGTAGTGCCATCGGCATTACGAACCACCAGCCTTACCGTATACTGGCCGGGGCTGGAATATGTAACGCCGGGATTTTGTACATTCGACAGGGTGCCATTGCCGAAATCCCAGTTCCAGAATTTGGGGTTGCCTGTTGTAAGGTCTCTAAATGCAACATGCAATGGCGCGCAACCCGAAGTTTGGTTAGCCGTAAATTCCGCCGTCATTGTTTGGGCAAAAACGGGCAATGAAATTAAACAAAGGAACGATAAGCAAAGCCATGAGGTTAAAAGCTTTCCAGGGTTTCCTATGCGGAACCGAACCGGCAGGCGCATCCGGTTACCACCAGGTGCAAGTACAAATTTACTCAAGTGCAAAACTGTTTTATGGTTATAGGCAGTATACGCCCTCAACAGCACAGAACCTTATTCCATGCAAACCTTGTTCCCGGCAAAATACTTTCACCATGGTGAACTTTACTTACCGCAGGTTTTACACAGCACAAATGATCAGTTCTTAACCAGTTGTTGGGCAATTAGTTAATCGTGGGGTATCCGGATTTTTTTGTAGTCTGATGAATTAAATAGGATATTTAGGGTAGAAGCCTCTTCGAAGAATAAGGTGCTGGTTGACGGGAGGGGGTTGAATGCTAAATTAACAGCAGTGTCAACTTAGGATACGGTAATTATACAAACTTCGTTGGGCTATAGCGATCCCGGTTTTATTTTTTACGTAACTTAAGTGTTTTAATTCCATTAGGTGTTGTCATTTCCGCTTTTACATAATCCCAGTAACTGTCTTTGATCTTCCACAACCCGTTTAACTTTTTTAGCGGATCGCCCGCTGACGGAAAATCCGAAAGTATGGTATAGTCATCTGTATTCGGCACCCAGGTTCCTGCGGTAGACGTGCTACCAACACTGCCTGTTAACGTTCCGTTTGAATTAAACCTGAACGAATAGTTCAGAAACTGGCCTGATAGATTTTGATCGCCTTCATAGTACTGTTCCACGATCCATTCTCCATTGGTGATAGCATCCATTATCTGGTTTTCCACTTTTTTCTCAATGGCTTTTTTGCACGAAACGGAGAATAACAGGGCAAGCAACCCTGAAATGATCAGCGGTTTTAGTTTATTCATACGATCAGACCATATTGGTTTACAGATCTTATATTAAAATTTGTAAATATCTTTGTATTTGTCAAGTAAATAACCCGTAAAATATTCAATATTGAGTGTTTCCCCGCATATATCTTTGCACAGTTCTTCGCTGGTGTAACGCCGTCCTTTTTTGTGTACCGCACTACGCAACCACTGTAACAATGGCGTTGTATTTCCTTCTTTTATTTGCCCGTTTAAATTGGTAATCGACTGATTTGCATAGTGATAGAACTGAGCAGCATAAAAACTTCCCAAACTGTAGGTTGGGAAATAACCAAAGCTGCCATGGCTCCAGTGCACATCCTGCAAACAGCCCTGTTTGTCACCCGGTACTTTAACGCCCATTAACCGGCCATATTGCTCGTTCCAGTAGCCGGGGATGTCCTTTACGTTCATGGCGCCGCCTATCAGCAGCTTTTCCAGTTCGTACCGGATCATAATGTGGAAATGATAGGTAAGCTCATCTGCCTCGGTACGTATAAGGGATGGCTGTACTTTATTTATGCCTTTATAGAATTGTTCAACGGTAACCTTACCCAGTTGCTGGGGGAAATATTGCTGCAATACCGGCAACCAGCGTTCGCAAAAGGCCCGGCTGCGGCCCACATGGTTCTCCCACAGGCGCGACTGCGATTCATGAATTGTATAAGAGGCCGGCTCGCCCAGCGGTAAGCCATATTCGCTCAATGGCAGCCCCTGTTCATACAAGGCGTGGCCTGCTTCATGAATACAGCTCCACACCATATTGCTCAGGTCATTTTCATCGATGCGGGTGGTAATACGCACATCCTGGCTGTTGAAATTGGTAGTGAAAGGATGCTCTGAAATATCCTGGCGGCCGGCGTCCATATCGTACCCCAGTTCTTTCACCACCTGCAAACCAAACTGCCATTGTTTATCTTTATCAAAATGCTGTTGTAAAAAACTGTCATCGGCCGGCGGCAATGCGGCAATTTTGCCCAGCAGCGTTTTCAACGGTTGCTGAATGGCCGAAAAAACGCCATCGAGCAACTGCACCGTGGCCCCTTTATCATGGTCATCGAGCAACGCATTATAGGGGTGATGCTCGTAACCCAGCATATCGGCTTCCTGTTTTTTAAATTCTATCAGCCGCGCCAGGTCGTTGGCAAAAAGCGAGAAATCATTTGCTTTGCGCGCTTCCATCCAGCTATGGAAACTTTTGTTCACCGCTTCGGCCAGGGAACGCACGAAAGCGGAGGTGAATTTTTTCTGCTTGCTATAATCCTGCCATGTAAGCTCTACATTCCTTTTTTCTTCGGCCGACAATTTGTCGCCACTCAATAACTCCTGCAGCCGCGCGCCCAGTTTTTCATCGGTAAAATATTTATGGGCAATTTCTGAAAGGGTAGCGATCTGCTGACCCCGAACCGGAGCGCCTTTCGGCGGTAAATAGGTTTCCTGGTCCCACTGCAGTACCGCCGAGGCATAACGCAGATCGGCGATCGTTTGCATTTCCTTTACATATTCTTCGTATAATGATTTGCTGGCTGTATTTGTCATACCCGGTGTATTTAATGGTAATTACAGGCTGCGAAAGTCGGTAAATTATAGGGAAAACCCAATTAGTTACGGTTAACCGGTTACCAGTTGCCAGGTACCATTTGCCGGTTGCCGGTTGCCGGCTTGAACTTCAGGCGAAGCAAAGTCGTGAAAAATCTGAATTGTCGCGAGGCTATTCACGATAGCCGATAGCCGATTCACGAACATGGCCCTTATACAAATACATTTACCGCTGATGATAAAACTATTAACACCTGTGAAAAACTGTTTTATTTATTTTTTCACATGCGTGCTACTTTCGTATTGGTTCTTACAAATATTTGTGACGGTGCCGACTGAATGACATCTTTTCAGATTCAGTTGGCTTAAAAGGGAACCGTGTGTAAATCACGGGCTGACGGGCAACTGTAAGTTGGGTGAATGGAAGACATCAATTCCCCGGTTTCTTATGTCCATTCACTATGCTGATACTACAATAACCACTGCCAGCGACAGGTGAAAGCCGCATTGGCGGGAAGGTGTTCAGCAATCAACAAGCCAGGAGACCTGCCGTAACGAAGCTATGTTTGGAACCTTCCCGATAAGGTACCGGCAAATGATTGATGCTTCCCCTTTTTTCCATGCGAAGTTATGGGGTCTGCCCCGACAGGATCGTCGGGTGTAGTTATCTATTGTCGTGCCGCATTATTAAACATTCTAACATCATTTATGCAGTACGAAAATGAAGTGTTGTTGCAGGAGAACAAAGACCGATTTGTAATTCTTCCGATCAAATATCCACGCATCTGGGAAATGTATAAACAGCATGAGGCCAGCTTCTGGACCGCAGAAGAGATCGATCTCAGCGGCGACCTGAAAGACTGGGCCAGCCTCAATGACGGCGAGCGTCATTTTATTTCCCATGTACTGGCATTCTTTGCTGCCAGCGATGGCATCGTGAACGAGAACCTGGCTGTGAACTTCATGAGTGAAGTGCAGTTGCCCGAAGCGCGTTGTTTTTACGGTTTTCAGATCATGATGGAGAACATTCACTCCGAAACCTATGCATTGCTGATAGATACATACGTAAAAGATCCTAATGAAAAGGACAGGTTGTTCCACGCTATCGATACGGTTCCGGCCGTAAAGAAAAAAGCGGAGTGGGCATTGCGCTGGATTGAACAGGGGAACTTCGCCGAACGTTTGGTAGCCTTTGCAGCGGTTGAAGGAATTTTCTTCAGCGGCAGCTTTTGCTCTATATTCTGGTTGAAGAAACGTGGCCTGATGCCGGGTCTTACGTTCAGCAACGAACTTATCAGCCGCGATGAGGGATTGCATTGCGAATTCGCCTGTTTGTTATACAGCATGCTGAAAGGTAAATTATCGCAGGAGCAGGTATATAATATTATCGGCGACGCCGTGCGCATTGAAAAAGAGTTCATCACCGAAGCGCTGCCGGTTGATCTTATAGGTATGAATGCCCGGTTGATGCAACAGTATATTGAGTTTGTGGCCGACAGATGGTTAAGCGAACTGGGCTATCCCAAAATGTTCAATGCAGCCAATCCGTTCGACTTTATGGAAATGATCTCGCTGCAGGGCAAAACCAATTTCTTTGAAAAGCGGGTAGGCGATTACCGCAAGGCAGGTGTAAATACCAGCAAGGAATCGCAGCAGTTTTCGCTCGATGAGGATTTTTAGGAAAATTTAAGAAGCCAAATTGCAGGAAACAAACTCATGACATCTGTCTCCCCTTCCACCGGAGGGGGAGGTCTTAGGCAGAAATTAATTTGATAGCACAATAAAACGCCAATAGCATGAACGTAATAAAAAGGAACGGGAAAAAAGAAACGGTAAAATTTGATAAGATAACGGCGCGCATCCAGAAACTGTCGTACGGCCTGAGCCCGCTGGTTGATGTAATAGAAGTAACCAAGAAAGTGATTGAGGGTATTTATGATGGGGTTACCACCAGTGAGCTGGATAGCCTGGCTGCAGAAACAGCGGCCTCACTGACTACCAAACATCCCGACTATGCCCTGCTGGCTTCACGCATAGCCGTAAGCAACCTGCATAAGAATACCGAGAAATCGTTCTCGGCCACCATGCGCAAACTGCATAATTATACAGATTCAGCTACAGGCCGTAGAATGCCGTTGCTGGCCGATGATGTAATGGAGATCATAGAGGCCAATGCCGAGTTGCTCGACAGCTCTATTATCTATGACCGCGATTTCGGGTTCGATTATTTCGGGTTTAAAACCCTCGAGAAATCGTACCTGCTGCGCATCGATGGAAAAGTGGCCGAACGGCCACAGCATATGTATATGCGGGTAGCTGTAGGCATCCATAAAGAAGATATTGCCAACGCCGTTAAGACCTATAATTTAATGAGCGAGCGTTGGTTCACCCATGCCACGCCTACCTTGTTCAATGCCGGTACGCCAAAACCGCAAATGTCGTCGTGCTTTTTGCTCACCATGAAAGACGACAGCATCGATGGCATTTACGATACCCTTAAACAAACCGCCAGGATCTCGCAAAGCGCGGGTGGTATTGGTTTATCAATTCATAATGTGCGCGCAACCGGTAGCTATATCGGCGGCACCAATGGCACCAGCAACGGCATCATTCCCATGCTGCGCGTATTTAACGATACCGCCCGTTATGTTGACCAGGGCGGCGGCAAACGCAAAGGCGCCTTTGCCATTTACCTTGAACCCTGGCATGCCGACATAGAAGGATTTCTCGATCTGCGTAAAAATCATGGTAAAGAAGAGTTGCGTGCCCGCGACCTGTTCTATGCCCTGTGGATAAGCGATCTGTTTATGAAACGCGTTGAGCAAAATGGCGACTGGAGCCTGTTCTGCCCTAATGAAGCGCCCGGTTTGGGCGATACGTTCGGCGACGAATTTGAAGCGCTGTACCATCGTTATGAGCAGGAAGGCCGCGCCCGCAAGGTGATCAAAGCGCAGGACCTGTGGTTTGCCATCCTTGAAGCGCAAATTGAAACCGGTACCCCTTACATGCTGTACAAAGATGCGGCCAACAGGAAGAGCAATCAACAGAACCTCGGAACTATCAAAAGCAGTAACCTGTGTACAGAGATCCTGGAATACACCAGCCCCGATGAAGTAGCTGTATGTAACCTGGCTTCACTGGCATTACCCCGTTATGTAAATGAAGGAAAATTCGATTTCGAAAAATTATACGAGGTTACCTATCATGTAACCCGCAACCTCAATCGCATTATAGATCATAACTACTATCCCATTGAGGAAGCAAAACGTTCGAACCTGCGCCACCGCCCTATTGGACTGGGTGTGCAGGGGCTGGCCGACGTATTTATTCTGTTACGTTTGCCATTCGAAAGCGACCTGGCAAAGATGCTGAACAAAAACATCTTCGAAACCATCTACTTCGCGGCTATGACTGCCAGCAAGGATATGGCTATTGAACAGGGCGCATATGACACATTTGCCGGTTCGCCGTTATCTAAAGGACAGTTCCAGTTCGATCTGTGGAATGTAGAACCTTCAAACCGGTACGATTGGGATGCTTTACGCCGGGATGTAATAAAACATGGCGTACGCAACTCATTGCTGGTAGCGCCCATGCCAACGGCTTCAACTTCACAGATCTTAGGTAATAACGAATGCTTCGAGCCATATACCTCTAATATTTATGTGCGCAGGGTATTGAGCGGTGAGTTTATTATCGTAAACAAACACCTGCTGAAAGACCTGGTGCAACTGGGCCTTTGGAACGATACCATGAAGAATAAGATCATTGCGGCCAACGGTTCCATTCAGCACATCAATGAAATTCCGGCCGGGATCAAAGCGTTGTACAAGACCGTATGGGAAATAAAACAACGTCATTTGATCGATATGGCAGCCGATCGCGGCGCCTTTATCTGTCAGTCGCAATCGCTGAACCTGTTTGTCGACAGTCCAACCGTTGCCAAACTTACCTCTATGCACTTCTATGCATGGAAACAGGGATTGAAAACGGGGATGTATTACCTGCGTACACAGGCGGCGGCGCAGGCTGTACAATTCACTGTAGAAAAACAGGGCAGCCGACAAATGGAGCCGGTTATGCCTAAAACGGCCGATGTAACAACAGACGACGGTCTTAATGGCGGCAGCTGCAGTATGGAAGACGGTTGCGTTACCTGCAGTGCTTAACAAAATAGTGGATTAAAACCCTATATACAATGTGTGAGCCTCCTTTGAACGGGAGGCTTTTTTTATTGTTTGTGGTTTATGGTTTGTTGTTAATGGTTGTTTAGGTTCAGGATTTCCTGTAAGTTTTTGGCCTCACTATTGAATGCCTGAGTTTTGTAGGGAACAACAGGGTTAAAGAACAAAAAACTATAAACCATAAACCATAAACTTATTCCTTATCTTTGCCCTTCGAAGTTCTTTACTTTAACATTTGTTTTCAGGTTATTCCGGCCACAACCGGAGTATTAAAAAGGAACCGTGTGCAAATCACGGGCTGTCGCGCAACTGTATGTTGTAGT
>CBIHPC010000010.1:0-71442 GCA_966211305.1 uncultured Niastella sp.
AGGCCGGCGAAGCGATCAATGCGTTCCTGCTTTTGGCCAGCATGGTGGCCAGGTTCACCGTATGGATCTGGTTGGGATCGTAAATGATGATACCGCTTAGTTCGCTGCGGTATTTTCCGATGAGCGTCCATTTATCGGCATGTTCCGTCCAGCTCAGGCCCAGCGACTGCAGCCAGGTATAAGGCCCTTCGGCAAATGCATCGCCTTCATAGGAGAAAATACGAGGCTGCGTTTTGTTGACGATGCCCTTCAGCGAGGCGAACAAATACATTTCTGCCGAAGTGTTGTTTTGTTGTACCGCCACCCAGTCAACCTTGGTATAAGAAGTGCCGCGCCAGTATACCCGCAGCTCGAGCGACTGGTTATTGGCAGGCATGGTAAAGGGCAGGGTGAAATTGGTATAGTTGGAAGCAACGGGAAACTGTTGGCGGGTAATGGTGCGCGAAGCAAGGATCTGGCCGGTAGTGGCGTTCCTCACATCTATATCCACTACCGGGTCGTTGTTGGCGGTATTGTTATCTACCTTCATTCTGAACTCCGCCACATTGGGCCCGGCAGGTATGGTGGCGTCATAGGGCCCATAGATCATATGATCATTGGCCGCATCGATGCCCGTCTGGCAAAGCCAGCCATCGGTTTCAGGCCGCCCCGTTTTGTGAGCGAGGTTCGGCCCCTCGCCTTCCCAGCGCGTTGATGATTCGCGCAGTATGATGAGGTCCTGCGTTTGAGCGGGTGCAGGAAATGAAGGCAATAACTGACCTGCAGGCCAGTTCAATTGTGCTATGGCTGGTGTTGAAATAAATGGCAGCAAGAGCAGTATCCATATGGCTACCGTTGGTAGTACAGCAATCGGTTTGGTCATAGAAGAAAGTTTAATGTTACAAGTAGTGTACTACGAATTTCGGCGTTTAGCAAAAGCGTTGGCGGGCAAAGGTGGGTTTGGTTGTAATTTGAAACGCCCGGAATAAGTTGAAACGGCTTGAATAAGTTGAAAAGTTGACAGAGTTGATACAGTTGATAGAGGATCCTAATCTCAGGACTTCCGATTATACGCTAAACTCGCTAACTTTATTAACTTTATCAACTGTATTACCTTTATCACCTGTATCAACTGTATCACCCCTATCAACCCGCCTTCAACTCCGCCAACAATCTCCTCTCCTCCAAAACCTCACTATCGGAAAAGGTCATAATCAATTCCTCCGCAGCATTAATCAATTCACTAAACCGATCGCCATCCTGCAACCGCAATGCAACATCAGCCCGTAATATAAGCACTTTGAGCAGGTTTAGTTTATCATTGGCATCGGGCGCGGCAAGCGCTTTATCAAGCTCGCGGGCCGCTGTTTCAAAATCGCCATGAGCATCGGCGAGGCGGCTGCCCAGTTCATATACTTTAGCCAGCGGCGTTCCGGTTACCGGCGCTGTGTTATTTTCAGCAAAGACCAGGCTGTCTTTTTTTTGAACAGGCTGCCCGATCCTGATATAGTTGCCACTGGGATCAACGATTATAAACTGGCGCACCCCATATGCCGGCATATCTTTTAACGGGTTGATGCGGGGAGTTCCCTTCAATGGCACTTTGTTATACAGGGTCCTCAATCCCGCGCGGCAGGTTTCGTAAAACTGATCTATCTGCGTAACTATCAGGTAACAGGTACTGTAATTGCTGGCAGGCGCCAGTTGTTTCAGGGTAAAAAAGTGAATGTCGAGGTTATTCAACCGGAACGCGATATAGTTATTGGGGATCTTTTGCTTATACGTTACAACGGCGCCTAATGCTTTGTAAAAATTTTCCGTTTCATTGATCGACAGGCAGGGCAGCAGGGGAATGGCATAGGAACGGTCATTTGTTTCAGACATATAACTGGCGTTGATGTTTCAGGCAAAGTTCTTAATTAGCACCTCCCTGAAATTGTACCGAAACGACAAGTTGGAGGCAGTTGAAATGTTGACTGGATAAACCGTTAACCAGTTAACCCGTTAACTTATCCCCCACTTCCTGCAACTGCAGAAACCCTGTAGGCGACAAACCAGTAAATTCTTTAAAATGGCGGTTCAGGTGCGACTGGTCGTAATATCCCAGATCAAGCGCTATACCGGTGAGGCTTTGCGATACTTTACCGGCAGAACAACAAAGCGTTTCCACCAGGTTTTCAAAACGCGCGATCTTGAAATAGGTTTTGGCCGAAAAACCGGTGAGGTATTTAAAATGCCTTTCAAACTGCCGTTGCGAAAGATTCACTTCGCCGGCCAGTTCACTCACCGACGTATTATTTCCCGACCGGTGCAGGGATGTTACAAACGCTTCAAAGCGGGTTAACGCGGCCAACCTGTGCTGTAATTGTGATTCGAGAAAAGCCGAAATAATAGTCACTCTTTTTTCAAAAGAGCCTGCCTCAGATATTTCACCGGCCAGTTCACTGCCCCTGCCATTTAACAACGATGATATTTCAACATACTGATTGGTAAGCTCCGTTGCCGGTATATTGAACAGCAGCGGTAGGGCGTGTGCATATAACCGAACGCCAAAGATGCCATTTAAGGTATCGGTAGAAGTATATTGCCTGCAGGTGCTTGCCTGTCCGTAAAAACAGGCGGCAGGCACCTGCACGGTATTTCCTTTTTCATTGTTGGTTGAATAATTCCCCGCATAACAAAAAAGCAACTCCACCTTACTGGTGGCAATGGCATGATAGGTATGTGCCTGGTTGCTGCCTATGGCAAGTTCTCCTTCCCAGAAGAGAGCAACATAATTGCGAAGGATTGGTGCAGGAAGCGCTGTCTGATACATGCCGCGCTAAGGTAAGAACAGATGCTGTAAGAAACCATAAAATTGCGAATGCCGCAAGATGGGTGAAAACCGGAAAAGAGGGCGCAGGAAAATTCTTCGCCCCCCCTCCCGATTAATTTATTATTTGGCAGCAACTAACTTATATACTTTACCTGTAGTGCCCTGGGGACCGGCATTCGATGAAACAGTAAGGTATAACTCGCCATCCTCATCCTGGCCAAATCCGCGCAGGTAATAACCGAGGTGGTCTGAACGGCTCGACAATTCAACTTTTTCATATTCCCAAAAACCTGTTAAGTCCTCGCCGAATTGAGGTGTGGCAATAAACAGTTCGCCGTCGGCGGTTGTGGGCGTTTGAGAGAAGGTACCGAAAATATATTTACCGAACCATTTTTTGATATTACTACCGCGATACACATACCCGCCAATGACCGCAGTGGCCATACCGCCCAGGGGGTTCTGATAATTTTTAAGTTCCATCACCGGGTCAATCAGGCGTTTGCCCCGGTCGTCTATTGAAGGACAGCTGTCCAGTTCATTCTTATTATCGGCCGCATTGAAACAATGCGCGCCTTCCTTTACATTCCAGCCATAGTTGGCACCTTTTCTTGCCACATTGACCTCTTCCCATAAAGCCTGGCCGGCATCGGCCACGATCAGTTGTTTCGATTCGCCCATATCGAACGACATCCGGTACGGATTCCGAAATCCAAACGCCCATATCTCGTCGAGTCCGGGTTTATTCACAAACGGATTGGTTACCGGTACACTATACGGCGAACCGGCATCGATATCTATACATAATATCTTGCCCAGGAAATTCGCTTCCAGGTTCTGGGAATTACCGCCATCGTTAAGTGTATACCAGTCGTCGACATGTCCGGGACCTACATCATTGGCGCCGCCGCCATCGCCAACTGAGATGTACAAATAATGATCATGGCCAAAAGCAAGCGTACCACCGTTATGGTTACCCTGTGGATCGTCCCACTCGAGGATCACTTTTTCCGAATTTGGGTCGGCCCTGAAAACATCAGCCATCACATTGAATTCTGAAACCCGGCTGAGGTTATTCCAGGTAGCGCCGGGAACCGGACCGCCCGCACGGGGCGGTAACTGATAGTATACGAAGAAACGGCCATTGGTTTTGAAATTCTCATGAAACGCCAGCCCCAGTAAACCCCGCTCATCATAGCCGGGGTTAAGCGAAATCATTTTACCCGTGAGGTCCAAAAAAGGAGTTGGCCGTTTATAACCACTTTGGTCAATAACCCAGATCTTCCCGATCTGATCAACTACATACAACCGTTGGCTATTGTGCGTTGACACAACCTGTATGGGAGACACGAAATCTTCGGCAAATAATTTCATATCAACGGAATTCAGGTTCGGCTCATCCGTCTTTTGACACCCATGAATAAACGGCAGGCTTAAAATTAAGATAAGACCAGGTTGAAAAAACGCAGTGAGCAATCGCCTGGCAATGGCGGGTAGATTAACTTTCATAATACATCAATTTGGTTTAGCAAACAATAGCAACAAACAAGCGCACACAGGATCATGAAAGCATCTTTTATAAAAAAGTTTCAGCTTTCAGTACGTTGTTTTTCCCCGGATAAAATGGACGTGTGTCAGATTTAGGAAATGAATTAACTGGTAGTATTTAATGTACGGTCTTTTATTAGTGCGCTCAAATCACGAGAAAGAAAAGCAAGTCGATTATCAGAAGATGTTGGATACGAATAATTGTTTTATCTGATATAAAGATAAAATGTTTTTTGACATTTTGACATTAAAAATTTATTGGCGTTGGGCCAGCAAAACCCGCCATTGCACAACGAAACCCTGCCTGTTAAATATACACACGCGGCACAACCACTTTCCTTTTCGGCATCTGTACCTCCTTCCGGAAAACGCGGCAATTAAAACCGCAGGCTTACGCCGCTTTACGGTTAAGCACGGGCTTTTAACAACATTTTTCATAACTGATAACTGCGTCGATTTGGGCCATAACCGTGCAGTTTTGGCCCATAACCGTGTAAACAGCGGGGTTTGCCGGTAATACCCCTTTTATCTACCTTTTTTTTCTCTTAAAAAGGCATTATTTTACTCCGGAATTACACTTATCCTGTTGATCCCTGAAATCTTTTCGCTACCCTAAACCACCTAACCTCTTTGACGATGAAGGCAAGAGCAGTAAGCTGCATTTTTATTGTTCTATGTTTATTTACGAAAGCGTATAGCCAATCTTCCTGTCCGCCTAATCTTGACTTTGAATCAGGTACATTTGATAACTGGCAATGTTTTACCGGAACTACCGATACCGTCGGCGGTAAGAACAGGATGTTACTTTCTCCGTCGGAACCAACAGCAGGACGACACGAGATGATCACTGCCGCCTCGCTTCCCGTACTGGATGAATATGGCAAATTTCCCAGGCTTTGCCCGTACGGCGGCGATTACTCCGTTCAACTGGGCAATAAAGGAACCGGCGCACAGGCCGAAGCCATTTCTTATACATTCATAGTACCAACAACTGTCGATACATTCACTTTCACTTATTTCTATGCGGTAGTTTTTGAAGATCCGCAACACGACCCGCCGGAACAGCCGCGTTTCTTTGTGACGGCATACGATGTGGAAACCGGAAATTTGATCAACTGCGCATCCTTCGACTATGTTTCCACCGCAAACCTTCCCGGGTTCAAAAATTCAACGGCAGGTTCATCGGTGCTGTATAAAGACTGGACGCCTACATCGCTGCAGTTTGCGGGCCTCGGCGGCCGTGAGGTGCGACTGGAATTTCGTACTGCCGATTGTACCCGTACCGGCCATTTCGGATATGCCTATCTTGATATTGCCAGCGCCTGTTCGAACATTCTTGCCACCGCACCGTATTGTATAGAAACGAATTCGCTCATTCTCGATGCGCCTTTTGGTTTTCAATCCTATACCTGGTACAATTCCGATTTTACAACGATCATAGGCACAGGGCAATCGATGAATATTAGCCCGCCCCCTGCCACCCAGGGTGTATTTTACGTTGATGTAGTACCCTACCCCGGTTTTGGCTGCCGCGATACCTTACAGGCGTATGTAAAACCAATGCCGGTGCCCGATACGCCCGACGTTAAATCGCCGGTAAACCTTTGCCAGTTCGATGCCCCCAATCCGTTATCAGCTAAGCCATTGCCCAGCCATACGCTGTTATGGTATACAACACCTGCCGGCGGCACCGGAACGTTTGACGGGCCCGTGCCATCCACCGCCCAGGCAGGCTCAACGAAGTACTGGGTTTCACAGAAAGCATTATTTGGTTGTGAAGGGTTCAGGCGCGAACTTACGGTAACTGTTATTCCCACGCCCCTTGCTTCGTTTAACATCAATAAATTAAGACAATGCCAGGTTGGTAACAATTTTACTTTTTCAAGCACTTCAACCAATTTGCTCAACCCCTCATACACCTGGGAATATGGTAACGGACAAAGCGCTGGTTCAACTAATCCAATAAATACATACAGTTTCCCCGACGGCGGTACTTTTTATGTAAAGCTGAAAGCAACAAATGATAATTCCTGTTCGGCAACACAAACACAAACCGTAACGGTGATCCCCAAACCGGTGGCGAAGTTTGATTTTCCCAACCTGATCTGCGAGAACAAAACAACCATTTCGGTTACCGACCGTTCCTCCGTTCCAATGGGTATTGCCGGCATCAGCAAATGGTGGTGGAATGTCAATGGAAATATCTATACAACCCAGTCGGTGCCATCATCCATTGCCCCGGCGGCCGGGCAGTACCCCGTAAAACTGGCCGTATCCACAACAGAAGGCTGCCAGTCAGATACGACCACTGCTGTTTTACAGGTTCGTTATAACCCTGCGGCGGCATTTGGGATCGGCGACCTCCTGTGTAATAACGAGCTTATCCGTTTTACCGATCAATCGTTCTTTCCACCCGCCGCAACCGGTGAAATGGTAACAAAATGGCACTGGACGTTCGATAATGGCATAACGAGCGCTATTGAAAAAAATCCCGGCAGGCACTTCACCACCGGCGTTCATAAAGCAAAGCTGATTGCTGAAAGCGCTTACGGCTGCAAAAGCGATCCACTCGAAAAAAGTTTCGATATCTGGCCCAAACCGGTCGTGCAACTCGAGATCAGCGATTCCTGCATCAATCTTCCTGTTACCTATACGGCAACAGATCAGGTGGGCAATGTGGTCAGTTACAACTGGTATTTTATCGATATGTTCAGGGAAGGGCCTGATTATACCTCCATTACAAAAACATACAACCGCGAAGGTAAACGGCCATTTACCCTGCTTACATACACCGATAAAGGATGCAGGGACACTATTTACCGGCCGTTCGCTATTTATGAGAACAAATCATTTGCAGGTTACGATACGCTGGCTGCATTCAATCAACCGGTTCAGCTCGATGCCAGAGGGGAACCCGGTATGCAGTACAACTGGACACCTTCCGTAGGGTTGAACCGGACGGATATTGAAAAGCCGGTTGCCACCTACGACCGCGACCAGCTTTATCATTTGTATACGGTGTCGCCGCAGGGCTGTGAAAAACATTCGCAGATCTTTATCAAACGATGGGCAGGGCCCGAGCTTTTTGTACCCAATGCATTCACACCCGATAACGACGGCGTAAATGATAAACTGAAAGTAAAACCCACCGGGTTCATGTCGTTCGGTTTCTTTGCGGTTTATAATCGCTGGGGACAACTGGTGTTTCGCACCACCAATTTCAAAGAGGGTTGGGATGGAAAGGTCAACGGCAGGGATGCGGAAGCAGGCACCTATGTATACGTTGTACAGGCCGTGGATTACCACGGGAAACCGTTACACCGGAAGGGAACCGTGATCCTGTTAAGATAATAAACAACTGAAATAACGAACGCCCCGTTCTGGTCAGTCAGGGCGGGGCGTTTTATTTGAGCTTCATTTTGCAGGTTTTGTATATATTCGTTACAATTTGAAGCATGTTAATATGAAAGTAATTACATTTTTTATTTCGGTATTCATTACAGTCGCCTGCTACCCGCAAAACAGCCTCAATAATTATAAGTATGTGCTGGTGCCCGAAAAGTTCGAGATCTTTAAAACGGAGAACCAGTATGGGTTGAATACATTGACAAAAATGTTGCTTGAAGACAAAGGATTTACCGTGTTTATGGCCAATGAGCAACTGCCCCCGGAACTGGCTGCCAACAAGTGCAGCGCGCTTAAAGCCGAGCTGGTTGATAAAAAAGGATTTTTCGTTACCACCGTTACGCTTGTGTTAAAAGACTGCCAGGGCAATATCGTCTTTAAAGGCAAAGATGGTAAAAGCCGGGAGAAGGAATGGCAGGCGGCTTATGACGAAGCGTTGAGAGACTCCTACACCGCACTGAAAAGCGCTCCATATAGTTACGACAGTACCGCGGTAGTACAACAACAGGTGGCTGTGGCGCAACAGCAGCCCAACCAACAGGTTCAAACAACAGCGCCAGCTGCTGCAGCCCAGCCCCAGGCAACAGCGGCCGATATCACCGGCATGCTGTATGCACAGGCAACAGCCAATGGTTTCCAGCTCATAGATACCGCACCTAAAAAGGTACTCACCCTGCTCAAAACATCATTACCCGATCAGTACATCGCAGAAGGCGGCCCGGCCGGCGGCATTGTGTTTAAGAAAAATGAAGAGTGGATCTTCGAGTACTATAAAGACAACAAACTGGTTTCGCAGAAACTTAACATCAAGTTCTGATCCTGATAGTAAATGGCATGCAGGCAATGTAACGCCATTCATAAACGAAACCTCCCGGTACACACAGGGAGGTTTCGTTTTTTAAACCATGATTATCAATAAATATTTCAGGCCGTGAACGCTGCGGCAGGTAAATGAAGCCTGGGCCTTGTAAGTATTTATATTTACAATTACCGTTAAATAACGGTAATTTACACCAGTTAAGTTTTGTATTTTTAGAAGATCACGGTTAAGCATTTTTGATTAGCAGCATTCTAAAACTGCCGGTAACAGATACCGGGAACTAAACTATTGTTTTAGCATGCAAGACACTGATCAAATTGACATTCTTATTGTAGAAGATAATCCTGCCGACGTTTTCGTTCTCAAGAAGATGCTCAACGCTTCTGCACTGCAAATAAATACGTTATTTACAACCGATAAGGTACTGGAAGCCCGGGAAGCATTAAACACACAACATTTTCACATTGCGTTGCTCGATCTTTCTTTGCCCGACAGCTTCGGACTTGACACTTTTCTTGGCATTAAAGCTTCCGTAAAAAAGATCCCCGTTATCATTCTTACCGGCCTCAATGACGCCGGCATTGCGCTGGAAGCCCTGAAACAGGGCGCCCAGGATTATCTCGTAAAAGGCAAGTTCAACAGCGATCTGTTGACCAGGGCCATACAGTACAGCCTGGAAAGGAAAAAAGCCGAAGAGGCATTAAAAGAACAGCAACAGGCCGAAAAGAAAAAGATCACGGCAGCCGTGCTGAAAGCCCTCGAAAGCGACCGCGCCTACCTGGGCGAAGAACTGCACGATAACATCAACCAGATCCTTGCCACTTCCATGCTTTACCTCGAACATGCCAAAACGCATATGGAAGTAAGGGAGGAAATGATCGCCAAAAGCCTCAATGTAATAGCGCTCGCGGTAGAAGAGATCAGGAAATTATCCCGCCAGCTGATCGTCACCGATGTTATGGATATAGGGTTGAAAAAAGCCATCCGGGAAATGATCGCCAACATCCAGATGGTAAAAAAGATCGATATTTCGTTGAGCATGGAAAACTTTCCTGAAAAGAAACTCGACGAAAATATAAAGGTCGCCCTGTACAGGATCATCCAGGAACAATTGACGAATATCTTAAAACACGCCGCCGCCAGTTCGGTGCTGTTATTACTTCATAAAGAAGGCAAACAGGTTACCCTGGAAATAATCGACAATGGAAAAGGCTTTGACCCAACACCCCACAGAAAAGGCGTTGGCATTACCAATATTACCAGCAGGGCCAGTCTTTTTGATGGGGAGGTGACCATTGATTCGGCGCCCGGTAAAGGCTGCAAACTGAAAGTAACTCTGCAAACAAAAAACTAATACCCATGTGGTCATCCATTCTTCAATATGCCAACGATGCCATTTTTGCCATCGATCTATCGGGAAAGATCATGAAATGCAATACGAGTACCGAAAAGTTTTACGACTATCCGCCGGAAGAACTGCTGGGTAATCAATATGAAATGCTACTGCCCGATATCAGACATAAAGAGTTTGAAAGCATCAGGGACAACCTGCTGTTTGGCGATCAATCGGTGCCTTTCGAAACCGAAAGGCTCACTAAAAAAAAGAACATCATAAAAATATCGGCCTCCTACTCCGCCATTAAAGAGGAAACAGGCAGGATCATCGGCATTTCAGTTTTTGAACGAAAAATAATGACCCGCAGGTCGATGGAAAGCAAAGCCCAGGCCCTGCTGGAAACCGCTCCTGACGCCATGGTCATCGTGAACAGTTTTGGCCAGATCATTCTCATCAATGCCCAAACGGAAAAGCTTTTCGGCTATGAAAAAAATGAACTGCTGGGCCGGAGTGTGGAAATATTGATCCCCGACCGTTTCGCCGTCAAACATACCGCCCACCGGAAAAACTTTTTCGCCAATGCCAAAACCAGAACGATGGGTGAAGGACAGGATTTGTTCGGAAAAGACAAAAACGGCAAAGAATTCCCCGTAGAAATAAGCCTGAGCCCTTTGGAAACCGAGGATGGGCTGCTGGTATCTGCGGCCATCAGGGATATCTCTGAAAAAAAGAAACTCGAAAACCAGATCAGGGAAATAAATATCAACCTCGAAAAAAAGGTTAAACAAAGGACCGCGGAACTTGAAACAAAAAATAAAGAGCTGGAGCAGTTTGCCTATGTGGCCTCGCACGACCTGCAGGAACCATTGAGAACCACTTCCAGCTTTGTAGGCTTTCTGCAGGAAGAATACTATGGAAAACTGGATGAGAACGCCAATAGTTACCTGAACTATATCAGCCAGGCAACCGAGCGAATGCAAACGCTGATCAAAGACCTGCTCGATTATTCGAGGATCGGCCGTAAGACCATATTGCAGGAGGTGGATTGCAACGAGATCCTGTCAGATGTAATGGCCGACCTTAGCAGCGCCATCGAGGAAACGAACGCAAAGATCTCGGTAATAGAACCATTGCCTGTAGTGAAAGGATACGCAACTGAATTAAAGCAACTCTTTCAAAACCTCATCAGTAATTCCATTAAATTTCACAAAGAAAACCTTGCACCGGAAATAACCATTAGCAGCAAAAAGCTCCCCGGCGCCTGGGAATTCTCCTTCTGCGATAACGGCATAGGCATCGACAAACAGCACCACGAACGGATCTTTATCATATTTCAAAGGCTGCACAACAGAATGGATTATGAAGGATCGGGCATCGGGTTGTCGCATTGCAAAAAGATCGTTGAACTTCATGGCGGAAAATTATGGGTCGATTCACAACCCGGCGAAGGAAGCAATTTTCAGTTTACCCTTAATAAAATGGAACAGGAATGAAGAAAATAAAAAACGTTTTACTGATCGATGATGATGAGCCAACGAACTTTATCAATAAAAAGATCATCGAATCTTCAGAACTGGTCGAATACATTCATATTGCCCAAAGCGGCCAGGAAGCATTGAACTTTCTCAGCCGCCGGAGCGAACAAAACGAACGGCATCCGTTACCCGATCTTATTTTCCTCGACATAAACATGCCGGCCATGGACGGCTGGGAGTTTCTTGACCGCTATAAAGATCTTGCCAACGGGAAAAAGGACAGCATCATAATCGTAATGCTCACTACCTCTCTCAACCCCGACGATGAAGTGAAAGCCAGGGAATTGAAGCAGGTAAACGCATACAGGAATAAACCCCTTACCAGGCAATTGATAGGCGAAATAGCTGCGGAGTATTTTTAGGCTCCTTCTGCCTGAAATAATACATGCTGTTTACTTCAACACCTTTTTCGATACACCCTCGAAAGTTATTTTCACCGGTTTGATGAACCCTTTTTCATCAAACTCCATTTTATCTATACAGGTTACCCGGTGATTCCCATCGGTTTCGCCTAAAGGCCGGCGGTGGTATACAATATACCAGTCGTTGCTACCGGGCAACTGCAGCACCGAGTGGTGGCCGGCGCCTGTAGCCACGGCCGCATCCTGCTGCAGTACGGTGCCAATCCGCTCAAACGGGCCAAACGGCGAATCGCCAATGGCATAGGCAACGCGGTAATCGGGGCCCGTCCACCCGCCCTCGCTCCACATAAAGTAGTACTTGTTGTTCCGGATGAACATGATCGGTCCTTCCACATAACCTTTCGGTGTTATTTCCCGGAAGGTGTTGCCGTCTTCAAAAGGAATAAAACCCGTAAAATCATTTTTCAGTTTGGTGATATTGCAACGGCCCCAGCCGCCATAGATCATATAATACTGCCCGTCTTTGTCGAGGAACACAAACTGATCGATGGGTTGCGCCTTGTTCACAATTTTGTCGAGCAATGGTTTACCAAGATAATCTTTAAACGGCCCCTCCGGTTTATCGGCAACCGCCACACCAATACCACCCGGCTGTTGTTCATTTTGAATATCATTGGCAGCAAAGAACAAAAAGTACTTCCCGTCTTTATGTACGATGGCAGGGGCCCACATGGCCCGCTTTGCCCATTTGATAGCCGCGGTGTCGATGATGCGTGCGTGTTTGTTCCAGTTTACCAGGTCTTTCGAGGAAAATGCATCCATAAACACCTGTTGGTTATACGGGGCCGAATAAGTTGGAAAGATCCAGTACCGGTTGTCGAAGATTGCGCCCTCCGGATCGGCATACCAGCCGGGGAAAACCGGGTTGCCCGATGTTTGTTTACCTGCGGTTTGCTGCCCCGCTTTTGGCGAACAACCGCCAATAACCGCCGTTAAAAACAAAGAAGTATATAATAGCTTTTTCATAATCATCATTTTTTTATAATATCAACCAGCCGGTAAAGATAAAGCTATACCTGTTCAGCAAACCGCTCTCTTACTCTTTTCGCGCGCATGCCGCCGGCAGACAATCGTAAGCCGTACCTGTTTTGCCATCAATTACAAATGCAATAATTTGCGAAACTGTTTCCTGCCAAAGAAGCACTTCTTAAAACAGGATCCTGCCAACTACATGAGATTAAAACTGAGTGATGAAAAAACCGGCGGCGACCTGCTGCTCTTCAAGGAAGAAGAAGGTTTCGATCGTTTATTTTTCGGCCGCGACCGGTTCAATAAGTATTTTACAATAGCCTGGAATCCCGGCCGGCCGCAAACCGTAACCATCGACGGAACCGGGCATGAGTTCCCGGCAAACTCCATTCTTACCCTGCTCTTCAACCAGTCGTTTACTTTTGAGAACTCGCAGGAAATCGTTTCCTGGCAATTCAACCGGGAGTTTTACTGTATTATGGACCACGACAGTGAGGTGAGCTGCGTTGGATTTCTTTTCGGGAGCATCGATCATATGTTTATTTCGCTCAACGAAGACGCGCAGGAAAAAATAAAGCTGCTGTCGGCTATGTTCATAGATGAGTTTAAAATAAACGATACCATACAGAATGAAATGTTAAGGGTGCTGCTGAAACGGCTCATCAGTTATATAACCCGGTTAGCCCGTTCGGAGTATGTACCGGAGAAAAAGATCCAGGATGATAAATTCAAACTGATAAGGAAATTCAACCTGCTGGTAGAAAACCATTTCAGGGAAGAACATTCGGTAAGTTATTATGCCCAGGCATTGTTCAAATCACCCAAAACCCTGTCGAACCTTTTTGCACTCTATAACCACAAAACGCCTTCGCAGGTTATACAGGAAAGAATACTTATTGAAGCAAAAAGACTGCTCACTTTCACGGAGAAGCCGGTAAAGCAAATAACCTTTGAGCTGGGTTTCGACGATGTAGCCTATTTTTCAAACTTCTTTAAAAAACATACCTCCCGGTCGCCTGTAGAATTCCGAAATTCCGGTTCCGTAGTCAAAGAAGGGAAATAATTACAACTTTACGGGAAATCGGCACAAAAACCACCATCCTTTTCCATAGCATCTTTGTACTGTTGAAACACACAAAAAAATCAACAACAAACAAAATGGAAAAGAGATCATTGAAAAACACGTTGAAAAATGGATTGGTAGCCGCTACCATCGCCTTATCTGCCACTACAGCCACAGTAGCTGAAGCCACAGCGCAAACGGTAAAAAACGTAGTATTGGTGCACGGTGCTTTTGCCGATGGTTCAGGTTATAAAGGCCTTTATAATGAACTTACGAAAAAAGGATATAACGTAACAATAGTTCAAAACCCATTGACCTCGCTGGAAGACGATGTAAAAGCAACGAAACTGGTGCTCGACAAACAGGACGGCCCAACGATCCTTGCAGGCCATTCATGGGGTGGAACGGTTATTACGGAAGCAGGTAATCACCCGAAAGTAGCCGGACTGGTTTACATTGCGGCCCTGCAACCTGATAAGGGCGAAACTACCATCCAATGGCTGCAAACACTGCCACCTGATGCCGATAATGGCGTTTTACCTGTAGATGATAATGGGATCGTTTATTATTCCAAAGAAAAGTATCATGCCGGTTTTGCCGCCGACCTCAGTAAAGCGGATGCAGAATTCATGTATGCCTCACAAGGCGCTTTTCATGCAAAAGGCTTTCTTACGCCCCTTACCAATGCAGCCTGGAGAAATAAACCTGCGTTTGGCATAGTGGCCACTGAAGATAAAAGTATTGTGCCCGATATCCAACGCAATATGTATAAACGCTCTAATACAAAGATCACAGAGATAAAAGGCAGCCATGTTGTGTTCATTTCACAACCGGCAAAAGTAGCCGCGGTGATAATTGATGCAGCGAAATCAGTATCGGGGAAATAGTTTTTCAGGAATACAAATCGAAGGGCCTCGCCGTTGGCGGGGCCTATCTTTTTTTCTCCCACTTGTGGGGTGTTTGGAGTTCGAGAAAAGTTATTTTGCTGTTATCGATAATCACCAATCCTGTATTCTGGTATGGGATCCATGAATTTCCCACCCCGCCCACAGCCCATGTCGCCCGGTAGGATGTTACATTTTTGCTGCATGTTAAATAAGTTTTGGCATCATCAAACACCAACTCACGGTTAAGCAAAGTGTCAACGGGTATGAGCTTTAAATTTTCAAATTTTGCAAGAATAGTGGCGCTATCGGTACAATAGATTGAATAGAGCTCATTGTTGTGTGGGAATGTGGTCAGTGTTCTGGTTGTAAAAGTGTCTTCATAATAAATAACGCCAGGCGGGGTTCCTTTTCTTTCTTTGATACTGTCAACATCCATATACCAGTTACAGTGTGTTTTCCGGCTCTCTGTTTTTATCTCATAAAGCGCGGTGGGGTCTTTTATAAAAAGGTAATCAGAAAAACCGCTCATATGGGCCAGATAATTTGAAACCACAAATGTGTCATGAAACTTAAGAACCTGCTGGGGGCCTGTTGCAGGATAAGAATAAGTTTTGTGTGTTCGTTTGTTCCAAAAGAACACAGTCCCGCCCCATTCACCTACAGAACAGGAATACACATACCAGGTACTATCGTCGTAATCAGGGGATCTGTTCCTGAATGGGTACCAGTTGTAATTCTTCAGTGCAAAGCCTTTATCAAGAATATAATTCTCCTTATCCGTACCAATAAAGATGGTGTCGTTATACTTTTCGAGAAAATCAACTTTCAAATTCGAAAACTTTGCAGTGAGCTCGTTGTTCCGGTTCAGCAGCGAGTCAAGCACAAAAATTTTATGGTCTTCCTGAAGACAAATAATTTGTCCGTCAAACAATATTGCGGATGTGACTACGGTGTCGGCTGTAAGCGATCTTGTTTCAACAATAAAAAGTTTTTCTATTGGTTTTACCTGGGGTTTTACCTGTGATTTGCAGGAAAAAAAAAGGATCGATAAAAAGAAAACAGCATGAAGTTTCAGGGGGCTCATGATAATTGTTGGTAAAAGTAAAAATGAATGGGCCTACTCACCAATGTTCAAGATACTCTATAGAAATAGTATCATCAAAGCTTCGCACTTCGTGGTATTGCGTATTGGGCCTGGGTTCTTTAGGGATCTCTATTACGATAGTTGAGTTATCTTTCCACGATGCCTTTACATCAGGATGAAGTCCGCTTATACCGTATATGGCGCCACTGGCTGTAGGGAACATGATAGACACATAAGTTGAAACAAAATGTCCATCCTTCCATTGTGTTACGCGTAGACTGCGTTTTCCATCAGGGGAAACAGCTACCCGTTCCTGCAGGTTGTTGGATTTGGGACCTGAAGAAAGTTTCACTGTGACATCCCCGATGCCATCTTTTTGAACGTTGCCGATAACTTCTGAATAACCCTGCCCGCGTGTCAGTTCACTAAAATCAAAGAACAGCTTTTTGAGTTTTTGAACCCTGGCTTCATCACCAGCAACTTTTTGATAATAATGAAGCATGGCGCCAATATCGTTATGCTCGTCCCTGGTACTTATTGTATTCTTTTCAATAATGGCGTCAACCCTTCTCCGCAAAGTATCAAAAATGTCGATCTCGTAATCGGTCTTTTCCTTGATGTATCCTGCATAGTTCAGGTCGAACCGGTTTCGCAAACCTGTGGTAAGGCTTGCCAGCTGCTGTTGAAGCAGCTTTAGCCTGCTTTGACCGTAATTTTTTTCAACCTGTAATTTTTGTTGCTCATAATGATTGGCAACCATATCTACTTTGTCAAAAACAATACTGCCACCATGAATCGAGATCAGGTAATCGAGCGTAGCCAAAAGAATGTCCCGGTGTCGTTGTAGTTCCGATTGTTTTTGTTCGGGTGTCAAGAGTGTATTTATTGCTTGTTGAAAGCAATATAAGATTCTCCGGAATTAGAAATTGTAAAATATTAGTGAAATTGTATTTATTACAAAATTTCAACATATCCTTCAGTCCCGTGCACCCTTATCTGTTGCCCGTCTTTAATCAGCCTGGTGGCGTTCTCCACACCCACAACCGCCGGCAGGCCATATTCACGGGCGATAACGGCGCCGTGGGTCATTAGTCCGCCCACTTCGGTCACCAGTCCTTTTATCGAAACGAACAGGGGTGTCCAGCTGGGATCGGTAAATGGGGTAACCAGGATATCGCCTTCTACGAGGTCGGCGTCTTCCATATTCAGGATAACCCGGGCGCGTCCCTCTATAAGCCCTGAAGAAACCGCCAGGCCCACAATGGCATTGGGGGGAATATTGTCGCGTTTGTATTTACCGGTAATGATCTCGCCATCGGAGGTAATAACCCGCGGCGGGGTCAATTTTTCAAATATTTTGTATTCATCCCTTCGTTTGCCGATGAGCTGAAGATCGGCTTTATTTGTGCGGATGGCTTCCTGCAATTCTTCAAAACTGAGATAATAAATATCTTCTTTATCATTCAACACATGAGCCTCAACGAGCCGTATCGCTTCTTTAAGTAAAGCCTGCTTGTATACGAAGTAGCGGCTCACAATATCGTATTTCGGATACTCGCGGTAACCGATGAAATTTCTTACCAGGCCGATCATTTGTTTTGTCTCGCCGGCCTTTTGTTCCCCACCAGGTAATTGTTTCAACCTGGCCAGTAAGTCCTGTTCCTTTTTCAAGGCATCCAGCCTTCCCTGCTCAAATTTTTGTTTGCTGGCGCCGGGCTGCAGGTTTTTGATGTTACTCAGGATAGCGGGCACAAGCGTAAGCGGTTGCTCGCTCCAACGGCTCCTTGTTATATCTATCTCCCCGGCACATCGCATTCCATATTTATCGAGAAAAGCGGTAAATGCATCATGTACCTGCTGTCCGCCTTTCATTTGAACCAGCTTATTCAAAAACTCATCATCCTTTGTCTGTTGCAGATATTTAATTATTTCCGGAAAAGGACGGATCACATCAGCAACATCCAGCAAGGCCATACCCATTTCAGAAGTGACGTTGTTAGGGACGGACAATGAAATGGTGTCTGCCACGTTCTTTTCACCCAACCACTCATTCATTTTTTCATTGATCCATGCAGAAGCATGGATGGCGGCCATGATCACACTCAAATTTTTCTTATCAAAAGCAAGTTGTCGCCGTTCCTGCATATTTGCCAATATGCACTCCAGCATATCCAAACCTGATTTCGTTTCTATGTTTTGTTTGAAAGCCGATAACGATTCCTCACTACTTGTAATTAGTTCCGCAACAATGCCGGGATCGTCACCTGCTTCAGCGAGAATATCCGCGGCCGACATACCCACATGACTTTTGATTTGGGCCAGGTCGCTTTTTTCGTTTGGGTCCGTTTTAATAAAGTCACCGCGTTCTATGATGGTCATAAGCGCGTCTTTAATAAGCGGATCGGAATGCCCTAAAACCTCCAGTAAATTTTGCCTGCCCGCAGGTGTGGCCAGTCCCATCGTGATATCCACAAACAGCCTTCCCCCACCCGTTTTAAATATCGGCCGGCCGCCTGTCAACATCCACACGGAGATGCCCAGCGGTTTAATGGCATCGGTCATCATTTGCTGATGGCCTACGGAGACGTACACGTGATTCCCGCGGTCATTTGCTTCGGGGATGGGAAACAACGTGGTGACCGGCCGGCTTTGAACTATATAAAAAGTATCATCAACCAAACACCATTCAATATCCTGCGGCTGGCCGAAATGCGCTTCAATCTTTCTGCCAATGCGTTCCAGCTGCAATATCTGTTCATCGGTAAGTGCCTGCGTGTGCTGCTGTTCAGGCTTGATCGCTTCTTCTTTTGTACCGCCCTCTTTCAATGCATATATAGCCAGCTTTTTGGCAGCAACCTTTTTTTCGATGACCACACCGTTACGCACTTTGTAGTTATCGGCATTCACCAGGCCGGCCACCAGGGCCTCGCCAAGCCCGAAGCTGGCGTCGATGGATACCACCTTTCTATTGCCGCTAACGGGGTCAGCAGTAAATAAAATACCAGCCGCCTGTGGGAACACCATTTGCTGTACTACTACCGCCAGGCGCACCTTGCGATGATCGAAACCGTTTTGAATGCGATAGGTTACGGCACGTTCGGTAAACAGGGAAGCCCAGCATTTGCTGATATGATTAATGATTTCCTGCGTTCCTATTATATTCAGATACGTATCCTGTTGCCCGGCAAAAGAAGCGGTGGGCAGGTCCTCTGCGGTTGCGCTGCTCCGCACTGCCCAGGCATCATTTTCATTATGTTTAGAAAGAAAGCGGGTGATTGGCGCTGTTATGTTTTCCGGGATAGCGATTTCTTCTATGGCGTTACGGAGAGCACGGCTAATGCTGCTGATCTTTTCGCGGTCATTTACCTTAAGAGCCGAAAGCTTATCGAGCAAATCGTTGACTGCTGCCGATCCTTCAATAATAGCGCTGTAGGCTTCGGCAGAGATGCAAAAGCCGTCAGGCACCTGAATGCCTTCAATCCGGGTAAGCTCGCCGAGGTTGGCGCCCTTCCCTCCTGCCACAGTAAGCATCGACCTATCGATTTCGTGAAAACCCAGGATGCAGGAATTATTTGTCGTTGAGTTTGTTTGTGGTGTCATTCATTATTTCAATTGCTTTTAAGAAATAGGTTTCAATGACCTTGAGTTCTTTGTCGGAAAATGAACCGATCAGTTTTTCCGACTTGCTGCGGAACTCTTTATACAGGGGCTGCAGCAGCGCCATAATATTCTTTGTGTTGGGAACGATGATCACCTTTCGGCGGTCGTCTTCGGCATACTGCCGTTTCACCAGTTTTTTCTTTTCGAACCGGTCAATTAAACCGGTAACGGCGCCGGTGGTCAAGCCGGTTAAAACAGCCAGCTCCCCGGCGGTCATTTGACCTTTTTGCATTATGAAACCCAGGTATTTATGGTCGGTACCGGGAAGGCCGGCCTCGCGGGCAACGGTTTCATGCATTCGAATGGAAGCGTAGGCATATTGCTGACTGAGCCTTCTGATTCTGGTTACGTCGTTCTCCATTTAATATCTTATTTGATAATTATCTTAGTGACAAAGATATTTAAATTTAATGAACACTGCGCAAAAAGATCAGCAGATTTCATCGATTGTTTAAAGGATTGGGCCGAAGTTGTTTAGATGCACTTAAGACTTAAGTTGGTAACTATGATGCATTTTGATCTAACTATGAGCTATTGGTAACTAACTATCTGGCTTATGTAGCCAACTTTGAGGCAATGTTGTGCAACTATGCTGCAGAGATCTGTAACAATAGAGGTTCGCTGTAAAACATCGGTGACAAAGTTGAACTAATAGAACCAAAGTCAGCTATTGATGAGTCATACTTACCCGTTTGCATGAGAAATTAAAAAGAATGGGAAACCTGATGCAGGGCGGTTGGGAGACATCCCATGGAAATAATAGCCGCTGTTTTCAGCCCTGCTGCCTGGGCCGAAACGGCCGAACCACAAAAGCTGCAGAAATTAGAACCCGATGAGTTGTTTATACGAAAGGGATTATTGGGTGTGGCTGTTTGATAACATAAAACGGAGCGATCCGCCATCCAGCCCGGGCTGGATAGGTAACAGCCTGAATTGAAGCGATTAGCAGCATTTTTCTTACAAATATTTCTCATTTTTTTTGGCCAATTAATTTTTCCGGTTATCTTTGCAACCCGATTTGAAAAATACATCGCTGAAAATGAGGCGACAAGAGTCGGAAACAAACAAGTTCTTACAGTTTTTAAGATAGATCTGAAATGCCCAGGTGGCGAAATTGGTAGACGCACTGTGTTCAGGTCGCAGCGCTCGCAAGGGTGTGCTGGTTCGAATCCAGTCCTGGGCACCATTTAGCCCTGTAAGTCATTGATTTACAGGGCTTTTTTATTTTGAATCAATTTTTCCTTTCGCGATGTAGAGAGTTTCTGTGTTATATCTGCCCCGGTACCGCTGCTGATTGAAGATACAAAAACTAATTGTTTATTCTGTTGTCTGGATGGCGTTATTAGTCTGACGAAACTAAAGCTGATTAGCGAACAAAAAGCTAAGAATATATTGGTCGCCCCGCCATTGCCACTCATCAGTAGTAAAGCCTGTAAGCCCCCGGGGAATAACAGGTCCAACTGCATTTAGATAGGCTGTAGCTTTACGCTCTTGAAAATATTGGTAATTATGGAACAGAACCATCAGACGTCTGAGGTAGGCGGAAAAATACGCCGGTCAAAATACCAGGCTATGGATTGCTTGCATGAGTATGGCATACAACGTTAAGGTTGCCAGAAGTACACTTCACCTGATGCCATTATCCTTTAGTAATTTATTGAACTCTTTTCCTCCCCAATCCTTTCTCAAGTCTGGGTTTAACTTAGCAACCTCTAATATTCGTCTGTTGATTTCTTTGTCTTTCAAGGCAATCAACACTTCTGTCGCTTTTAAATAAACATGTGGATTATCTTCCATTTTAAGTCTGTCAAAAAGTGAAGATATAAAAGAAGTGTCCTTTATTTTTAAAGCTTTGTCTGCAAATGTTGGAAACTGATGAACATTAATCTCTCTTATATTTTTGTTGATGAGTTCAATAGCATAAGGTCTGTCACTAACTAAAACCGTGTCAAGCATAATGTCTAAAAGGTTTGTTGATGTTTCTTCTTCTTCATTATAACTTCCAGTGTTGAGATAATAAAAATCGTCTGCGTCTTGAATTGTCTTTTTTGTTAGTTGAAATGCTTTTTCAGGGTTTCTCGGGTAAAGTAGGTTGAAGACTTTTGTATTTATCTTTTTCTCATTTTCCCACATTGTCCAAAGAAGTTCGTCATAAATTGGAGTATAGAATTCTTGTACTGCTCCGAAAATAAAGTTTATGTGATATTGCCTTATATTTTCGTGTTTTGTTTGTGTGAGTGGCACTTTTAAAAGCTGAAGTGCTGTGTCATTTTTAAAGCTGGCGATAGCTTTATATAGCTCTCTCCATTCAGTACTGCAGGCTTCTTTGTCAATTGCCTCATACAAAGACTTTTTCAATAAAGGCAGAAAAGCGTTGTCGGAAAATTCACTAATCGCTTTGTATGTAAAGAAAAGTTGGTCGTAACGTTCCCCTTTTAATTTGTTACTTAGGATTAGCGGTATATCCTGTTCTCTTTTGAACTTAGCTAATGTTACCAACGCTGACTGATTATTTTCTCTCAATACAAGTTCTCTAACTCTTTGATAAAATGTATCATTTAGTTTGGCTCTGTTTATTGCATTTTCCTTTGCGTACAATTTATTTGGAGTATAAATAAGAACGCTGTCTAAGTAATTATATTCGTCAGGAGTAAGTTTTTTTGAGTTCGAG
Source organism: uncultured Niastella sp. (assembly GCA_966211305.1). Classification (GTDB taxonomy): domain Bacteria; phylum Bacteroidota; class Bacteroidia; order Chitinophagales; family Chitinophagaceae; genus Niastella. The sequence goes on from CBIHPC010000010.1 coordinate 22,192, forward strand.
TCAACATACTGGGGAGTAACAAGGTCAATAAAAAAATCTCCCACTTTTTCACCACTTACAATACATCCAAACACTGTACTTACATTTTCTTCGTCAGTAATATGTCTAATAATTATTGGAAGCAGATTGGTAGAAGTGTCACAGGTCAATGCCCAAAAAGAATAGCAACGAACTACACCGTTTGGATGGTTAGTTAGCTCTTGGAGCTCACCATTTGTCGCTACTTTTTGTAATTCGGTAAAGTTGTCAAATTGTTTAGGTCGAACGCCACCGTTGCCAACAGCTCTACCCATCAGCATATTTTCCTTTTCAATTTTCGCAACAATTTGTTTTGTCTGACTGGAAATCTTTGTCTTGTCAAACTGAAATCCCTGTCCATAACAGTTAAGGGTCAAAGTCAGAATGATTATGGTAACGAGATGTTTCATTTGTATTTCTGTCAACACATAAATATAAGCCATAAACCGGCTTTGGTCTCAAAAATCAAATCCAGCATAATTATTTTTATCTCTTTGCCCGCCACTTCCGGCATAGCTGAGAAGGCAAATAAGGCGCGGTTGCCCCGGCCTGTACTTTGAATCTCGAAGTTATTAACCGGCTGTAGCTGAAATTATTACATTCAATTCGTTTTGACTATTAACGGTTTAAGCGTGAAAATAAACATCAAATCTTCGATAATTCTCTTAAGTGGGGCACCCAAACTAAAACGGCTTTAAGTCGTTGGACTTGAAGCCTTTTTAGTTTAGAGTAATTTCTCTTTTATCAACTAGAAATATTCAGTGATTGTAAAAGAGTAGTTTGGGTGGTTCGATTCCTGACGCCGGGCATAGCAGAAAACCAAATGTTGGTGGTAGTTTTTCTCCTAATTATTCCGTTCTCAAACTCTTTACAGGATTTGCAAGTGCTGCTTTTATTGTTTGAGTGCTTAATGTAACAATTGCAATCAACAACATGGCAAATCCACATGCAGCAAAAATCCACCAGCTAATGCTGGTTCGATAGGCAAAATCCTGCAGCCATTTATTCATTGCCCAGTAAGCCAGCGGCGTTGCGATTACAGTTGCCACAATTACCAATTTCAAAAAATCTTTACTGATCAATTGTACAACGCTGCCGACACTTGCACCCAGCACTTTTCTGATGCCAATTTCCTTGGTCTTTATCTGTGCTGTATAAGTGGCTAATCCAAATAAACCCAGGCAGGAAATAAAAATGGCGATGGCTGCAAAAGTTGTAAACAAAGTGCCTGCACGCTGTTGGGATTGGTAATGCGATTCAAATGTCTTATCAAGAAAATTATAAGAGAAAGGTGCGTTGTTTGCATATTTTTTATACTGCTGTTCTACGGCTTTGATGGATGCCTGAGCACCTGCTCCGGTTGTTCGTACATATAAAGTGTTCTTTAATCCAGACGTTCTTATTAATAAAGGAGCAATAGGATCTTTCAACGATTTAAAATTAAAATCTTTTATTACACCTACTATTTCTCCATCGGCTTTCCCGTAGCCAATTTTTGTGCCGACATAGGGAGGTTTTAAACCCATAGCTTTTACTGCCGTTTCATTCAAAATATATCTATTATCATCAGAAGACGTTCCCGTAAAATTTGTTCCTGCAATAAGCTGGTACTTCATCGTAGGTATAAAATTTTTATCAGCCTGTACACGCCAAACTATAAATGGAACATCATCTGTTTTTCCATCCCAAATAATATCTCCTGAAATCTCTGTTACATTTGTAATGTCTGCCGCGCTGCTAAACGAAACATTTAATATGCTCTTTTGCAATTGCAATTCATTTTCTATAGCGTCAGCACTTTTCGCCGCTTCTTTGGGAAATGAAACCGTAAAAACATAGTTCTTATCGTAGCCCAAATCTTTATTTACTATATATGCCATTTGTTTTCCCATTACAATTGTACTAACTAACAATATGAACGAGATTACAAATTGAAGAACGACTAATGATTTTCTAAATGAAGACGTTTTAATACCCAAAATATTTTTATCGCGTATGGTGCCTAAAGGATTGAAAGATGATAATAACAGTGCGGGATAAATGCCTGAAATTAGTATTGTTCCTAAAAGTGCGAAAAACAATATTTTTAACATAGAAAAATCGGATAGGGAAAGAACTAATTGTTCGCCTGTAATTCTATCATACAGCGGCTTCAATAAAGTGATTAAAACAATTGCAATAAAAACAGCAAACCCGAATGTCAATACTGTCTCAGTAATGAATTGCAAAAACAACTGCCTTCTTTTTGCTCCAATGATTTTTTTTATACTTACTTCTTTACTTCTTACAAGTGCACGAGCCGTAGAAAGGTTTACATAGTTAATACTTGCTATGATCAATATTAATACTGCAACAAGCAACATTATTCTTACCTTTTTTAATGCAGAATTGTCGCCATCAATTCCTGTAAGATGAAGGTCTCCTAAGTTCTGCAATTGAAAAGTTGTCGCAGCCTGACCATTGTCTGTTGCATTAAATAAATGTGTAAGTTTTGTTTCAATACCCTGAATATTAGCATTTGGATTTATCAGAAGAAATGTTCTGAAACTATAATCGTTTATATCTTCATCAATTGTTTTCCAACCATGATTGCCGCCATGAGCTGTGAATTGCTGAGCATAATAATCTACCGGAAAAATAGCGTCGTATTGCAGAGAAGAATTATGAGGAAAGTCGTGCAAAACGGCTGTTACCGTGAAACTGTTTTTATCAAACCGCACAATTTTGCCAACGACGTCATCTGTACCAAATAATTTTTTGGCTGTTGAATGTGTAAGTGCAACAGAATGCGCATTCGGCAAAAAGGTATTAAGGTTACCATGCAACAATTTGTAGTTGAAGAAGCTTAAAAAATTACTGTCGGCATAAAGAATATTGTTATTGTCGAATACTTTTGTAAGATCGATATTGGACAATACTTTATCAGACAGTGTTGGATTTTCATCATCACTTACTAATCTTAAAACGGAAATTACATCCGGAATTTGTTTTGCCATTATAGATAATGGTGCGGGTGCCCCTTGCCAGGCAAGTGATTTTTCTTCTAACGTAATGTGCGAATTTACCTGGTAGATATTTTTATACAGATGGTTATATTTATCGTAGCTGAGTTCATTCTGCACCCAAAGCAGCAACATAAATCCTGTAGCCAATCCTACAGCCAAGCCGCCTATGTTCAGGATACTGTAAAATTTGTTGGCTTTCAAATTGCGCCATGACGTTTTGAAATAATTTTTCAACATTTAAAACGATTTGATAATTACCGGACACTAATCTAATGCAATTGATCCATAATCTTGGTAACCTAACTAAATTATCAAGTAAGTGATTTACAGTTGGTGTATGCTTTTGATATGGAACTTCCTGATTTTAATACAACTAGATTGAAATAAATTTGAAGTTGTCAGGTTGTGTCCAAATAAAATTGCCACCAACACTTTAATATATGCCGTTAACCGGCTTTCGCCCAAAAAATAAGTATTGAAAATGAAAGGACTAGTATTCGCTTTTAAAATTGTTACGGCGCAAATACAAACAAATCGTATTTACCAGCCCTTTGTTACAAACTGGAATCCACTATTGAGCCATAACATCAAAATGAATATTCCTTCGCTCATGCGATCCGGAGATGATTTTTTATACCTGTCGTTCCTCGCCTTTACGACAGTCTAAGAATATTAGACAAAGAAATCCCGGAAGGATATACCCTGACAAAAAAGAACAATTGTATCTCAATACAGGCTTGTACATCTTATGGCAACCCAGAACTTATTTGATGATGCCATACAAGGCTGGTTAATTAATTAAACGACTGCCTGAATTCCAGCGGTGACAGCTTTGTCTTCGATTTAAACAACTTGCTAAATGACGGCAAATGTTCGAAACCTAATTCATATGCTATTTGGCTAATAGAAAGACTAGTGGTTGATAACTTTACCTTTGCATTTTCAATAAGTTTGTTGTGAATGTGTTGTTGTGTATTTAGTCCCGTTAATACCTTTAATAAACTGCTTAGGTAATTAGGTGATAGGTTTAGTTGTTCAGAAATATATTTGACAGTAGGCACTCCACTGGCAGCTAACTTATCACTGGAAAAGTAATCAATCAATACATTTTCCAGACGTTCCAATATTTCATGGTTCGTTTTCTCACGCGTGATGAACTGGCGATTGTAGAACCGTTCAGAATAATTAAGTAAGGTTTCAACTTGTGAAATGATGATTTTTTTGCTGAATTTGTCAATATTAGCACCGTATTCCTGTTGAATATTTTGTATAATATTATCAATCGTTTTTTCTTCTTTTCCTGAAAGGAATAATGCTTCATTTACAAAATAATTCCAAAAATCATATTGCTTTATAATGACAGCTAATGGTGTATTCCATAGAAAGTCAGGATGAATAAGTAACATCCATCCTGATTGTTTTAATTCTTCCTCTGCGCCAGAACAAATACTATAAACCTGGTTGGGCGACATAAAGAATAGCACGCCTTCGTTAAAGTCATATTGTTGTTGTCCGTATCGTACTTTGAAGTTCGAAATTCTTTTTATGGATATACAAAAAACATCAAATGACAAATTCATTGGTTCAGCACTGGTCAAATGCTTAATATCTGCCAAATTTATTACACTAATTAGTGGATGTTCAGGTTTAGGAAGTCCTCTAAACTGATGATATTCGCTAATTGTTTTAAAGCGCTTCATAAATCTATTTTTCTTTCGTTACTTCCAACACCAATTTTCCTGGTCTGCGCTTTATCTGGGCTTCCCGGTGCGCATCACTTACCTGCACCAGAGGGTATACCTTATTTATCGCGACCTTCAATTTATTTTCATCAAAAAGCCGGCTAATCTCTGTTAACCACCCCTGAATTTTATTCTCTCCGTAAATAACATGGCCTCTTGCATTTTTTCCTGCGAGTGCTTTTGTAACATCCTCAATCAACGGATAGCCTTGAGTGGTTGACAATCTGCCGTTTTTGTTCATGATCTTTATAGACTTCAATTGCATTTCGCTTCCAAGTACGGCAGCGTCAAACACTACATCAATGTCTTTAAGCAATTCCTCAAATTTTTGACTCTGATAATCAATTACTTCATCAGCACCCAATTGCTTTAAAAAATCAAAATCGGCTGTCTTGGCAGTTCCTATCACGTATGCACCTTTCCATTTGGCGAATTGTACAGCAAAATGTCCCACATTGCCAGCAGCACCATGGATCAACACCCGCTCTCCTGGTTGTACCTGCCCACCTCTAATAATGCCATCCCAGGCTGTAATTGCAGATACCGGCACTGCTGCTGCTTGATTAAAAGTAATACTCTTTGGTTTTAATGCAAATTTTTGAGCGTCCGCTGCTACATATTCTGCGTAACTACCATCACCTGGGAAATTGGGGATTCCAAAAACTTCATCTCCCTGTTTAAAACCTGTTACCTCACTGCCAACTTCTTCTATAATACCAGAGGCATCCCATCCAAGGACAATAGGCAAATGCAATCTGACATGCAAACGGGAAATAACACTGCCATCACGTATCTTCAGATCTATGGGGTTGACAGCACTCGCATACACCTTTACTAAAATTTCATTGGACGCAGGAATGGGACGTTCAACCTCTTCTAATTTCATTACTTCCGGTTGTCCAAATTCGTGAATTCTGATTGCTTTCATGTTTCTTTTTGTTTGATGACACAAAACTAAACACAAGTAAAAAATCAGATTTAGCCAAAACATTCTTTGATTTAGTCAGAATCAGGAAAAAAACTAATGCTGGCGCAAAGTATGTTGCTTCTATAAAGGTTAAACGCGTGCCGCCTGCGCTTTTCAGCCAATCCCCGATCTACTGGGGCATGCTCTACTTGGACATGAACGCACTAAAAAAGAGAAGGCTATAAGTCGTTGGACTTCACTGACATATGCAACGATTGCATATGTAACATTTAAAATTGAAAACAAAACCATTAACAGCCAACCAATCTTTCTTTTCGCTATAAACAAGCATAACCCAATTGATGGGTAGAGGAAATGAATAGAAAATAGAAGTTGAAATTCGGAATCGCTTATTAACTCAAATGCTGTTTTTTTAAATAGCCAAAGAAAATATAAAAGCGCACAGATAACGACTGAACAGCAAATACACGTATAGAGGACGAAGAGTATTCCGACTTGTTTGTGTTCACTTTCAAAGTCGGTTAATGTATCAATTTGATTATTCATGTTCATCTAAAGCGAGCATGACGTATAACGCCCAGGGCTTGGGAATGTGGCGATATTCCGTGTTACATCAGCCGGGACTGGTACTGAGTAAAGTGAATTTATCGGTCAGATTGATATATTGCTGAGTAACGATATGTCGATGAGAATATATAATCGTTAAGCCGCCATACCGCCAAACCCTATGTTAGCTGTTGCTCTTTTTTCTTTTAAAAATTAAATTATAAGCGTCGGTGTCTCCTCCAAATGTTGGTACAACCAGTAGTAACATTACGCCTCCTTCATATTTGAACAAATTCCCAATTGAATTACAAATGTTGAGTTTACGACTGTCAGCCCACTATTGCCAATATGATGTTGGCAGTAGCTTTTCTATTGGTCGTCATACACTTTCAATGGTTTAAAGTTCTTAAATCTAATATATCCAGGTTCATATTTTTTGTCTCTCATAATAATTTTCTCTTTCCCATTTTTGTCATAAGTAGAAACTGTTAAACCGTCAAACAGCTCAACGCTTGCGAACACTTTTAGGCTGTCGCCTTTAATATTTAAGAATACTGTTGAACAGCCACCATAAACCAAAAATGCATCTATGCAGCCGAGTTCTTTGTTATAAAGCATATTTGGATAGTCCTGTGAGTTTACGATTGATATTAGTTTTTGCTCTTGGTTATCGTATATAAATAGTCGTCTCACTTCATTTGCACCTCTTGCAGCAGTTCCTGAAATAAAGGTTATGTCATTAAAATTGTCGTTATTGAAATCTGAAATATTAGGCTCAAATCCAATTAAAGAAGTGGTTTCGTAACAATAGTTATTCTGAACCATCCAAGTTTCAGGGTCTTTAATAGTATATCTTCCTTTGGTGTAAAATTTAATTATTACATAGGTGTCGTCATAAACCCTAAATTTTATTAGTTCTATTTTGCATTTTCCTTTTTCGCCAATATTTAGACTGTCAACAAACGTATCTATTATCTCAGTTTTTGACGTATCTGAGTTTTGCCGCTCGGAAGGGATAGTCTCATTAATAGAAATCTTAGTCGTACCAGTCTTATTAATAGCTTTTTCTGTCTCGCTTTTTGAATTACACGAAACTAAAATTGTCAAAAATAATAGTGTGAATAATTTCATCGTGAGGTATCCTGTAATAACATTCATTTTAATTTGGTTATTAATGGTTTAAGCTTAAAAATGAGATAAATGATCAGTTATTTATGATTGTAAGTGAACTTTTACTGAAATCAGTGAAGTTTCATTAAAAAAAGATGTACAAATTGGAAAAAAAATCTAGTTATGCCAGCACGTGATCAACTTACACTAAAAAGTAATTTACTTCCAATGAAAAACATATTACAACCGGCAAAAAGTAATCATCTTTTCTTTAAATAATGTTAACTATGATAAAAAAAATTTATATTCAATGCAGCCTGTATTATAACGGCCAACGCTAACGTTATGGCCCGAAAAAAAATAATTATCGTCCTTTAAAAAGTAACTATGACCTGGTAATAAGTAAATATCTCCCAAAAAAAGTAACTATGACCCGGAAAAAGTAATTATCGTCTCACAGCACTTCACAATTATCCGGTAAATGCGTTTTAATGGACAAATTAAGGGAGGGCGATTAGAAGGGAAGCTGCTTTTAAGACGCCTGTAATTTTGCTCCAGTTGCTGCACATACTGTTTTAATTCCTCCCGTTCAGCAGTCAGCCTGGCATTCTCCTCTGTTAGGACGTCCATCATTGCTACAAGTTGTTCCACCTTTTGATTTTACGATTCGTCCAATTGTTCCCGCTCCGAACTGATCTTATTAACATTCAATTTGGCATTTGTAAAGCTCGTCTTTCCCCGGGATCATCCAGTTTTCCGCTCAATAGCCATCTGCCGGTAAACCTGGCATATTGATTTTGAAGTTTCGCTAATCTTTGGGTCCTGCGTAATAACAGTTTCCAAAAAGCTGCGATTGGCATCACCCCATTTATTCAAAGCATCAATAACAGGCATCAACGACCAACCGATCTCCGTAAGCGAATATTCCACTTTAGGCGGCAATTGCGGGTACGTTTTCTTTTCTACCATGCCATGCATCTCCAATTCTTTGAGTTGTACGTTCAATACCCTGCGGGTAGCGCCGGGCAATACACGCACCAGCTCGCTGGGACGTTTTATATCAATCGAAATGGCATGTAGCAAGGCTGGCTTCCATTTGCCGTTCAGCACTTCTTTTGTCAGGTGCAGACCGCAATCTATAGTGAGGGGCGTCTTTCTTTCGTACATAACTGTTCACTTTACTCAAAAATAGACATTGTATCTTAATTTATCCAGGGGATAAATTAATCCCTATACCATTAGTTTCTCCCGTATTGTGCTGTTGTTCCGTATACCCGAGGTTTGTAAAAAAAAATAATGAAAAATACAGCACAGGCTTTATTGACTGAATACCAATTGGGCGATTTGAAATTAAACAACCGGGTAGTTATGGCGCCAATGACGCGTGCAAGAGCCACCAATGCAGGTCTGGTACCTACAGCATTAATGGCCACGTATTATGCACAACGCGCCTCAGCAGGCTTGATCGTGAGTGAAGGCACCTGGGTGAGTGCAAAGGCTAAAGGCTTTATTAACGTGCCGGGTATCTACACCCGGGAACAGATAGAAGGATGGAAACTGGTGACCGCTGCCGTACACGACAAAGGCGGTTTGATCTTCTCCCAGTTAGGGCATATTGGCTCCGCATCCCATCCGGATTTCTTTGATGGCGAACTGCCTGCCGGACCTTCCCCCATAAATCCGCAAACCCATTCTTTTACTCCTGAAGGTTTTAAAGAAACACTTACGCCCCGCGAACTGACCGCCGCTGAGATCAGACAAACAGTACAGGATTTTAAGCAGGCTGCTAAAAATGCCATGGAAGCCGGATTTGATGGTGTTGAGGTACATGCCCAGGCGGGTATGTTGATTCCTCAATTTTTAAGTATCGCTACCAATCAGCGCACCGATGCGTATGGAGGCAGTATTGAAAACCGTTCGCGCATTGTATTTGAGATACTGGATGCCATTTTAGAAGTTTGGGACAGCACACGTGTAGCCATCAAATTTACACCGGTTGCAATCAGCCATGTAGGCATCGTAAAGCCAGATGAAGAAACGATTCCAGTGTTCCAGTACATCCTTAAAAAATTGAGTGATTATAATCTCGCTTACCTGCACATTGTGGGACCCGCAGAAGACTTAGCCGGCACCCCGGTAGCGGCATTACAGCACAATTATTTCAGCCATTTCCGCCATCACTATCGCGGCAGGCTGATGGCCAATCTGGGCTTCACGCAGGAAAGCGGCAATGCAATTCTGGAAGCAGGTACAGCCGACCTGGTATCTTTTGGCACACCATTCATAGCCAACCCGGATCTGGTAGAGCGCTTTAAGTATAACCTGCCATTGTCAGAAGCCAACCGGGATACATATTATGCCGGGAATGAAAACGGATATGCCGATTACCCTGCCGCGGTTCTCCCAAAGTAAAAGCCTCCATCTCCGGGTTCGAGAAATTTCCAACGTGGGGCACTTAAAAAGAAGCCTCGATTAGCAGTCGGGGCTTTTTTTGTTTTTATATTACAATTGCCGCCAACCGTGAGTTAAAAAAAAGCAATATGAGTTGGTAATCTATGCTAATATTCCCTACTTCTTATTCCCCGGCATCTCCTGTCCGTTCTGATACAGAATAAGACGCTTTACCGCTCCCTTTTCATCCTTTACGAATTCTATTTTGGCATCCACTACTTTCAAAAAGAACAGGTATTCTTTTTCGGCAAACAGTTCGAATTTGCTTTGGCCGGTAGCCTGTCCAAACATTTTATCATTTTCTACCGTCACCGTAATTGAAAAACCAGGTGCCAGTTCATATTCGCCAACATATTGTTTTAATACATCAGGTGAAACGGCCATTTCTTTCTTTACTTCTTCTTTAAGACCATACAATACCTGCCTGGTTTTCTTCAGCACATCGCCCGGGGTTTCGTGATTACGCAAAATGATGATTGTTTTGTCTTTTTCAATATTCCGTTCGATATAGGTATTATACCCCGGCCAACTTCCTGAATGATTTACTATTTTGCCCGCGCCTTTTACTTCTGCAATAGCCCAGCCAAAACCATAGTTCGTTTTTTTGCCATCATTCAATGTGCCGGGTTGAAGAGCCTCCCCCATCATTTCTTTGCTTATCAGCTTTTCGGTATATAGCGCCCTGTCCCATATCAGCAGGTCATTTACCGTAGTATTGACGGATCCATCTCCAACAATTCCATCGAGACAAAATACGGTCCCTGCAGTTTCGATTACACTATCAGGTAATGCAAATTGTTTTTTATTTCTGTCATACACATAACCAAAAGCATAATTCGGAATGGTTTTCTTTTCATACCTGCGGCGATATACGAGAGACCGCTTCATCTTCAGCGGCTTAAAAATATTTTTCTGCAGGTAATCACCAAAGCTTTGCCCCGATACTTTTTCGATGATGAACGCCAGCAACATATAACCCGTATTACTGTATTCCCATTTTTCGCCGGGCACAAAATGGATTGGCGGTTTATATTTTGCCAGCAGGCCGATCACATCGCTATTGGTTGCAATTTTGGTTCTGTCCCAATAATTCGTAAAAAGCTGCATATAATCCGGCAGTCCTGACGTGTGATTGAGCAGCTGCCGTATGGTGATATTGTAATAAGGAAGCTCAGGTATGAATTTACGCAGACTGTCTTCGTAATTTAGTTTACGCTGCTTTTTCAGCAGCATGATACCCATCGCCGTGAACTGTTTGGAAACCGATGCGAGTTCAAAAACTGATTCTGCATTCAAATCTGCATTGGAGGTACGGTTTGCCTTGCCAAAACTTTTCTGATAAATAATACTTCCCTTATCGGCGATAAGCACATTCCCAAAAAACTGTTGTTTATTGTACAGTCCCGAAAACAAACTGTCCAGTTGCAACGTCCTATCCTGCGCCACACCCCCCACCGAAAACAATAACCCGATAAAACCAAAGACTTTACGCATATTCATTTTTGATTTTAGATTTACAATAACTGAAAATTCATACGCATAAGGATCATCGGTTTCTGAATTACAGCTCTAAAGGAGAGGAAATAACGATCATTACGTTTCATACAACCTGAAATCCTATTGCACCCGTCACATAAGTCGTGTGGGCTCCCTGAATTGTTACAGTGTCAGGTTTTTGCTTTCGCCCTACTCCCCCAGCCCATTGGGCGAAACTTTGGCGCCCTGATGGCTTTTACCCCTGTAGCCTACCGAGATAGCATCTATTTTGCTGGTTGTTCCCCCGGAAGTTAATCCGCATTCAGCAATGATCTCCTTCCTTGTTAATCCTTTCCCTTTATTTGCCAAAATTCTGATTTGCCGGCGGCCGCCACCAAAAAATTTTAGCAATTATCCAAATCAGCTTTTATATTTGCACTCACAAAGGAAATGGTGTCTTCCTATTTGAACCGTCCGATACACTTCGCGACTGATGGCGCCTACAAATAGACTGGATTTTATTGTATACCGGCTTAACTATTTGTAGGCAATGAAAAGAATTTACAACTCCTTAGAGCAGTTTTCAATTACTGTTAGTTTATTAAAGTGGACGATGTTGGTTATCCCGGTTTCTTTAACCGTTGGCAGCCTCGTAGCTTTATTTCTCTGGTTACTCGAAACAGCAACCCGTTTGCGCTGGCAATATGAATGGCTGCTTTTGCTGCTTCCGCTGGCTGGTGTTGTCATTTACCTGCTTTATACTTACCTCGGAAAGAATTCCGATGCCGGTAATAACCTCGTTATGGAAGAAATTCACCAGCCGGGCGCAGGCGTTCCCGCAAGAATGGCCCCATTAGTATTGATAACTACCGTTATTACGCATTTGTTTGGTGGCTCTGCCGGACGGGAAGGAACCGCCGTTCAAATGGGAGGCAGCGTTGCCAACCTGTTTGCAAAGTGGTTTAAATTGAAGGAAGAGGATCTGCGCATAATGCTTATGACAGGTGTAGCGGCCGGTTTTGGAGCGGTATTCGGCACCCCGCTTACCGGAGCAGTATTTGCGCTTGAAGTGCTGGCTATTGGCATTATACGGTACGAGGCCCTGATCCCCTGTTTAATTGCAGCCCTGTTTGCCGATATAACCACCTCTGCCTGGGGCATTCATCATACCCATTATCATATCGATTTTATTGGATCGAACAGATCGGATCTGTATTTTATCAATACAGATCTTTTACTGCTGGTAAAGGTAATAGCCGCAGGCATTGCTTTCGGACTGGCCGGTTACCTGTTTGCTGAGTTAATGCACACGATAAAAAATTACGCTAACCGCTTCATTCGTGTTAAATGGCTGATCCCGGTATTGGGAGGCTTATTAATTATAGCCCTTTGCTATATTTTAGGCACCACCGATTATATTGGCCTCGGCGTTACAGGAAAAGAGCGCGATAGCGTAAGCATCTTATCGGCTTTTCATGCCGGCGGGGCCACAAACTGGAGTTGGTTATTAAAGATCCTGTTTACGACCATCACATTAGGAATGGGATTTAAAGGTGGCGAAGTTACACCGCTCTTTTTTATCGGCGCAACATTGGGAAATACATTGGCTATATGGCTGGGCGCTCCCGTTGACCTGTTTGCCGCTTTGGGTTTTATTGCGGTATTCGCAGGCGCTACCAATACCCCGATAGCATGTACATTAATGGGTATTGAATTGTTTGGCTCCGGTAACGCACTGTATTTTGCCATAGCCTGCTTTACCGCTTATTATTTTAGCGGTCACTCCGGCATTTACGGCGCGCAGCGCCTTATGGTCTCTAAAGTGCAGGGGTATCCATTTCAGAAAGAAAATACGTTAAAACAAATACGGGACAAAAGAATTGCCAAACGGAAGAGCGATCCACACAAATGAATCCTTAGTACTTCTGCACTTTCACTCCCGGATGATGCCCGGCATAACCTGGTAATTTTCATACCGGCACCGAACCACCTGGCTGATTTTTAGCCGTTTTTACATCTCCCAGGTACCGGTGTAACACTGCTTCTATTTCTTTCAACCGGAATGGTTTTGACACATAATCATTCATCCCTACCTGCAGGCAGCGTTCCTTATCCTCCTTCATTGCGTCGGCGGTTAAGGCTATGATCGGAATGTCTTTTTTGGCGCCGCTTAACCGGCGGATCTGCAGGGTGGTATCAAACCCATCCAGTACCGGCATATTAACGTCCATAAAGATGAGCGACGGATTATGCTTTTCCAATAATTGAATTGCTTCCTGGCCGGTATGGGCCTTTATTACCTGCAATTGCATATTGGTTAGCACCTGCGTAATCAGTTCCATATTCATCGGATTGTCCTCCGCTACCAGGATCTCTTTATGGTTTACAAACTTTGCAAGTTGCGGGATGTTGACGTTAGGGTCCTTTTTAAAATGTGATTGTTCAAACAAATAAGAGAGCAGGTTGACCAGCGCGTTCAATTTAACAGGTTTTGACAGGAATTTATCAATACCTATCTTTTCCGCTTCGTGCTGAAACATTGTCTTTTCCAGTGAGGACAACATCAGGATGAATGGCTCGGCCGAACCGCTTAGCAGTTTTTTGATCTCCCCTACCAGCGTGATGCCATCCATCCCCGGCATCTGGTGGTCTGTAATGATCAGGTCGAACAACTGGTTACGGTCAATAGCTTCCTGAATAACCGTAAGCGCATCGGGCCCGTTGAAACATATTTTACACGGAATATCAAGATATTCAAAAATACCCTTCATCAGTTCACAGTTGGTGATATTATCATCGATCACCAGTACTTCACGCAGCAGTCCTTTCGAGGTTATGGATACACGGGGCATTTCATCTATGACCTGTAAAACCAAATTCAATGTAAAAGTACTGCCTACCCCTGGTTCACTTTCAACATACAGATCACCTTCCATAAGTTCTGCAAGGCGCCTCGAAATGGTCAGGCCCAAACCAGTTCCTCCAAATTTGCGGGTAGTAGAAGAATCCGCCTGGGTAAAGCTTTCAAAAATTGAATCCACCTTATCTTTTGCAATGCCAATGCCGGTATCTTTTACCGAAATGGCTACCCCCAGCATTTTCCTGCCTTGCACCACATGTGTTACCCCCTGCTTCACGGTAACCAGCACTTCTCCCTCGCCGGTGAATTTGATGGCATTGCCAACGAGGTTTATCAATATCTGTCTTATCCTCACCGGGTCGCCAAAAAACTGCGCAGGTAACTTTGGATCGATATGACAAATGAGCTCTATATTTTTTTCCTGGGCTTTTATATCCAGCATGTCTACCGTTTCCTCTATCACTTCATTCAAACGGAAAGTAGTGTTGTCGATCAGTAATTTTCCAGCTTCGATTTTGCTGAAATCAAGGATATCATTAATGATATTAAGAAGATTATAGGCCGACTTATTTACATTGCCGAGATATTCGCGTTGTATTTTATTCAGCTCTGTAGTCAGCACAAGTTCACTAAACCCAATAATACCGTTCATTGGCGTACGCAGTTCATGGCTCATATTGGCCATAAATTCGCTTTTGGCAACACTTGCCGCTTCTGCCTTTTCTTTTGACTCCATCAATTGCGTTTCTATCTGGTTACGTTCAATGGCTGAACCAAGCGTAGCCGCGAATGATGTAAGGATCGAAAATTCGGTTTCTGTCCATTGGCGATCCATCCTGCAATCATAAAAGCTCACAAATCCCCAGAAATCATCCAGTACAAAAACTGGTATGATAGCCATGGACTTTGCGCCGTTCCTGGCATGCATGCCCCTGAACAACTCATCCTCTATATCACTGGTGTAACTGTAATAAATTTCGTTGTTGGATAATTTCTTATACGCACAGCCCATATTTTTAATATGCTGGAACTCGGGCCTTCTGTACTCTATTTCATTATTCCGGGCTGTCCAGCGCATTAACTGATCAGCGTGCCCGTCATTTTTCAGGTCGCCGTAATTTTTGTAAATGTTTACTATGTCGATATGCATTTTCAGGCCAAGCAACCGAATCGATTCGCCCATTGCTTTCTCCATATCGTTATTACTGATCAGTTCATGAGTGGCTTCGGCTACAGCCTGCAACAACTGGTCTTTTTTATGAAGGTCATTGGCGCTTTGCTGTATTTCCTTTTCGCTTGCGCTCAGATTATCGCGCATTACGATAAGCGCTTTCCCCAGTACATCCTCTTCACTGAGGGGTTGAAATGGAACATTAAAATTCCGGATCCCCACTTCGTGCGCAAATTGCGTAGTGGCAAGGGTTTTTTCCGACAGGTTGTTCACTGCCTGCATCATTTCGCCGATCTCGTCTTTTCTGGTTTCCAGCGCCGACCTGGGAATGATGCCTTTTCCAAGGTCGTTAACAATAGATTTTATTTTATTGATAGGGCTGATGATCACCCTCGTCATATAAATAGCCAGGAATAAACCAATGCAGATAATGCTGATGGCGAGTACGATGATGATCCCTCTTAATTCATTGGAAGAACGTTCAAAGTGAAGATGTTCTTCAAGTCTTACTTTTTGTGCATAGGCAGTAATATTGTTAAGCGACTGCATTAACGTATCCGTTCCCGGAAGTACTTCGTCCTCAATTTTTCGCTCAGCCTCCAGCCTGATCACCAGGTCATCGTAATCCTCGAACTCCTGTAAAGAACCCATTATGGTCTTTTCAATTAAAAGCAATTCTTCAAACCCTGTATAAACCTTCTGAAGGCTGTCCTTCAAATAACTGTTTTTCCAGCGTGCCGAATAATTGTTGAGCCTCTCCTTCAATGCCTGGTAATCGGATCGATGCAGTTTTATCAACAGGTCTTTATCCTGCTGTTTTGAGCGCAGGAACACCCAGTTGGTCGTGTACATTTTTGATTCCAGCAGCATCTGTTTCAGATCGTTCAGTGCCACAAGCGCAGGATCGATAACTTCAGAAACATTATAGGCCAGTTTTTTATTGTTCTGCAGGGTGATGAGGGTAATGATGCCATTGACCACAAAGAGGAACACAAGCAGGGAAAAACTGAGGTTGATCTTTCTTCGAAGAGAAAAATGGGTTGAAAAAAAGCTTTTCATTGGTGCGGATATTATTGAAGGCTGAATGTAAGGCCTGCCATTACACGCAGGGGATCCTGCAGGCTTCCATGGAATGTGATTGAGTTATTATCGTTTAAATCTACATCCAGCGGGTTGCGGTAGCGCTGGTTGAGTGCATTCTGCACTTTTGCAAAAAAGGTAAACCGTTCTTTCCAGGTATATCCTGCCGATGCGTTAACAAGTGTGTACCCCGGCAGCGTCTGCCTGTGGTGAGGATTCGCCTCATCGGTAAATCCTGTTACCCTTTGCTTTCCGGAATGCAGCAGCCTTAAAGAATAATTGAAATCACCCGAATGGCCATCTATCCCCGCGCGGAACTGCCATGGAGCAACGAAAGGCAAATGTACTTCAATTATCTTTGAAGAAGGACCACTTTCCATTACGGTACCATCCACGTAACTTATAGAGGTCCACGCTTTAAACTTCGAGGCGCCAATGCTGAACGCACTATTCACAATAAGATTTCCCCCGTAGTTTTCCTGCGTTCCTGCATTAAAAGGAACCTCAATATAATCGACAGGATATCCTACATACCGGTTATTATATAAATTGGTGTTCCCATTATCCGGCACGCTGGTTATGAGATTTCTCATGTGGGTATAGTAACCGGTAAGCGTAAGGTTCAGGTACCGGTTGAACTTATGGTTGATACTTACCTCAGCTGTTTGCGAAGTGGTTGGCTTTAATCCGGGATTGGGAAGGTACCAAAATGAAGACCTGTATGTTCTTCCTGAATCAGGCGAATAAAAACTGCCATACTGCTCAAAGGAAGTTTGTGGGGAAGGCGCCCAGTAGGCAGTGCCATATAACGCTTTAATGGTTGTTTTAGCCGTGTGATTATAAATCAGGCCGGCACGCGGGTTAACAGTTGATCCGAATCGTGAATTATTGTCGTACCTCACGCCTAAGGTCATGGCAAATTTTTTAAATGCAGTAAACTGCCCCTGCAGGAACGAGCCCACATTGTGGTATTTGAGATGATAGAATTTTGCCGGAATTCCACCCGGGTTATATAAGTTGGAAGAATTCAGCAGCGTTCCTTCCACCGCGCCAATTCCGTCAATTGGTTCTGCCAGCTCAACTGATTTCGGAATGGAATTAAACAGCTCATACGTCAATCCTCCCAGCACGTTGATGGTTCTGGCAAGCGGAAAACTGATCTGCTCATCCACTTTTATCATCGATCCAAAGGCATATTTATAACCGTGTTCCATGCCCCCATAAAGATTACGATAATTTGATTTAGGGTTCAATTCGTAGAAACTTCCCTGCAAACTTGTAACCGATCTTAGGTTTCCTATTGAATCAGAATAGGCCAAATTGGCTGTAGTTACCCCACTGCCGTAAAAAACATCTTTATTATATACCCCATTGTCGGGCTTTAATGTAGCGCTTGTAGGCACCTGGGCATAATGCCTGAGCAGTTTGAAATCGAACGGGCCTTTATCGAGGGACAGGTACATGTTATACGCCTTAAACGGCGCACTGTATGCCTTGTTTGTCGGCTGATCAGGCTGCATGGGACCATAGGAAGTATTATATAACCCTGATTGCTGCGCAAGCATTGAATATTCTTCGGGATATGTTTTAGAGAAATCCGGCTGCCGGTCGTATAAATACTGGCCACCGGCAGTAAGATTAAGACCATTTTTGAGTGTTTTTCTAAAAAATAGATGTTGATTACTATAGCCCTGGGTTCCTGCCATCGTTCTTGCCTCAACCCGGCCGGGGCCTTCACCTTTTTCGGTGATAATATTGATAACGCCCGACATGGCATCGGCGCCATAAAGGGCAGAACCAGGGCCATATACCACTTCAATTTGTTTAGCCAGGTAAACAGGAAAATTCTCCAGCAGGGGAAGCGCTTCATTTGTAGGGGACGATATCCTGATCCCATCCATCAATATCACAAACCTGTCCTGTCGCCTGATCCCCCTTATAATAAATGAGGCTGAAGTCTCCGGGTCGGATTTATCGTTCACCTTGATATCAGGAAGATCGTTCAACACTTCGGTAAGATTTGTGTAGCCCCGCGTTTTGATTTGTTTGGCGTTTATCACTATCACAGTGGCCGGGGCCTCGCCCACGGTTTGCGATGATTTTGATACCGTGGTAATTTTCACGTTTAGCAGTTCTTCGAGGCTCAGGGTTTCAAAATCAGGGGTATTCTGCGCAAGCGCATGATCGGCCAGGGCGGTAAGACCAAGCGTCACCGATGCAATTCGTGTAAATAGTTTTATCATGGCAGGATTATTTAACAAGAGTTCCCAGGCGAAGCAGTTCATTCGCAATACTGAGCCCCCGTTGGTCTATATTATTTTTGTTTATTTCAAGTTTCAGGCGATCCGATACTACGTTGAAGCTGATGCACGCCCCTTTTGCAGCGGCCCCTTTTTCTTCACAAACCAGTAATACCGCATCATTTTCCGTACGTGCAGTAATTTTTTTTAAGCTGCTGCTTTCTTCTTCACTTAAAAATAAAATGTGACAATCATAAGTTGTTTGAGAAGGAGAAAAACGCCTCACAACAATCCGTTGGTTCCATGCTTTTTTATTGCCTGTTATTCTTTTCAATTCATCAAATAGCATGGTTTCTCCGATCACCCCGATTATAAAGTCGTTTGTTTTGCTTTTCTCAGGCCAGTCGACATATTTTGTAAAATGGTAAATAATATTGGCATGAACCGAATAGTTCATTGTATTTTGGGCCCTTCCATTAAGAAATGGAGAAATAGAGAATAACATCATCACCACCACTCTTTTACACTGACGCCCAATACTATACTTATACAATGTGCCTGTTGAAGATACACCCTCTGCTATTTTTTCGGTTTTCATTGGTATTGTTCAATTTGTAAATCCGGTCTCAGATAATTTGCAAAGAAAACGAAGCGGTAATGCGAGAAGTGTAAAAAACACCAATATTGCTGATCATTAAGTGTTTTGCACCGTGTAATGGTGGGGAAAAACACTCAGTCGCTACTGGTTGAATACCGCCTGACCAGAATCATGCATTTACTGCCATTTGGCTGATAAAGGTTACATCGTTGCAATCAAAAAGATCAGATTTTCGCATAATTGGCCCAATGTTCACCAATTTATATAAACCGATTATTGATCCGTACAATTTTCAAATTCATTTCATGCAGCATCACCGCCTTCACAAGTTCCATATTCCTGTAATGGGTTTGGCGTATACTATTGACAGCCCGGTTAAAGTGGCAAGATTTGGTATTTCATCGGTTATCTCCATTATCGAAGACAAATTGCTGGAAACGATGCGGAGGCATTACTATCCCACTATAAATGAGAAGTATCAACCTGTCAGTGTTCATGAACCCGATTACAGAGCCAAACGAATTACCGATTACCTCAACCTGGTTAATTCAATTGTACAGGCCCAGATTGAAAAACTGAAACAGGCGGCATTTGAAACGGGCTCGGAGATCGTAAAATACTTCGAGATGCTTCCCGACGACAGTCAATTAAAAATGTTATACCGGCAAATGATGCAGACAAATACCCAGCCGGAAAGAAAAAAATTAGAAGAATTTTTACGTACGCAAATAAAACCGGGAAGCATCGACGTAAATATTATGACAAAAATTGACCGGGAGAATTTCGATGAGGATGGCCGGTTGCTGGAAGATGGCTCGGATGCCGTATCGGCACTCAGAGGGTATGCGAAGAGTGATCTCTCCAATTCATCAGTCGTTTTTTCGGCAGGCATGAACCCCCGCCTGTACAATTATCTGGAAACCTGCAATGAGTTTGATCTGAACGAAAATGGTGGATTTACAAAAAAAATAATTGTAAAAGTGAGTGATTACCGGTCTGCATTTATTCAGGGAAAATACCTGGCAAAAAAAGGAATTTGGGTAAGTGAGTTCAGGATTGAATCGGGGCTTAACTGCGGCGGCCATGCTTTTGCGACAGCGGGATTTTTATTGGGTCCTATATTGGAAGAATTCCGGGTGAAGAAACAGGAATTGATTGATTCGCTTTTTGATATTTATAATGAGGCGCTTCTAAAAAAGAAAAATAAAAAAATAAATAATCCGCCGGCTATGGCCTTTTCCGTACAGGGTGGCATCGGCACGCATGAAGAAGACGATTTTCTGCATCGTCATTACGGCATTGACAGTACGGGATGGGGCACACCATTTCTGTTGGTGCCTGAAGCTACTACGGTAGATGAAACCACATTACAGTTATTATGTGCCGCTAAGGAAAAAGATATTGTTTTGAGCCGCAATTCGCCTTTAGGCGTCAGGTTCCACTACTTACAGGGAACCAGTTCACACAATGAAAAATTGTCACGCATAAGCATGGGCAAACCCGGAAGTCCCTGCACGGAGAAGCATCTTGCATTTAACACAGAATTTACCAGTGAACCCATTTGTACCGCATCCCGTAAATACCAGGCGTTGAAGATCGCACAATTGCAAACGCTTGATCTGCCGGAGCCTGTTTATAAGAAGCAGCTGTCAGAAGTATTGGATAAGGAATGCTTATGTATAGGCCTGAGCAATGCAGCGGCTACGAAGTATAATATCCCATTTGTAAATAAACTGAACGCCGTAACGATTTGTCCGGGCCCTAATATCGTAAACTTTTCCGAAGTGGTTTCACTTCAAACAATGGTAGACCATATCTATGGGCGCAGGAACATTACTGCCAACGACGCAAGACCGCACATGTTCATTGCTGAATTATATTTATATATTGATTATCTGAAAGAAAGATTAGATGACGATTTGCAAAGCGGACAGTTTGAGAAGAACAAAAAGTACTACGCTGATTTTTCCCGAAATCTCAATAATGGTATCAGCTATTACCGCAATTTGCCCGGTGTTGCTTCATCAGGCCGCGAAGCTTTTTTAAAAGCGCTTGATAGCGTTGAGACAGCACTCAATCACTTGCATTGCTAAAATTGCCAAGCAACTAATCATGCAACGGGCTGATGCCGCGATAATTTGCCAGGAAATACCTGACTAATTCTATACAAACTTTTATGATACCGATCATAAATGCCATTAATATTATTCAGCAACTTTGAGTCTGTTACACTGAACAAAGTCATAATAGCAATAAAAGCATTAAAGTACTTTTATACTATATAATTCATTTAACAATTCGTATCCGTATTGCAACGCGTCTTGGCGGATCGCATTATAACGAAGAACATGACCAATAAAATTACCAACACCACACCTCTTATTTACTCCTGCTCCGGATGTTCGAGTGCAGCGCAAATGGCCAATTACCTGGCTATTCAATTGGATAGATCGGGCATTGCAGAAATGTCCTGTATTGCAGGTGTCGGAGGTAATGTAAAAAAACTGGTCAGGACAGCACTTTCCGGAAGGAAAATAATAACAATAGACGGCTGCCCTTTAGCCTGTTCCAAAGCATGCCTTTCAAATCACTCCATACAGCCCGACCTGGAAATTGAATTAACTCAAATGGGTGTAATAAAAAAGCAGCATGAGGATTTCGACACGATGCAGGCAACCGGAATATTGACCAATTTGAAAAAGATTATTCCTGAAAAATTTATCACAAACTTATAATCATCAATAAAATAATGACTATGCAGACAATACAGGAAAATATATTGAATGTAACATTACTGGAACCAAGGCAAAAACATCCAACCATATTTGCCCGTTTTGATGCTTTAGACGAAGGACAAAGTCTCACCATACACAATGATCATGACCCCTTTTGATCTCGAAATACGATAATCCCAAAATACTGTGGGGAATCTATCTGCTCATAAATTCCGGCCTCCTGGCGTTTATCGTTACCTTTCTCAAAACGCTCCACTTGTTGCTATACCTGGTTCCTATTATCCTCATTGCCACAGCCATCCTGTTGTTTGCAGTGTACTGCAGAAACTCATACCTTGCGCGTATCCGCAGGCAGGTAGATGAGGAAATGAAAATATCTCTTCTGTCTGTTGCGATGATGCTATTGCCCCTGGTATTTTTGGTATTCATGATTGTTATGCTACTATTTTTTTCAGCCAATGTCCAGGTGGTATTAGCTTATGGTTTCACCATCTTTTTCGGATGGCTCACAGCCATCATTTTAGTCTTGCTGATCGCTTGTGCTGTTCTATATAACATCAACGTATTTAAACTTTTCTTTCATAAAGAAGTTGTGTCATGAATTTTGCCGTCACTCTTACGGAAAACACCGCAGCGGCTCTTACCACCCTGTGCGAGGTGCTTGATCCTGAAGTAGGATTAAACGTAGTGGATATGGGGTTGATATATCAACTGGATATTGATGAAGAATCAAAAAAGATATTTACATTAATGACTTTGAGTACGCAATTTTGTCCAATGGGTCATTCAATAGTAGATGCCGTCACAAACCGGTTACCGATATCTTTTCCTGGCTATGATGTTCAGGTAATGGTAACATTCGACCCACCATGGAACGCCACAATGATCTCGAAAGAAGGCCAACTATTTTTAAATGAATAATTCGATAACAACTAACCTCTGCGGCTTCGCGGCAGATAATACAGCAGCCCGCAATTGATAAAGAAAATAACCAACGAACCTATAAATGCGGGAATGGCAATGCCTTTATGGTGTTCCAGAGCGTTATTTAGCCCATTGTACAGCAACCATACCTGTATGGTTACATTCAGGATCAGCAGCACTATGATGGCCAGCATCAGCGTGCTGGTCTTATTGGGGTGAGCCTGACTTTGTGCGCGGCGAAAAGTACTCATGGCATATTGATTTTAGTATCGCAGTTTTTAAGCTTCATCTTTTGCAGCAGCAACAAAGATGTCATTTCCATTTACCTGTACCTCCAGCCGGGGCAGCGGCCTTGGCGGCGGGCCCTGCAGCACTTCGCCGGTCATTGCATCGAACCAGCCGTTGTGGCAGGGACATTCAATTTTTCCGCTGCCTGGTTTATAAAATACGGCACATGACAGGTGGGTGCACTTTTGTTCATAAGCTTTGAACTCGCCGTTCTCGAGGTGTATAAGAATATAGGGCGTTGAACTTCCTGCCAGGACAAATGAACGCGTTCCGCCAACCGGCAATTCATCAACCCGGCATACCCGGTGATTGCCCTGTACTTTTTTGCCGGGGAAAAAAGCTGATTTTGCCGCCACGAATGCGCTTCCTGTGGCCAAACCGCCCGATACCAGGCAAAGAAATTTTGCAAACTGCCTGCGGGAAACTTCGGTTGTCTCTGTTTGACTGATGGGAAACTCATTTTTCCAATCAAGGTTTTTCTCTTTATTATCAGACATAAAAGCTTTTGTATTCAATGATTACTATAAATTTATCCAGGGCATCAAATTATCAGTCTACCTTAAGCATGGTCGATCCTGCCGGCATCATGATATTCACTTTGGTCTTTACTTCCAGTTTTCCAAACTGGAACGTATTTACCGGCACACTGTTGGGACGCATGTTACGCATTTCCTCACGGGTGCCATAATATAACGCCTGGCTGGGGCAAACGGTGGCACACATGGGTTTCTTGCCTGCGCTCGTGCGATCGTAACACATGTTGCACTTCATCATCATATCGTATTTCTCTTCCTTGATGGGCACACCGAACGGACAGGCCATTACACAGTTTGAACATCCGATACACCGGGCGGAATTGGCAGTATGCACCACCCCAAATTCATCTTTGCTGATAGCATCGGCCGGGCATACATTCGCGCACACTGGATCATCGCAATGCATACAAACCTGAACGGTGGTTTGTATGGTAACCGCGCGCTCGACATAGTTCACATGGATCATCGACTGCTGCCCATTGGTTTCACATTCCGCACAGGCAGCCTCACAGGCTTTGCAACCAATGCAACGCTGCATGTCAACAAAAAATTCCATCTCCGTTTTATAATAAGAAGTATATGAGGTCACCATGCAATCGGTTTTGTTGTGAATGAATGTTATATACTGTCGAATGACGTTGCTTCCTGCGGTGATGGGGCCTGCTTTCCCAACGGTACCAATTGACAGGCACACACTTTAAATTCGGGTATTTTCGAAATGGGGTCCAGCGTTCCGGGTGTTAGCTGGTTGGCCGATTTCCGACCCGGCCAGTGATAGGGAATAAAGACCGTATCCCTGCGAATGGTTTCTACAATATTCGCCGGAAACTCCGCCTCTCCCCTGCGGGTTATTACTTTCACCAGTTCACGCTGCGTAATGCCATATTGAGCGGCCAGTTCGGGATGTATCTCCAGCAGTGGCTCGGGATATTGATTTACGAGTTTGCCTATGCGCCGCGTTTGCGTACCGCTTAAATATTGCGAAACAACGCGGCCGGTAGTCAGCACAACCGGGTATTCATAGTTCACCACTTCACCCGGATCTTTATAAACTACAGGATTGAAATGAGCTTTGCCATCTGCCGTTGCAAATTTTTTATCTTCCCATAACCGGGGCGTACCAGGGTGATCTAATGAAGGGCATGGCCAGAACACACCCATGTTAGCTTCTATTTTTTCGTAAGTGATACCATAATAATCAGCAGTACCTCCTTTCGATGCCAACCTTAGTTCATTGAAAATGTCTTCACTGCTGTTATACGAAAATTTATCACCGGCGCCCAAACGGCTGGCCAGTTCAAGAATGATGGCGGTATCGGTTCTCGCCTGCCCCGGCGGAGTAACGGCCTGGCGAACACGGGTAACCCGGCCTTCTGCAGTTGTAACGGTTCCTTCTTCTTCTTCGTGCAGGGAACCGGGGAATATAATATCGGCGTGGCGTGCTGTTTCATTAAGGAAAAAATCGATGCAGGCATAAAATTCCAGCTTTTCAAATGCCTCGCGAACAAAATTGTTATTGGGCAACGACACCAGTGGATTGAAACAAAGCGATAGCAGGCCTTTTATTTCACCGCGGTGAATAGCTTCTATCAGTTCATAGGCGGTATATCCGGCACCGGGCATTTCACTTTCCTCAATACCCCAAACTTCTGAGATGTACTTTCTATGCGCCGGGTTGGTAATATCGCGGTTACCCGGTAATTGATCACATTTGTGGCCATGCTCGCGGCCACCCTGGCCATTACCCTGGCCGGTGATAGTGGCATAACCACAATAAGGTTTGCCTATCCGGCCGGTGGCCAGTACCAGGTTAATGCAGCCTAACACATTGTCAACCCCTTTTGAATGGTGCTCGATGCCTCTTGCGTGCAACAGAAAACTGGTTGCCGCTTTTCCCCACCATTCTGCTGCAAGGGCAATTTTTTCTTTGGCAATGCCGGTAACCTGTTCAGCCCATTCCAGCGTATAATCATTTACCGCATCGATGGTTTGCTGAAAACCGGTTGTATGATTGTTGATGAATTCATGGTCAAGCATATCCATTTCAGCCATATACCGGAGCATTGCGCCATACAACGCAGAATCGGTTCCCGGCCTTATATCCAGATGCAGATCAGCGGTGCGTGCCAGCGGTATCACTCTTGGATCAACTACAATCAGTTTGGCGCCATTGTCGCGCGCCTGCCAGATCCAATGGGTTAATGTGGGAAATGTTTCGCTTACATTGGCGCCGCAAACCATTATGACTTCCGCATGTTTAAGGTCGCTGTAATTGTTGGAACCCCGGTCGAGCCCAAACGCTTTTTTATTACCGGCTCCGGCACTTACCATGCAAAGCCGGCCATTGTAGTCGAGGTTACGGGTCTTCAGCGCCACACGGGCGAACTTGCCTACGAGATAACTTTTTTCATTGGTAATCGACACACCTGAAAGCATGGCAAAGGCATCCTTACCATAAGCCTGTTGAATACGTTTTATTTCAGCAACCGTTTTGCTCATCGAATGTTCCCAACTAACAGGTTTAAAACCTACACCTTCTACTCTTTGCAGCGGTTCAAGTAACCTGTCGGGATGATTATTTTGCAAATAGCGCTGCACACCCTTCGGACAAAGCCGGCCTTCATTAAATGGAAATTCCATCCAGGGATCGAAGCCTACAACCTTATTGCTTTTAACAAGCAGCTTGATGCCGCATTGCATGCCACAAAAGCAACAGTGCGTTTCAACCACTTTATCGGGTTCATCTCGTCCTGTATAACCTTCCTGGGGAGCAAAATTTAAATGAGGACCAAATTGCTCAATGATCTTTTCTGCCGTAACGGGTAGTTTTGCCATGCTTAGTTATTTCAAGCTACTTGTAATTGAATTTCTCATCCAAAGAACTTCCCACTTGCCTGGCGGGCTTCAAGGTGCGCTTTTGCCAGTGCCGATCTTTTTCCCTCGGGACTGAGATCAAGATGTGAGTTACCATCTTCCAGCGTAAAATCAAATCCCAGCTCTTTGGTAACTGTCTTCAGATCGTCGATATGCATTTGGGTGGCGAAGGGTTTATGCGTATGCGGACATATGGCCATCCCTTTCTTTTCCCCTTCTTTCTTATATAAATGGGCGCCGATCTGCGCGGGCCGTTGTATGATATGAAAGAATTTACCAAAGGGGATCCAGATCAGAAACAGGATGACTGTAACCGCGTGGGTAACCGCCATGAACTCATATGTTTTTCCTTTCAGGAATTCATAATCATAGGTAAGCCCCAAACCGGTAACGGAAATAGCGATCAGCAATATTAAGGGCAGCCAATCGCCTTCAAAGGTTTGCGTGGCTATTTGACCGGCATGAGTCAGGCGACGGCGCATAAATAATAAACAACCGATGATCACCAGCCAGGAGCACCAGTTGAGGATATGAAAAATTAAAAACGCCACCCATGAGCCCAGCTTAAACTCCATTACTTTAAAACCGAAAACATGGGCTTCATAATAATTGGTATCAGCCGGATTGATGCTGGTGGCCGGGTTCATCGTAAAATGTATCCAGCCCAGGGTGAGTGGTATCGTAACTGAAAAAGCCAGCAAACATCCGGTTGCCAGCAAAAAATGGCCCCACCATCTTGCTCTTCCCCTGGGATATATAAAACGTTGAAAAGCGATATTTCGAACAAGTTTTTGAACAGACAATCCGGCATATTGAACAAAGCTTTTTGAAAAAAGCAATTGCCATCCCCGTTTAAAATACATCCAGGTTGGCGGCCGTTGCAGCCACACACAATACCTGTATACGATCCCAAACAGGGCGAACACGGTTCCGAATAAATAGGCTATTAGAGCGGCATCAAAGTTCTGTAGCTTACGCGAACCATAAAATACCAGCGCCACAGTTATAACGCAGCAGCACAACGCAATGAGGAACGCTTTTTTATTAAGATGAAACTTCATAATATCATACAATCATGTAAAAATATACAATATTCCATTTAAAAACATGATATAAATCATGTAATTTACCTGTAACTGATCATCTTTAAAGTTAGTACAGAAATTATTTTTGAGGAAATATTCCCAGGATCCAGGAAACCCATTATCCATAATGAAATTTTATTTCCACTTACCTGGAAAAAGTATTTACGTTTAAACGTTAACTATATGGCTGGCGATTCGCTTTCAATTGCACATCGGACCCTGTTTTTCAACACCCTGGCATTTGTTGCATGTTTTGCAGGCTGGATGCTGAATGGGGTATTGGTGACCTACCTGGTTGACGCAGGTATTTTTAATTGGGGACTTGTAGAGATAGGCTGGCTGTTAGGAGTACCGGTACTAACGGGGTCGGTGATGCGTTTGCCAATGGGTATACTTACCGACCGTATCGGGGGCAAATGGGTATTTACCGCTTTACTGCTGGGTTGCTCAGTGCCTATGTTTCTTTTATCGACGGCGAATAGCTACAGTGCATTTTTAATGCTGAGTTTTTTCTTTGGGCTGCTTGGCGCCAGTTTTTCCGTTGGCGTTGGGTTTACTTCGGTGTGGTACCCCAAAAACTGGCAGGGCCGGGCGCTTGGATTGTTCGGACTGGGTACGATAGGTTCCGCCTTTACTACCCTCTTTGCGCCTTCCCTGTTAAAAGTATTGACCAGTAACGGCGCCAACCCCGAAGGATGGCGGCAGTTACCCATCATTTATGCCGCTGTTTTAGCCATTATCGGAATTTTCTTCGTGCTATTCACAAAAAATAAAAAACCGGAAGCATCTGAAAAAACAATTCTTACTTTATTGAAGCCTTTAAAAAATGTGCGGGTATGGCGCTTCGGTTTGTATTACTTCCTGGTGTTTGGCTGTTTTGTTACCTTCTCGCAGTGGCTGCTGCCGTATTTTGTAAATGTATATAATGTGAACCTCATCACCGCAGGATTTCTGGCTTCTGCATTTAGCCTGCCTGTAGGTTTGTTCAGGGCCGTAGGCGGATGGCTTTCCGATAAATATGGCGCACGCCGGGTAATGTATTGGGTGTTGGGCAGTTCTGTTGTATTGAGCTTTTTATTGATCATTCCGCGCATGGAGATCTATTCGCCCGGTACAGGTATTATGGCAACCCATGCAGGCACAGTTACCCGGGTTTCAGATTCAGTTATCCAGGTTGATAACAAACAATACCCTGTTATACAAAAGAGCCACAAATTTGATCACGTAGACAGAAAAGTAATGATCCTGCCTGCGAAAGATGTCTGGCAGGAACCGGTAGTAAAGCAGGGCGATAGAGTAACAAAAAAACAATTGCTGGCGCAGGGAACCACGATGATCTTTTTTAAAGCCAACATGTGGGTATTTGTGGTGATCATTATTTTGATAGGCGCCTGTTGGGGTATTGGTACTGCCGCCGTATTCAAACATATACCCGAATATTTCCCGAAAGAAATAGGCGCAGTTGGCGGTATGGTAGGTATGATCGGAGGGCTTGGCGGCTTCGCCGGACCTATTCTGTTTGGTTACCTGTTAACTGCAACGGGGTTATGGACAAGCTCCTGGATGTTGGTATGCCTTTTATCCTGCACCTGCCTTATATGGATGCACCAGGTGATCACCAACATGATGAAAAAGGAAGCACCTCAACTTGCCGATAAGTTTGAGAAAATTCCCAAATGATTTTTTGCTTTAAGAGATATTTTACACACCCGATACTTCCATCAATAGTGAAACACCACAGTCAAAAAAGCGGCGCTGCAATCAGATTAGGGCTAAAGGAAAACTGGAAGCAGTTCGCTTTGCTCGTATTGTTGAATTGTTTTGTTGGCGGTATGGTGGGCCTCGAAAGAACAATTGTGCCTTTAATAGGAACTGATGAATTCAGGATCGGTTCCAACGTAGTGGTATTTTCCTTTATCATCGCATTTGGGGTGGTTAAGGCTTTTACAAACCTGGTTTCAGGTATCCTGGCCGATAAATATACACGAAAGAAAGTATTGATACTGGGCTGGCTCGCCGGCCTTCCTGTTCCCTTCCTTTTGGCCTGGGGACCTTCCTGGAACTGGATCATCGTGGCTAATATATTACTGGGAATAAGCCAGGGGCTGACATGGTCGATGACGGTAAACATGAAAATTGATCTTGTAGGACCGGCAAAAAGAGGTTTCGCTATGGGCCTGAACGAAGCTGCCGGTTATATTGCAGTAGGATCTACTGCTTTACTTACGGGTTACCTGGCTTCGCAATATGGCCTGAGGCCGCAGCCATTCTACATAGGAATTTTCTATACCATAGGGGGGCTACTATTGTCTGTACTGATCATAAAAGATACCCGTAAACATGCGCACCTCGAATCCATCTCAATCAAAAGCACTTCTTCGGGAGAAGTAGCCCATAAACCCGGCTTACTTTGGGTGTTTAAAGAAACAACTTATAAGAACAGCAATCTTTTTGCAGTTTCCCAGGCTGGTTTGATCAACAATCTTAATGATGGCATGTCATGGGGCGTATTTCCTTTACTTTTTATTGCTGCCGGTGTAAGCCTCGAAGGTGTAGGATGGATAAAGGCCATTTATCCGGTTGTGTGGGGGCTTGGCCAGATTATTACAGGCCCTTTGTCAGACCGGATAGGAAGAAAGCCGCTTATTGTGTGGGGAATGATCATTCAGGCGTTGGGGCACCTGGTTATCGGCATAGGGTCATTCCCGCCATTGACTGCCGGTTTATCGGGTTCTGTATTATTAGGTGTAGGAACAGCGATGGTTTATCCATCAATGCTTGCGGCCGTCAGTGATGCCGCGCACCCGGCATGGCGGGCATCCTCACTCGGCGTTTACCGCTTTTGGCGAGATATTGGTTATGCGGTTGGCGCCCTTATGGCAGGCATCGTAGCGAGCCTGCTGGGGATGATTTGGGCAGTGCATGTAGCAGGTATAATCACCTTTGCTTCCGGTATTGTGGTGTGGGTTAGAATGAAAGAAACAATGACAAAAGATCAACCCGGAGTGAAATAACCCAATTTACGACAGACCGGTATACCTTGTTCGCTTATTATCACCTGAACTAATAAAGAAACATTGTGTGGTACAGCTTCGTCATTGCAATGCAACCACTTTAAACACTTTGCCGGTAGTACCCTGCGGACCGGGCCTTGAAGAAACAGCGATATAGATCTCACCGTGATCGTCCTGGCCAAACCCGCGCAGATAATAACCTAAATTGCCGGGATAGCTGACAGGCGAAATTTTTTCATAAGTCCATGAACCCTGTATTCCGTCTTGCCGGTTAGCCAAAAAAAGTTCACCATTGGGTGTAGCAGGCGATTGAGAAAACGTTCCAAAAACATATTTGCCCTGCCATTCCTGCATACCGGCGCCGCGATAAACATAACCGCCTATAACGCTGGTGGCCCTGCCGCCCGCGGGGTTCTGCCAGTTGTTGAGTTCTATTACCGGATCGAGCAACGGCTTACCCCGGTTATCCTGCGAGGGGCATGCCGGTAATTCATTTTTATTATCGGCTGTACTGAAACAATGCAGGCCTTCCTTCACATTCCATCCATAATTACCGCCTTTTGTTACCACATTGATCTCTTCCCACAAAGCTTCACCGGCGTCACCTACGATCAACTGGTGCGATCCCGCTTTATCGAACGACATGCGGTAAGGATTACGAAAACCGATAGCAAATATTTCGTCTTTACCGGGTTTGTTTACAAACGGGTTCTTGGGCGGGATGGCATATGGAGTTGCCGCATCAATATCGATACATAAGATCTTACCAAAAAAATTTGCTTCAATGTCCTGTGCATTGCCACCGCTGTTCACTGTATACCAGTCGTCAACATGACCGGGCCCGGTATCATTAGCGCCGCCGCCGTCGCCAATTGAAATGTACAGATAGCCATCATGCCCAAAGGCCAGCCCTCCCCCATTATTATTGAATTGGGGATCGTCCCACTCAAGAATCACTTTTTCCGAGTCCATATCGGCTCTTAATACATCTGGTAAAACGGTAAACTCCGAGATCCGGCTGAGATTGTTCCAAAAGATGCCATGAGTTGGACCGCCGGGTCGCGGCGGAAGCTGGTAATAAACATAAAAGCGGCCATTGGTTTTAAATTCCGGATGAAGCGCCAGCCCCAACAATCCGCGCTCATCATATGCAGGATTCAGCGATACGAGCTTACTGCTGAGGTCGAGAAAAGGTTTGGGCCGCCTGTACCCCTTGCGGTCGATGACCCATATTTTTCCTACCTGGTCTACTACATAGAGGCGTTCACTTTGGTGTGAAGAAACCACCTGTACAGGAGAAACAAAACCCTCTCCTGCCAGTTCCAGATCTACACCGGTAAAATCGAAATGGAGTTCTTTTTGACAGGCAGTTAACAGTGCGCTTAGCAATACTATTCCGAAAGCGGTAAATGTAATTCCCGGCTGACTGATCCTCATAAGCAAGTCAATTGTATGATTAACGTTAGCAACTTTACCAACAGGCTACATCAGCAGGGCATTGCAAGGGAGTATATTACAGATTGTATAGGGCGACAACTGTAATATACCTGCAAGGTAACAAGGTTTCATGTATAAAGTTCACCGGAGCTAAAAAAACGCGCATATAAAGGCAGTGCTTTAACCATTAAAATGGCCAGTACTGATTGATCATGATATTTTAATTATTCCGTTTATACCGCCACCCTTCTACCTTTTGTTTTTTTGCGGTTACATCCACTGTTGAATACGTGATGAATGCAGGTTTTAATAATGCAGCGATCTTTTCCAATTCTTCCCATGAGAGCCTGACATTGCTGTACCTTTTTGTCGAATAGGACACCTCCCTTTTGATATCGTATATGGACCAATCGTGTCCCGTCGCCTGGTAATAAGTTACGCCCGAGAGCGTAATGGTGCTGTCCCTGAATATGGTTTTAATTTCCACCTGGTCAGTGAAGGAATCGCCGCCACGGAGCGGACCGGGTTTCGTTCTCAGAATGCCCAACTCCGGGTCTTTCATGTCAATATCATACCCGCGGTCGATGAATATGTGCGCCAGCTGCAGAAATTTTCCCGAAGTATCGGCAAAGTGCAAAATGATGCGGTTGCTTTCGTTCAATACGGGCGCGGTAGTGTCCTGTGCCAGTACAGAAGTGCCGGTCATTAATAAAAAGAAGGACAGGTAAATTTTTTTCATGGTAAGTTTTGAACAAAATTACCTGCAGGTTCGGGTTAGTGTACCAAAACTTCGTTAAAGCTGTTGTGCAGCGAACTTTTTAACAATTTGATTGGTGTAAAGGTAACGGTGAGCACCCATCGTGAATGGGATCCGTTCTAAAGGATGGGTATTGTTGCGAAAGGGTTCCCGGCACGGGTGGTAAGATTTATTTCGCATACTTTCCCATTGTCACATATTTCAGATGCGCTCTGTAAACATCCACCCCTGCGGTATTTTGAAATTCGATGATCATAGCGGAGTTTATTTTATCAGGTTCAGGTTACGGCGCGGTAGCCGGCTGCGTAATGACTACCGGCAACAGGTAATATGATTTATGTTGAAAAATGATCTTTATCAGTTTGCCTGCTGAATATGCGCAAATTGGCGTAGCTTTCAATTCAACTTTCTGCCGTGAAGCACAGCTAATGCTCTCCCCATGAAATTATTTCCCTGCTGTTCTCTTATGAATTAAATCTAAAAGATTATTTATGAGAAAGTACGAACTTCAGAAGCTGTCTTTGCTTCTTGCATCAATTCTCTTCGCTCACGCTTTTTGTCTGGCTCAATTCAAAGAAGAATGGGTAACAAGGGACCTTGTCGGAAACGACATAGCTGTTGACGACAAAGGCAACGTGTATGTAACCGGGTATGCGGTGAGCGAAGCAACGGGCAGCGACTTTGCCACCGTTAAATATAATGCCAGTGGAGTACGCCAGTGGATGGCCGTTTACGACAGTCCGGGTAGCGGTTATGGTCAGGCGTTATCAATTGTCCTCGACAAATTCGGCAATGTGTATATTACAGGGGAAAGTTCGGGTATCGGCACCGGGCTGGATTTTGCTACCATCAAGTACAATAACAATGGAGTGCAGCAGTGGGTTGCAAGGTACAATGGCCCTGCCAACGGCGAAGATGGCTCTTCAAACTTTACAGGTCCGGGCATCAGGCAGCGGATAGCGGTGGATGCTACGGGAAGCGTATATGTGACAGGACCAGGTGAAGGGTCAGGAACCGGTATGGACTATGTTACTATCAAATACAATGCAACAGGAGATCAGCAATGGGTATCAAGGTATAATGGTCCGTTAAATGGATTTGATGCAGCATTTGCGCTGGCTGTAGATGGGAACAGCAATGTGTTTGTAACAGGCAGCAGCGAAGGCATTGGGACCAGTACCGACTATGCCACGATAAAATATAATTCAGACGGTGTGCAGCAGTGGGTCGCCAGGTACAACGGCCCGGTTAACCGCGGCGATGCGGCACGAGATCTGACCATTGACGCGATTGGCAATATTTATGTAACAGGAAGTTCTGTCAGGGGGTTTATCCAATTTGAAGAAGAAGAATTTTCTATAACGAACTATCTAACGGTCAAATACAATGCAGCGGGTGAACAACAATGGGAAGCAACCTATGATGGTCCCGGCGGCCGGTATATCGTATCGAGGCCATCCGCTGTTGCCGTAGATATGTCTGGCAATGTGTATGTAACCGGACAAAGCGGACCGAATACCGATGAAGAAGATTATGCCACAGTTAAATATGACGCAAATGGCGTACAGCAATGGGCTTCCAGGTATACCAGCACCGATTTTGACCACCGTGCATTTGCCCTCGCACTAGACGGTTCGGGCAACGTGTATGTAACCGGTCAGAGCGACGTGAATTATGCAACAGTAAAATACAATACAAATGGCGTGCAGCAATGGGTGGCCAAAGGGAGTGAAGACCTGAATACCGGCGGCGTGGCTTATTCCATTGCAGTAGATGCTTTGGCAAATGTATATGTTACCGGCATGCCGGTGACTATTAAATACTCCCAGCCCCTGCCGGTATGCGGTAACAGAGATGCCAAAGTATTGATATGCCATAAGGGTAAAAAAACCCTTTGCATCGGTAAGGCCGATGCCATGGACCATATAAGGCATGGTGACCAGTTGGGCGAATGCGTTGCAGAAAACATGAGCGTTGCTGCCGGCAGAAGAGCATTTTCAGACCACAGCAATAACACACCTGGCCAATTGCAGGTGTTCTGTGCTCCCAACCCTGTATCAACGACTGTGAAAATTAATTATGCGCTGCCGGCGGGCGCCCATGTTAATATAAAGTTTTACGATATACATGGAAGGCAGATCTTAACCCTTGTAGATGCAACCAAACCAGCGGGCGTTCATATTGCGCAACTTAACGTTGAGGCACTACAGAAAGGCATATACTTCTATCGCATCACGGCTACATCGGCAATGAGAACCTGGAGCCAGACAGGCAAATTAAGCGTTATAAAGTAATATGCACCGCCTGATGAGATTCCGTTAATTAACAGCTGCCTGTAACAACTACAGGCAGTTCTATTTTTTATCCTGATAACTGACAGTTCTATCTGTTCGCAATAAATACAGGTATCTTATGATCCCTGATAACGTCTGTAACAAAGCTTTGTTTAAGCAACATCGAAAACGATGAACGGCTATATGCCCCGCTTACCAGAATGCTGTCTTTCCTTTCGCTCATCCACAATGCAAAATATTTTTTAGGATCGATGCCAAGTTTAAAGAAAGTAAGATCAGGAAAATGCCTGCTTGCCAGTTCTTCTATATTTTGCTCATCGGGGAATGCGATCTGGTCATTGTCTTTTACAAATACCAATACCGTTTTATTATCGGTTAATTCAGGAAACAGGTAAGCGAATTGTTTTATTGCGTATACCGAAGAATCGGTTCCGTCATAAGCAAGGATGTTCTTTTCGGGAAATTGAAAATGCTCCGGCACGATCACAACGGGACATTCGGCATCATGCACGGCTTTTTTGAGGTAACTATTCGGTTCTTCACTGCTTATGTTGTGATAAAAAGATTCGCTTCCAAGGATCAACAGATCTGCAAACCTCGTTTCTCTCTTCAATCCGGGCAATGCAAATTCAGTTAAGTCCCTATGCACCCTGAATTCAATATGTGCCGATTCGCACAATGTACTGAAGCGGCTGATATTCTTTTCAACCTGGGCGGCATCCTCTTCTTCAAGCATTGGTATTACCATTCCGGAAACAGCGGTAGCTGAATAACTCCATAAATTTGAATAATCTATCAGGGGCATAAAAACCCCGGTAAGCAGTATGGGCGAAACTTCATTTATTTTCCGGGCAAACTCAAAGGCGCCTTCGCTGAAATGCGGCCCATCAAAGGCCAGCAATATCTTTTTCATTTGAAATAGTGTTTATAGTTGTATTGAATAGTATAAAGTTATTTCGATATTAAGCCGGAACCAGTGACTGTGAACAGCAACAGCAATGACAATGATCAACGGTCAGCCGGTGTGCCGGCTTTCTTTACGATCAAATAACCGGTTACCGTATTTAATAAAATCGAAACTTTAGATCAGATAAATACATGATCCATGTCATTTACCAGATAACGATAATACGGCATACTGATATATCTCACACCTTCTTATGATGGCGGTCGTTCATCCGGCACTCCTGACCGTCCTAAATTCGATATATCATTATTTAATAACCAAAAAAAATGGAGGACATATGTCAACAAGAGAATTAACCAAAAGAAGTGAATCATTCCCCGCTTTCTTCGATGATTTCTTCAAACCCTGGAACGAATGGATGGGTATGGGAAGGGCATTGACAACACCGGCCGTTAATATCACCGAAAACAGGAATCATTTTGAGATATCGGTGGCAGCCCCGGGATTGAAGAAAAACGATTTCAATATTGATGTTGATGACAACATGCTCACCATCAGCAGTGAAAAAGAAGAAAAAAAAGAAGAGAAAGACGAACGTTGTACCCGCAAAGAATACAACTATTCTTCTTTTACCCGCAGTTTTACCTTACCTGAAGATGTTATCAAAGACAAGATCGAAGCGGTGTATGAAGACGGCGTTTTACGCATTACGCTTCCCAAAACCGAACAGGCCAAAAAAGCGGCCCTTTCAAAACATATAACCGTAAAGTAGGCAATGGTCACTCACTTCGAGGTCCCGCCGTTTCGGTCAGGCGGGACCTTTATAATTTAAATAATTTCCTATGCGTGGTTCCTATAAAATGCTGACGATCCGGGGCATCAGCCGACATATACAGGAAAATTAACTTCGATCAAATTGCAATTAAAAAAGCCGGAAAATAAACATATAACTGTTTGCATATACGCAATGATGGCAAAATTATTTCCGCAATCACAATCACACCTGACAAAAGTCATATGCGAACAAAATCACATTGAATATCTTCATTGAGGTTTTTCATAGGATATTGGATTAAGACGAAGCTGGATTTCTATCCGGCTTCTTTCAAAAAACGACAAATTGGTGTTTTCATATAGGACCTCAAACGGGATGTATAAGAAAACCGGTGCACCATGCACCGGTTCTGTTTTTAAAAGACCGGGAGCGATCAACCTGCTATCCAGCCGCCATCAACAGGCATCGAATGGCCTGTAACAAAGGAAGCCGCATCGGAACAAAGCCACATTACGGCTTCGGCCACTTCTTCCGGTTTACCCATTCTGCCAACAGGCTCCATGTCAACAAATTGCTTTTCTGCTTCTTTATCAAGGCCGGTTATACGATCGATCATGTCGGTATGAATTACACCGGGGCATACCGCATTTATCCTTATCTGTTGTTTCGCGTTTTCCAGCGCAGCGGTTTTGGTTAGCCCCACTACCCCGTGTTTACTTACAACATAGGCGGGAAGCCCGGGAAACCCTATTAACCCG
This sequence comes from uncultured Niastella sp., assembly GCA_966211305.1. Taxonomy (GTDB): domain Bacteria; phylum Bacteroidota; class Bacteroidia; order Chitinophagales; family Chitinophagaceae; genus Niastella. Next base: position 59,801 of record CBIHPC010000010.1, read on the forward strand.
GCAACAGAGGCACAGTTCACGATAGCGCCTTTTCCCTGCTTCAGCATTGCGGCGATCTCATATTTCATGCAAAGCCAGATCCCCTTCAGATTGATGTTAATGGTCTTATCCCAATTCTCTTCCGTACATTCATGGGTATTGGCAGTGGCGCCTTCTATGCCTGCATTATTAAATGCAAAATCGAGCCGGCCATATGTTGAAATGGCTTTTTCAACCATTGCTTTCACTTCATCGTTTTTCGATACGTCACAACTTACAAAGATCGCCTGTCCCCCAACTGATCTTATCTGTTTCAATGTATGCTGCTCTGGATCTTCGAGCCAGTCGGCAATTATTACTTTGGCCCCCCGGGCTGCAAAAGCAACGGCGGCAGCCCGGCCTATCCCAAAACTGCCGCCGGTAACAATGGCTGTTTTTCCTTCAAATATCGTATCCATGGTAATCTTTTTTGGTGATTCAATTATATCCGAATTTACCCATGCGGTAAGCCGGAAAGAATGACAGCCATCATAATACAGGCTGATTGTAACAGCGAGTTTATTTTCCCACGTATTTACTTACGGGTTCTATTAACTCGTCAGCATCGAATGGCTTTATGATACCATCATTGGCGCCGGCCGCCAGGCAGGGATCAATCCATACTGTGACATCCATCAGAAGTAACAGGCTATGAGATGAGTCATGATGCTGCTTGACGGCTCTCACTCATCATATTTTTAAATTTAAAAAAATGAAAAAATCATGAATATCATTATTGCATCTCCCCATGCTGAAGCCGGCAAGATACCGGAATCGCTTATACGTAATAAATTCACTCATCTCGGGAAAATATATCACAGGATCGAATACTGTAAAGTTGTATTGCTTTGTTACCGGTTAACGATGCCCCGCCGCTGTTCCTTATTCTTTTGTTTCTCCAGTTTTCTGAAATATCCGCGGAACAGGAAATTATGTTTCAATGCTTCCATATTCTGGCTGAATGCATCGGTGCCTTTTTGTATGTTGTCGAGGCTATTGCTGATCTTAGACACCATGGCAGTGTCTTTGAGCAATGCGTTTGCAGGCCCTTTACCGGTATTGATATCCTTTTCCAACCCGGTTATAACCGAATTCAACGATTCAGCCAGTTCATCGGCTTTATCTCCCACCCCGCTTAATTTTTCCACCGCCTCATGCAACGAAAGCGCAAGCGCTGTGTCGGAGATCAACGTGCCCAACGGGCCTTTCCCATTCTTTACAGTACCAATAATTGACTGCAGGTCGTCGGCCACTATTGCCGCGCGTGCCGTGGCCAGTTTAACATTGGCCGCAGACCTTCTTAAATTCTCCGGCAGGGTTTCATCGTTTAAAAACGTCCACAGGGCCGCACTGCTGTTTACGCGTTGAACCGCAATCTTCAATTGGGCGGCAACCATCGAAATATCCTGGTTGGTCTTTGAAAGTGTAAGCAGCATATCATCGGTATTGATGACCTTGCGGGTATTCAGCAGTTCCCCTTTAACTACAAAAGGCGCCGGTGACCGGGCCGGCGAAATATTGATCACCTTATTTCCCATAAGGCCATCGGAGCCGATAGAAACGAGGGCATTGTTGCGGATAACGTTTTTCATTTTATCATCGACCAGCATAACCACTTCAATGATCGTGTCTGTGATAATATCTATCCGCTTTATCGTGCCGATCTCAATTCCTGAAAACCGTACGTTGTTGCCTGCAACAAGTCCCTGAACATTTTCGAACCTTGCCTTCAACGTAAACGAGGGTCCGAACAAATGCTGGTTTTTTCCGATCAGGTAAAGCATCACTATCAGAAAAAGCAATCCCGACAGAACGAACATGCCCAACTTGATTGTATTGACCGGTTTGTTTGCCATAAAATATATTATTCAAAAAATTGTTTTACTCTTTCATCACCAGAGCGCCTCAGCTGGTCATAATGGCCTTCCGCATAACAGCGGCCATCTATAAGCACAACGATCCTGTCTGCGGCCAGCCGTACACAGTTCATGTCGTGAGATATTATCAGCGAAGACGACCGGTATTTTTTCTGGATGGTGAGGATCAATTGTATGATCTCCTTCCCGGTTACCGGATCGAGCCCGGTTGTGGGCTCATCATACAAAATGATCTCAGGTTTTAGTATCAGGGTACGGGCAAGCGCTATCCTCTTGCGCATGCCGCCCGATAATTCAGCCGGCATCATATCAACGGTGTGCGCCAGCCCTACATCTTCCAACGCATCCATTACCAGATTATTCACTTCCTGTTGTTCTACATGCATCCAGTGCCTGCGCAGGGGAAACTCAAGGTTTTGCCGAACTGTCATTGAATCGTACAGGGCATTGCTTTGAAACAAAAAACCCACTTTGGCGCGTACCTTGTCAAGTTCATCATGGTTCAGGTCGGGAATATTTTTACCGAACACTTCTATGGCTCCACTATCAGGGCTAAGCAGGCCGATGATACATTTGATAAGCACCGATTTCCCTGAGCCCGACTTGCCCAGCACCACCAGGTTTTCGCCATCGCCAAGCGACAGGCTGAAGTCATTCAACACTTTATTACTGCCAAATGATTTATAAAGATGCCTTACCGCGAGCACATCTTTTAACGGGCTCTTTTTCTTTTCAGGCCGCATCATTATCTGTTCTTTCATTTTTGCTCAATTAAGGTTTAACAGGTCTGTGATCTGTACTACCACGAGATCGATTACAAATATCATGATCGAGGAAACCACCACCGCTGAGTTGGCCGACTGGCCTACCCCTTCGGTTCCTTTTGCTGAAAAATATCCTTTATAACAACCGATGATACCTACGGCAAAACCAAAAAAGAACGATTTGATGAATGCCGGCAGCACATCGCCAAACACGAGGTTATCGAACACCTGGGTATAAAACAGGTGAAAACTGGTAACGCCCCTGATATTCACGCCTACATATGACCCGAATAACGAAATGGCATCGCCTAATGTTACCAGAACCGGTAACATGAGGGTTGCCGCCAACACCCTTGTTACAACAAGGTACTTGAACGGGTTGGTGCCGGAGACTTCCATGGCGTCTATCTGCTCGGTTACTTTCATTGACCCCAACTCTGCGCCAATGCTGCTGCCTATTTTACCGGCAAAGATCAAAGCCGTTATCACCGGCCCTATTTCGCGCACGATCGCAATGCCCACCATGGCCGGAAGCTGGGATTCAACCCCATACTCGATCAGGGAGGGACGAAGCTGAATGGTTAGCACAAGCCCCATTATAAAAGCAGTTAGCCCGATCAACGGAAATGATTTATATCCTATTACAAAGCACTGCCGCATGAATTCAGCCACTTCATACCTCGGCCTGAACACCTCTTTAAAGAAACGGCCGGCAAAAGCCGACACATCGCCGGTCTCATGTAAGAATCTGCCTGTTTTTACTGGTAATGCCATACAATTGAATTATTCTAAAGTTCCCCCCATTCAGGCTCGTTCTTTATGAAGCCGGTCATTGTGCGAAATGATAGTAATCACCAACGGCCGCCACCCGATGATAAAACTCACCGGCACGAATGACTTACGTCTCGCCCCGGCACGCGCAGAACTGGTAGCTTTAAATAATATGACCAATAGTACAAATACCTCATCTGCAATATTGACCCGGCTTCAACTGGCCGTTTTTACCGCGGTTATCCTGTATTTCGGCAGATCGCTGCTTGTACCGTTATCTTACAGTTTGCTTATTGCACTCGTGTTGTACCCGGTTTGCAAATGGCTTGAACAGCACAGGTGGCCGCGCAGCCTTGCCATTACCGCGGGCCTTATGATCGTTGTTCTTTTATTCGGAATACTGATAGGTTTATTTGTTGTGCAGGTAAATGTATTGCGCCAGGATGTGCCGCAGTTGCTGGCTAAACTAAAACCTTCCGTCAGTGATTTGCAGCAATGGATAGCAACCGGGTTGAATATTTCCGTTGAAGCCCAGAACAACTGGTGGCAACGGCTGATCCAAAATCTGGGTAGCAGCCCGGGCAGTATAATACAGGCAACGATTGCAGCCACCGCCGGCGGATTGTTTACCTTATTTCTTGTTCCTGTGTTTGCAGCTTTGTTTTTGTACAACAGGGAAGTATTTGTACAATTTCTGGCGAAGCTCGCAGGAAACCGCTATAACGAACAATTACATATCGTATTGACTGAAACCACACATACCTATTTTAAATTCATCAAGGGAATGGTTATGGTATATTTGATCGTAGGGATCCTCAACAGCATCGGGCTTTTGGCGCTCGGCATCCCCCATGCCATCCTGTTCGGAATGCTTACCGCCATCATGACGATCATCCCCTATGTCGGAATTTTCATAAGCGCCTTATTACCGATCACCGTTGCCTGGGTTACTAAAGACAGCATCTGGTATCCATTAGGCGTGGTGGCCGTATTTACGATTGTACAATACCTGGAAGCCAATCTTATTTTTCCGAAAGTGGTTGCCACACAAATAAAAGTAAGCACCTGGGCAACCCTCATTGCCGTAGTTGCAGGCGGTCTTTTATGGGGTGTATCAGGAATGATCCTCTTTATTCCGTTTGTCGGCATCCTGAAAATCGTAAGCGATCAGATTCCCGAATGGATGGCATTGAAGATCTTATTGAGCCGCGATGAAAGGAAAAAATTGTAATTTAATGATAACAATATAATTGCCATGACTATAGACGCCGGCCATCTTACTTCGTTATTTGAACATTCCACGGAAGGAATCATCCTTACGAACGGGGAAGGCAGGATCGTTTTGATCAACCCCGCCGCGCAATTGATATTCGGGTATAGCGAACAGGAAATTACCGGCAGGCCTGTAGAAACGTTGATTCCCGACCGTTCGCGGGTGAACCATGCGCAACTAAGAGCGGGTTTTTATGAGCACCCGCAACACAGGGTTATGGGGCATGGCCGCGACCTTTATGGAAAGAAGAAGGATGGCAACGAAATACCGGTTGAGGTAAGCCTTAGTTTTTATAAACGCGACGGCGAACTTTTTGTCATTGCATTTATCGTTGATATAACTGCCAGAAAAGCCATTGAACAAAATAATCTCATGCAGCAAAAGCAATTGGAGCAGATGGCTATCGATATGAGGATATTGAACGCAGAACTGGAGACCAAGGTAAAGGAAAGGACCATGATCTTGCAGGAAGCGCTGAAAGAACTGGAAAGATCGCAGAATGACCTGAACGAGGCGCTTAGCAAGGAAAAGGAGCTGAATGAAATAAAGTCACGGTTTGTTTCGATGGCCTCTCATGAGTTCCGTACTCCCCTGAGCACCGTATTGTCTTCGGCCGCATTGGTTTCGCGTTATAACCAACAGGGCGACAACGAAAAAAGTGAAAAGCACATAAAAAAAATAAAGGATGCGGTCAAACACCTGAGCGATCTTCTGGAAGATTTTCTTTCGCTCGGAAAACTCGAAGAGGGCAAAGTACAGGTTCATGCAGAGCCAATTGATATAAACGATTTTTTAAGAGAGATCATTGAAGAAGTACAGGTCGTAGTCAAAAACGGTCAGGCTTTTGATCTTGAATGCCATACCGGCGGCCAGTTTTATACCGACAGGAAACTATTGAAAAACATTTTGATCAATCTTTTAACAAACGCGATAAAATTTTCGCCGGAGCATTCATCGATCTTCCTGAAAGCAAATTTGAAAGACGATAACCTGGTAATAACTGTAAAAGATAATGGCATAGGAATATCCGACGAAGACCAGCAACATTTATTCAGCAGTTTCTTCAGGGGAAAAAATGCGATCAATATTCAGGGAACAGGTTTGGGACTTCATATTGTAAAACGGTATGTAGAACTTATTCAGGGTTGTATTGAACTGCACAGTAAATTACAATCGGGAACAACGGTTACGATCAGCCTGCCCGACCTTGGTAAAGAATAACCGGTCAGTCGGCATCCCGGTTAAGATCATAATCATTTTCATCATTATCACCAGGCTTTTTCCCGGTAGTTATTTCCATTCCAAGATCGTTCTGCTGCTTCAGGCTCCAGCTATCGGTAACAGAAGTTTCCAGCCAGATATTGCCCGATCTTCTGAATACCTGGGTTAACAACCCGAATTTGCTCATAAAGGCTTTTTCCAGGTCCTGTACAGACATGGTGTCTTCTATTACAAGATCGCCTTTATGAAACTCACGTCCTTTTGCCAGCCTGAGTTGCTGATCGTGTCTTATTTGATTTTGTTTCAGGGCCAGGTCTTTATTCAGCCCGTTCATTCTGAAGAATTCTATCTTCAAATAAGGATAGATCCGGGAAAAGTCCTGTTGCACCTCCCTTACCAGCCGCTCTCCATTTATCAGCAATTGCATAAACAAGATTTTGGATCGTTAAAAAATAAATACATAATCCCATTAGGTAAGTTACCGTTATTAACAGGCAAAAGTTATGATATTGAACATCGCCGGTATTGATAGCCGTCAAATTGTATCATACTAAACATCGGGATGCATTACATCTTTATCCTTCCGTCGGCCATTTCGAGAATACGGTTCCCTTTGCGTGCGAAGTCGTGATCGTGGGTAACCGTAATGATGGTGTTGCCTTCCTGTACAAGCTGACTGAAAATATTGAATATGATATCAGTATTGGCCGAATCGAGGTTCCCGGTAGGCTCATCGGCCATGATGACCTTTGGATCATTGATCAATGCGCGGGCAATGGCCACGCGTTGCTGCTGCCCCCCCGATAACTTACCCGATTGTTTATATGCATGTTCATGCATATCCATCCGCCGCAACTTTTCCAGGGCGTTCTTTTCAATTGCCGCCTGATCGAATTTGCCCAGTTTAAGGGCGGGTAACATTACGTTTTCAATTGCGGTGAATTCAGGCAGCAAATAATGGAACTGAAAAACAAAACCTATATACTCATTTCTGAAGCGGGCCATGGCGTTCTCGCTTAAACCGGTTACCCTGGTACCGTTTATATCGATCGTGCCTTCATATTCAGTATCCAGGGTAGACAACAGGTATAACAGGGTGGATTTGCCGCAACCCGATTTACCCATGATGGCAACAAACTCGCTTTCGTGTATAGAAAGTGAAATATCGTACAATACCTGTATGGTATCTGGTTCATGAAAATATTTGTTGAGCTTTTCAGCTTTCAGCAATTCCTGCATATAAGTTGTTTTAACCTCTTAATATGGCCACAGGGTCTACCCGTGACGCTTTTAACGCCGGCAGCAGACCGGCGAGGCCCGTGGTAAGCAGCCCGAATATCATTCCCACCACATAATAGAGAGTATTGAAATTCACCGGGAAATGTTTGATCACAACCCACTCATCTTCGGGCCAGGGCACTTTCGATAAACCATATGATAACAGGAAGCCCAGTAGCAGTCCGGCCATGGAACCTATAAACCCGATGATCAGGGTCTGCGACAAAAAGATCTGCACAATGTCTTTCCGGGCAAAACCTTCTGCTTTCAGAATGGCAATGTCTTTCATTTTCCCGATGATAACCATGTTCATGATATTATAAATACCGAACCCGGCTATCAGTAACAACGTAAAACTCAGCACATAGGTGAATGTATCCCTTATCAGGTTGCCAGCTTTGATGGAGGCATTTACGGTTTCCCAGTCATCGGCTTTATAACCATACTTTTTTGCCATCGCCGGCGCAAGATCGGGCGCCCGTTCCATGTCTTTCATCTTTAACCTGATATCGGTGATATAGTCGCGGCTTTTGCCCAATAGCTGTTGCATATCGGTAAGATTCACATACGCCTTGTATTCATCCATGGTAGCGATGCCGAATTTATACAAACCTACCACCCTGAACCGCAGGCTTGCCCCCGACGGCGCTACGGCGGTAACCAGGTCGCCGTCGCCTACATTTAGTTTATTGGCCAGTTTATAGCCCAGCAGAATGCCGTTATCGGCTGTCAGCAGGTTCCCGGGTTTTCCGCTCACCATTTTTTCCGATAAACCAAACAGCCGGTCTTCGTCGCGCACATTTATTCCATCTACTATGGCGCCCAGTTGAACAGGGCCATAATTAAAAAGCAGTTGTGCCGAAAGAAGCGGTGATACTACCTCCACTTCGCTGTGATTTTGCAGATCCTGGATAATACCGGGCGCATTTTTAAGGTTGAGGTTGATCTGTTTGGGCCGGGGATGGCGCACTATGACCAGGTTGTTGCCATTACCGCCAAAATATTGCGTGGCAACCGAGGTGGAATAATCTGTTTTATAATCATTATAAATACGGATATCGGGAGTAACCGAAATCAGGATATCCTCAAAAAAATCGTTCATACCTTTCATAAAGCTCATCATGAGAATGAACATGCCGATACCAAAGGTAACGCCCAGCATGGCCACTATCGTTTGCCGCCTGCGCGACAACAGGTGCACCTTCATGATCTTCAGGTTAACAGGCAGTTTCATGGCGCGTCATTTTGTGGGGTCACCAATACCGGCGTTCTTTCATCCAGCCCGGCAACAACTTCTACGTAATCGAGGGTGGTTATACCGGTTTGAATATTCTTTTTCGTTTTGGCTCCTTTTTGCCTGATCCAAACGCTGTCGTTACCGGCCAGGGCGTTTCTGGGCAAAACCAGGGCTTTGTTCTTTCTTTGCACAATGATGTTTGCCTCTACAGAACTGTGTATGAATGCCGGCCCGGTGTCTTTGCTGAAAAGGGCATCTATACGGAAGGTTTGGTCCTGTTCATTCATTACGGGGTAAATACATGACACTACCGCTTCATAAATGGTGTCTCCCGTTACGTCGGTTTGAAGCAGCACCTGCTGGCCGGTGCGGATCTTTCCGATATCCTGCTGATCGACCGACAGCCTGATCACCTGGTTTCCATACTCCCCTACCAGCGCTACCACTTCATTGGGAAGCACTGTTTCACCCGCTTCTTTATAAGTCTGGTAAACTATGCCATTACGGTCGCTCCTGACAAAATATTCCTGCAGGTCTTTATCGGCCGCGGTTAACTGGCTGCGGGCATTGCTATGTGAGATCGCCAGGTCGTTTACAGCGGCATAATATCGCTGTTCTGCAATTATTCGCTGGTTTACCGAGAGTTGGTAATTGGTATATGCATTGTCGAGGTTGTTTTTCGTACCGATATGTTGCGCCCACAGTGTTTTATACCGATGGTACATTATAGAATCGTTGGCGCATTTCACTTTTGCGCTTTGGAGGGATAACTTCAGGTCGTTCAGCAAAGGAGACCGGCTGGAAAGGTTATCCGTTACTACCTGGAAATTTTTCAGGGCTGCATGGTACCTGTCCTTCGCCGCCGCATTGCTGATAACATACAGCAACTGGCCTTTTTTAACCGTATCGCCGTCTTTGACCAGCTTTTGTACAACAGTACCATTGCTTTGTACAGACAGCCTGTATTCATTTTCCGAAAAGATCTTCCCCGATGCATATACAGCTTCAATTATATCTTTTCTTTCCGGAAAAACCACCGGGGTGTCGCCACAACCCGTGCAGGATATAAGGATGGTGCAGCAGGTGATCTTCCATATGTGGTATGTTAGAACTGACATACTTTAACCAGTTTTGTTGCTGCAATTTATACTTACACATGACCGGAAGGCATGATGGCGGTCAAAAGCAGCACTGAGATTTGGCAGGAAATGGTAAAAAACAATGCCCTTGCGGGGCATTATGGTATGATAAAACGTATTAATTTTTAGTTATTAATTATATACGTTTCCCTTAACAGCCGAATCAGGGAGGAACGATACGATCAAACTTAATTCGCCGCAGACCGGGGCGACAATGATATACGTCAACATCGATACTGACGCTCAGTTGCTCTTGCCCAGGATCATAACCGGCGATGATTGCCATCATAGAAAACGGCATACTGAAGCTGGTAGTTTTGAAGGAGCCATGTTTTAAAACTATTTAACCACCGGAGAATTCAAATGATATGAAAAAAAATATTCAGAACGATGACCACAGCGACGAATATGAAAATAACCGGCCCTCGTGAAGCAGCTCATACGCAGGTTGAATACGGATCTGATTAAATGATCAAAATTTTATTATATGCGAACACTTCTTATTATACTCGTTGCCTTTGTGGGCATATCTTCCACATTAATTGGTATGCTGCTGATAGCCTATCCGGTTGTGAGTGCCTATGGCCTGTGGATGGATTTTTTGAATCCTGCTTTTGAACAAAACTTTACGCTACCAGGCGTTATGTTTATTATAACCGGCGGCGTAAACCTCACAGCACTGTTAAGTTGTTCACAACGAAGCAGAACACAATACAGCTGGTCGTTTATCGGCAGTGTATGCATGATTGCCTGGGTGGTAACGCATTCGCTTCTATTACAGGCAATACCCTGGCTGTACCTTACTTATCTTGTCTGCTGCTTACTCATATTACTGCTTTCGTGGCAGTTGAAAGGTAAGTGGGCGATATAAGGTTTTATATTCAGAAAGTTATAAATCATCTTTATTCCTGCCAGCTGCCCAACTGCATTTTGGCGGCGGTGCGCTGGTAATTCCACTCCACATCTCCTTCCAGGATCATCACGCCTTGTTCACCAAAAAGATTTTCTTCATTCACAAAGCGAATTGGCAGGACATCCGATGATCAATTCCATTTTTCGCCAAGCACAAAAGACACCATATAAAATACATCATCGGGTAAAACAGGTTTGCTCATGAAATGTGCGGCGCCGAGGCTTTTTAACCTGACCGATTCCTTTTCATCCCGGGAAGTTGTATAAATGATCACCGGAACAGCAGCCAGCCGGGGATCTTTTTTAATTTCTATCAGGCACTGCTCTCCGCTCAGACCGGGCATTCGCAGGTCGAGAAAAATAAAATCGGGCAAAACATTTTCTACATTATTTAAATATATGAGGGCTTCCTGTGTATTAGCCGCAGCTACATATTTAATCGTGTCATCAAATTCCGCCGTCGCTTCAAAGAACAACTTCCTGTCATCGGCATCATCATCAATTAGTAAAATAGTCATTGTATTTCATTTGAAGTAATTGCAATAATGATCTTTCATTCCTTTAAGGGAAGAAGTATATGAAACTCCGTACCCATTCCTTCTTTTGAGTGTACATAAATTTCGCCATTATGATTTAACACTATCTTTTTACATAAGGCCAGGCCGATACCCGTTCCTTCAAAACGGTCGGTTGCATTCAATCGCTGGAATATCAGAAAGATCTGTTCCATAAATTTTTCATCGATCCCTATCCCGTTATCAGAAAAAACGATCTCACAACAGGGGAATTCGCTATCAAGTGATGGGTGCTTTTGCACCTCTGCGGCCGAAAGCTTTTTGTAAGAAATGTGTATTACCGGCGATACATCTGGCCGGGAAAATTTCAATGCATTTCCGAGCAGATTGTAAAAAAGCTGGTTCATCTGCAAGGGCGCCGCTTTTATAACAGGGAGTTCATCCTGTGTTATAACGGCTTTTTTCTGTTCAATCAGCATATCAAAGTCATTCCTGACATTTTGCAAAATAACGTTCAGGTCTACCTGTTCAAAAACATTGTGATCCAACACCTTTGAAAAATTAAGCACATCATTGATCAGCCCCGACATCCGCTTTGCTGCCAGGCTGATCTTGTTGATCAGTTCCCTGGCTTCAC